>CAZHGR010000027.1:0-31658 GCA_964532255.1 uncultured Sphingobium sp.
GCGGCGGCGGCGTGAGCAGGTCGGGCGACGGCAGCGACTTGTTGCCGAACAGATCCTCCTGGTTCGACACCGGCGCGAACGCCTTTTGCGCGGCGGCGCTGGGTTCGGTCTGGATGGTGATCGGCTTCTTCGGTGTAGTGTCGACCGGCCGGCGCGGCTCGGCCGGGCGCTCGGGCGCGTCCTCGTCCTCCGCTGCGGCGATGCCGGTGGGCGCGCGGGTCTTGCCGCGGAACAGCGCGGCGACCGGGCTCAGGCTCACGCGCGGCACGGCGGGCGCGGCGAAGTGAAGCAGCGGCCGGTCAAGCGCGAGGCTACGCACCCACAGGGTCGCGCCGGCGACCAGACAGGCGACCATCAGCGCGCCCAAGAGCCAGAAGCGCCACGGCTCCACCACGACGTCGGCCAGGCTGATGATCCCGCGTGCCGCCGCCAGCGCGGCGATGCCGCCCCATCCGGCGGGCAGGCCGACCAACGGATCGGGCTGGAACAACGCCATCGCCAGGCCGACCAGGACGACGCCGCCCAGGCACTTGCCGATCTGCCCCTGCCAGCCCGCCATCTCCTGATCGCCCCACATGCGCCGCGCGAGAATCAGCATCAGCGGCAGGACGAGGCCGACCGGAACCCCCAGCAGCCACAGCAGGAAATCGGCGGCATAGGCACCGGGCGAGCCCATGATGTTCTCGGGCGGGCTTTCCGCGACGGTGTTCATCGACCGGTCGCTGGGATGATAGCTGAGCAGCGCCAGCAGCGCGAAGACCGCCAGCGCGACCAGCATCGCCGCGCCGACCAGCGTGACGAGACGCAGGACGCTGCGCTTCAGCATGATGCGCCATTCGGGAGTCCGGCTGGACCCGGCCCGGCTTGCCATACAAAATCCCCGGTTATCGCACGGCGTCGGCCTCGGCGGACACCAAATGTTCCCTTCTGGCACAATCGCCTTTCGGCGAGTCCGCGTCAAGACCGCGTAGGGGACGGAATGGTTCGCGCAGAGGCGCTGAGGACGCAAAGAAGAGAAAGGAATTTGTTCGCGCGGAGACGCGGAGACGCGGAGGGAGGGCACCTGCGGCGAAGCCGCCCTCCATCAACGACCTTCCTGCCTGCGGAACTGTTCGGATCGATGAGGCGCCTTCGGCGTGGTCATGATCTCTCCGCGTCTCCGCGTCTCCGCGTGAATCAAATAACCTCTGCGCCCTCTGCGCCTCTGCGTGAACCAGCCTTCCCCTAGTTCTCGCCCCGCCCGGCAACCGTCGCAGCGAGTTCCGGATCGACATGCGCTTCCACCGCCATCGGTCGCGGCTGGGTTCGCGCCGCCCAGACGCAGGCAGCGACGATCAGCGCAGCGCCCGCCAGCGTGCCTGCCGTCACCACCTCGCCGAAGATCAGCCAACCGAACAGCATGGCCCACAGGAAGGCGGTATATTCGACCGGCAGCAGCACTTGCGCCTCGGCGCGCGCATAGGCCCAGGCCATCGCCATGATCGACAGGTTGGCAGACAGAGTTGCGGCGATCAGCGCCGGCAGATGGCGAACCTCGGGCACCACCGCCGCCCAGGGCGCGACCGCGACGAACAGCACCCCCGCGATGATATTGAAGAAGGTCGCGACCTCCAGCGGCGACGCGCGCTGCGACAAGGGACGGCCGACGACCAGCCCGACCGCGTACAGCACCGCCGCCAGCAGGATCGCGCCATGGCTGGTCCAGTCGCCGCGCGCCGCCCCGCTTCCCTCCGGCTGGGTCAGCAGGATGATCAGCACGCCGCCGAACGCGAGCAGCGAGGCACCGATCGCGCTTTTCGCGATCTGCTCCTTGAGGAACAGCGCCGCCAGCCCCAGCGCCACCAGCGGCGCGATGAAGGTCAGCGCGATCCCCTCCGCCATCGGCACGTGCTTCAGCCCCCAGAAGAACAGGACGAGCGAAATCGCGAAAGCCACGGTGCGGATGAGGTGAAGCCGCCAAACCCGCCGCGTCGGCCACTTTCCCCCACGCGCGAACCAGATCGGCAGCAGCGCACACAGCGACAGCATCGTGCGCCACAGCATCGCATTATAGGCACCGATCTCGAGCGCCAGATGCTTCATCACCGCGTCCATGCCCGAAAAGATCGCGATGCCGACAAGGGCAACGGCAAAGGGAAGGGCGACGCTTCGGGACAGAGAGGATGGCATGGTGACAGATCGGTCCGCTGGGGCGCGTGCTATGGACGATCTTGGGCGCTACCGCCATCCCCGTTCGGATTGGCGGCACCTGTCGGGACAGGGCCATCGCATGGTCGCGGAGCCTCGGCGGCGTTCGATCATTGTCTCGGTATCGCGGGAGACGAAGGACCGCGGCAGGAGATCGATATGGCCAAGGAACTGAAGCCGGGCGACAAGGTCCAGTGGAATACGAGCCAGGGCAGGACCCGCGGCACCGTGGAGAAAAAGCAGACCTCCGACACGCACATCAAGACTCACAAGGTGGCGGCGTCGCAGGATGACCCGCAGTTTATCGTCAGGAGCGAGAAGACCGGGGCCAAGGCGGCACACAGGCCCGACGCGCTCAAGAAGACGAACTGATCGCATTTCCGCGCGGCTTCGCTATGACCGACGGCATGCCTGCCATTGCCGTTCCCGACCCCGCCGCCATCGACGCGTGGATCTTCGACCTCGACAACACGCTCTATCCGCCCGAGGCCGATCTGTTCGCGCTGATCGACATCCGGATGACCGGCTATATCGAGCGGCTGCTGGGCTGCGGATATGACGAGGCGCGGGCGCTTCAGAAGGGCTGGTTCCATGAGCATGGCACCACGCTCGCGGGACTGATGCGCCATCACGCGATCGACCCGCGCGAGTTTCTCGACCATGTCCACGACATCGCGCTCGACCGGATCATGCCCGACGAGGAGCTCAATGCCGCAATCGCGCAGTTGCCGGGGCGGCGGCTGATCTACACGAATGGCGATGCCGATTATGCGCAGCGCGTGCTCGCCCGGCTCGGGCTTGCGGGCCTCTTCGAGCATGTCCACGACATCCACGCCTGCGCCTATGTGCCGAAACCCGACCCGATGGGCTATGCCGCACTGGTCGAGAGCCATGGCGTCGACCCGACCCGCGCGATCTTCTTCGAGGACATGGCGCGCAACCTGAAACCGGCCAAGGCGCTGGGGATGACCACGGTCTGGGTCAACAATGGTTCCGAAGCGGGCGGCATGGGTTCACATCCCGATTTTATCGATTATGAGACCCCCGCGCTGACGCCGTTCCTGAAGGCGCTGCTGGGAGGTTGACCATGTCGCAAGAGCTTATCGCCACCATCGACGCCGCGTGGGAAGACCGCGCCTCCGTCTCCACCGTGACGCAAGGGCCGGTGCGGCAGGCGGTCGACCGCGCCATCGCGATGCTCGACAGCGGCGAAGCGCGCGTCGCCGAGCCTGCCGGCTTCACTGGCGAGGGCTGGCAGGTCAATCAGTGGCTCAAGAAGGCCGTGCTCCTCTCGTTCCGCCTGAACGACAATGGCCTGATCGCCGGCGGCCCCGGCGGGACGCACTGGTGGGACAAGGTGCCCGGCAAGTTCGCTGCCTGGGGCGAGGCCGATTTCCGCAGCGCCGGTTTCCGCGCGGTGCCCGGTGCCATCGTCCGCCAGGGCAGCTTCATCGGCAAGTCGGTCGTGCTGATGCCCAGCTTCACCAACATCGGTGCCTATGTGGGCGAAGGCACCATGGTCGATACCTGGGTGACGGTGGGGAGCTGCGCGCAGATCGGCCGCAACGTCCATCTGTCAGGCGGCGTCGGCATCGGCGGCGTGCTCGAACCGCTCCAGGCGGACCCGGTGATCATCGAGGACGACTGCTTCATCGGTGCGCGGTCTGAAGTGGTCGAGGGTGTACGCGTCGGCAAGGGTTCGGTGCTGTCGATGGGCGTCTTCATCGGCCAGTCCACGAAGATCGTCGACCGCACCACGGGCGAAGTCTTCATGGGCGAAGTGCCCCCCTATTCAGTGGTCGTCCCCGGCTCGATGCCCGGCAAGCCCCTGCCCGACGGCACCCCCGGCCCCAGCCTCTATTGCGCGGTCATCGTCAAGCGCGTGGACGAGCAGACGCGGTCCAAGACGGGCATCAACGAACTGTTGCGGGATTGATCGACTGACCCGGCGTTGCGGGAGCCGGCGCTTGCGACTCCGGGTTCCTGCCTTCGCCGGGACCACGGGGACGATGCCCTCAACGCCCCTTGCGTCCCCGTTCCTCTATCCGCCGAAGCCACGTCGCGCGGGCGTCCGCGTTTGATTCGACCATGCCGATGATATCGTGAGTCACCGGCTTGAAGCCGACGAACCCCAGAATGTTGCGTTCCAGATTCTTGAGGCCGTGGGCGCGATAGTAGAGCCGGTAGGCGAGCGCGGGCATGCCCATGGTCACCACGACATGCGCCGAGCGTCCCTTCAGCAGCTTCTCGGGAAATCCCTTGTCGCGATAGGCGAGCGCGAAGCCGGGCCGCGCGAGCTGCTCGAAAAAGCCCTTGAGAAGCGCGGGCATGTCGCCGAGCCACAAGGGAAACAGCACGACCACATGCTCCGCCCAGCGCACGTCTGCCTGCGCGGCGGCGATCGCTTCGGGCGGCTCGCCCTCCATCCAGCCGTGCGGCGAGCGCAGGATGGGAAAATCGAGCCGCGCGACATCGACCCGTCGCACCTCGTGGCCACCAGTCCGCGCTCCTGCACTATAGGCGTCGGCAAGCGCATGAAGAAAATGCGGCGCGGGATCGGGATGGCCGTCGATGACGAGCACTCTTCGCATGGGCACCTCCGATCAGGATGCACCGGATATGGAGCCGAAGTAACGCTCGGTCATTGCTCTCGATCAACCTGCACGAACAGCAGGGTCGCATGAGGCCGGTCTGTGCGCTGGTTAGCTCTCGCCGCCGGGCAGGCTCGCGCGCTCGGCCCGCTGCTGGCGCGCGGCGCGCATGGCTTCCGCCACGTTCAGCAGCCCCGCGCCCGTATCGACATCGCGGCCCCGCGCGCCCAGGTCCGAGGCCGACGCGAGCAGGATGCGCGCCGCCTGATGCGCGGAAAGGTCCGGCCGGCGCGCCATGACCAGCGACAGCGCGCCGGCGACGAACGGAACGGAAAAGGACGTGCCCGATACCAGTTGGCACGTCTCCTGGCCGCAGTCGACCAGCAGATTCTCGCCCGGAGCCACCAGATAGCGGTCGGCAACCGTGCCCGCCCTGTTCGACCAGATCGCGGCCTCGCCCGCCATCGTGCTCGCGCCGACGATCAGCATCGCATCGCGCAGGGCGGGATCGGCGGCATAGCGCGCCGGCCAGGACACTTCGTCGGCACCGTCATTGCCCGCCGCCACCACAATGACCGCCCCCGCCGCCGCCGCGCGGCGAAGCGCCGGCTCGACCGACGCAAGGCGCTTTTCCGACACCAGCGGAACGCCGATGATGCGGGCCCCCTGCGCGACCGCATAGTCGATGCCGCGCGCGAGATCTGCACCATAGGCATAGCAGGTGGTCCGGCACGAGCCGTCCACGTCGATCCGCACCGACAACAGCCGGGCACCATAAGCGGCTCCCAAAGTGCCTTCGCCATCCAGCCGCGCGGCAAGAAGCGTCGCGGTCTGGCGCGCGTGGCTTTCATCGCCTTCGCGGGTCTTGCGCGTCTCCACCAGATCGGTGCTGGCGGGCGAGATATCGGAGAACAGCCCGACGCTGTCAGCCGCTCCGCCCGCATCGATCATCGCCACGGTGATCCCGCTGCCGTCGATCCCCGACGCATAGGCGCGATCGGCACGGATCGAAGCAAGGCCCCAGCTCAGCCGATATTCGAGGCTGCCCTTCTTCGGCTTCGCGGTCCGCCGCGATGCCGGAGGGCGCGGGTCGGCGTCGCGGACGGACGCCCCCACCGGCCCGGCCGACACAGCCAGCGAGAACGCGCCCGCAGCCACGGTGAGCGAGAGGATGCACGCCCAGGCGGACGCACGCGCGCGAACGGTGATCATGGCGTGATCGTCGTACCAAGCACGGCCGAGGTCAAGCCCGCTTCCCGCGATGCCAGCCAGCCCGGTCAGGATCGCTCGACCAGTTCCATGAAATCGCGAGCGGCGTTGCGATCGGCCTCGTCCTTGAAAGCGACGTCGAGGTCGGGCGAAGCGCCGAGCATGAACAGAAGGCTCCACAAGGCGAAGCGCCGGGCGCGGTCGCGTTCGAGCCCCAGATCGACCCGCATCCTCTCGATGCCCGCCTGCATCGCCTCGGTCGCGACGCTCGCAAGGTCGGCTGTGCCGAAATAGCGGCGCAACTGATCGTCATAGTCCATTGTTCGTTTCGCTCCGGCAAGGTGACCCGGATGGGCAGGAGACCGCTCTAGCCGGGATCGCCTGTTGCGCCTATCTGCCGCCCGCATGACCGCGCAATTCGATGCCATTGTCCTGGGGGGCGGAGCCGCCGGCCTGTTCTGCGCCGGTGAAGCCGCGCGACGCGGCCGCAGGGTGCTGGTGATCGAGGGCTCAGACGGGCCGGGCAAGAAAATCCTCATTTCCGGCGGCGGCCGCTGCAACTTCACCAATCTGAACGCCGCTCCGGCCACCTTCGTGTCGGCCAACCCGCATTTCGCGACATCGGCGCTCAGCCGCTTCACGCCGCAGGATTTTCTCGCCCGCGTCGAGGCGCGCGGCATTGCCTGGCATGAAAAGACGCTTGGCCAGTTGTTCTGCGATGGTCCGGCGCGCCAGATCCTCGACATGCTGCTCGACGACCTTGCCACGGGTGGCGGCGAACTGGCGTGCGGCGAGACGATCGCCAGCGTTGCGCACGATGGCGGCCGCTTTCGCGTCGAGACCGCCCGCCGCTCGGTCGAAGCCCCGAGCCTCGTCATCGCCACGGGCGGCCCGTCGATCCCCAAGCTGGGCGCGAGCGATTTCGCCTATCGGCTTGCCCGCCAGTTCGGCCTCAAGGTCGTGGAGCCGCGACCGGCGCTGGTGCCGCTCACCCTGCCCGGCGAGGAGGCGCTGTTCCGGGAGCTGTCGGGCGTGGCCGCGCCGGTCGTCGCGCGCGCGGGCAAGGCCGCGTTCAGGGAGGCCGCTTTATTCACACATCGCGGCCTGTCAGGCCCGGCGATCCTGCAGATTTCCTCCTATTGGCGACACGGCGAACCGATCTCGATAGATTTCCTGCCTGACCGCGCGCAGGCCTGGCTGATCGAGACGAAACGGGAGTCCCCCCGCGCTACCCTTCCCTCGATCCTGAAGGACGCACTGCCCGCGCGGCTGGCAACGGCCTTGTGCGAGCGCCTGCGCCTTGACGGGCGGCTCGCCGACCTGCCCGATGCACGACTGCGCGAAGCCGAGGCGCGGCTGGCCCGCTGGCCGTTCCTGCCGAACGGCACCGAAGGCTATGCCAAGGCCGAGGTCACCGTCGGCGGAATCAGCACGGCCGAGCTGTCGTCGAAAACAATGGAAGCCAAACGCGTTCCAGGCCTGTATGCGATCGGAGAGGCCGTCGACGTGACCGGCTGGCTTGGCGGATATAATTTCCAATGGGCCTGGGCCAGCGGGCGGGCCGCCGCGCAGTCTCTCTGAGCGCCTTCGCCGACGCGAGGCACTCTCCACTGACCCCAGATCGGGAATAGAATGACGTTTGCAAATCTTCCGCCGTTCCTCGGCTCCGCCCTTGCCGAGCGCGGCTACAGCGCGCCCACCCAGGTTCAGGCCGCCGTCCTCGCGGAGGGCGCCGCCGGCCGCGACCTGCTCGTCTCCGCCCAGACAGGCTCCGGCAAGACAGTGGCCTTCGGCCTCGCGATGGCCAACGAGCTTCTCGACGACAGCGGCGCTGTGGCCGTCGGCATCGCCCCGCGCGCGCTCGTGATCGCCCCCACCCGCGAGCTTGCGCTTCAGGTCAGCCGCGAACTGGCATGGCTTTACGGAAAAGCGAACGGACGGATCGCGACCTGCGTCGGCGGCATGAACCCGTCCGCCGAGCGCCGCGCGCTGCAATCGGGCGCCAACATCGTCGTCGGTACGCCGGGACGGCTTCGCGATCATCTCGAGCGCGGCGCGCTCGACCTGTCGGCGCTGGCGGCGGTGGTGATCGACGAGGCGGACGAGATGCTCGACATGGGCTTTCGCGAGGAGCTTGAGGAAATCCTCGACGCCGCCCCGGCCGATCGCCGTACGCTGCTGTTCTCCGCCACGATCCCCCGCCCGATCGAGGCAATGGCCCGGCGCTATCAGCGCGACGCGCTGCGCATCTCGACGGTCGGCGAACAGCGCGGCCATGGCGACATCGCCTATCAGGCCGTCACCGTCTCGCCCTCCGAGATCGAGAATGCCGTCGTCAACCTGCTCCGCTATCATGAGGCGGAAACCGCCATCCTGTTCTGCGCGACGCGCGACAATGTCCGGCATCTGCACGCAACGCTGCAGGAGCGCGGCTTTGCGGTCGTCGCGCTGTCGGGCGAGCATTCGCAGCAGGAACGCAACCAGGCCCTGCAGGCGCTGCGCGATCGTCGCGCGCGTGTCTGTGTCGCGACCGACGTGGCGGCGCGCGGCATCGACCTGCCGACGCTCAGCCTCGTCATCCACGTCGAAATCCCCCGCGACGCCGAAGTGCTGCAACACCGGTCGGGTCGCACCGGCCGCGCCGGCAAGAAGGGCACGGCGATCCTGCTCGTCCCCTATCCCCGGCGCAAGCGCGTCGAAGGCCTTCTGCGCCAGGCGAAGATCGCCGCCGCGTGGATCGAGGCACCCGGTCGCGATGCGATCCGCGCCAGGGACCAAGAACGGCTGCTGGAAACACTGCTTCAGCCGGCGGAATTCGACCAGATCGATCGCGACCTTGCCGAGCGCCTGCTCGCCGAGCGGAGCGCTCAGGACATCGCGGCCATGCTGGTGCGCGCCCACCGCGCGCGCATGCCCGAGCCGGAGGAGCTGATCGAGGACAGCCCCGAAGCGCGAAGCGCCGCCAGGCAGGAGCGCCATCGCCCCGGCTTCGAGGACACCGTCTGGTTCCGCATGAACGTGGGGCGGCGTCAGAATGCCGATCCGCGCTGGATCCTGCCGCTGCTGTGCCGTCGCGGCCATGTCTCGCGGGGCGAGATCGGGGCGATCCGCGTCCTGCCCGCCGAGACACAGTTCGAGGTGCCCCGCGCCATCGCCGCGCGATTTGCCGCCGCGCTTGCCCGAACGGCCGACAGCGGCGACGACGAGGGCGCGATCCTTATCGAGGCCTCGGACGGCGCACCGCGCGAAGCCGCGCGCCAGAACCGTAAGCAGGCACGGCAGGGTGCGCCGGCGGACAATGCATCAGCACCCTCGCCTCACCGCCGCGTCCTGCGCCAGGCGACCGGCCCCCATGGCAAGGGTCCAGCCGACGGTCCGACCCGTCCGGCCCCATCCCGTCCTGCCCCGGCTCGTCCCGTCGACGGGCGACCGCCCAAGCCGTACAAGAAGAAGGCGAAAGGCCCCCGGAAGACCACGTGACGCCGGCGATGCGCATTCTGGTCGACGCCGACGCCTGCCCGGTGAAGGAGGAAGTCTACAAGGTCGCCGCGCGCTTCGCCGCGCCCGTCGCCATCGTCAGCAACAGCCGGATGCGTATTCCACCGCTGGACTGGATCCGACTGGTCGTGGTGGACGACGGCTTCGACGCGGCGGATGACTGGATCGCGGGCGAGGCAGGGCGCGACACGCTCGTCGTCACATCGGACATCCTGCTGGCCGACCGCTGCCTCAAGGCCGGAGCGCGGGTATTGGCACCGAACGGCAAGCCATTCACGCCCAGTTCGATCGGCAGCGCCATCGCGACCCGCGCGATCATGGCCGACCTGCGCGCCGGCGGCGACCAGATCGGCGGACCGCCGCCGTTCGGCAAAGCGGACCGATCAAGCTTCCTCCAGGCCATGGACCGGGAGCTCACCCAGATGCAGCGAACCCGAGGCGGGTGAACGGTCGTGTTCCGATCGCGCCGTGTTTGTCGGCTCTGCATGCGGACACGCGATCGGGTGCCTGCGACGGCCGTTGAGCGCGATCGGTCCCGGGCTTGATCTGGCCGTTCATTCGGCAACCCAGTCGCGCGGCAGGCTGCGCCCGGCGAGGGCCATCAGCAGGGCGGCGAGGGCATAGAGCGAAAGCGCGTAGAGCATCGAATAGCGCAAGGCTTCCGCGCCGTAGACCGGCGCCAGCATCGCCGACAGGGCACCCAGGAAATAGATACCGCCGCCGAGCCCGATCAGGTTGTTGATCAAGAGGAACAGGGCCGAGGCGACCGACCGCGAGGCGGGCTTGACGAGGTGCTGCACCGCCGAAAGCACCGGACCCAGCCAGACATAGGCCAGGGCCTGAGGGATCAGGAACAGCAGGAAGGCGGCGGTTGCGCTGGAACTCAGGATCCCGGCGGCGAACAGCGGTGCGCCGAGGAAGAAGGCGACGCCCGGAAGCCACGCATAAAATGCCTTGTTGCCATGCCCCAGCCGGTCGCCCAGCCAGCCGCCGCCTAGCACCCCGGCGACCCCGCCGAGCAGCAGCAAGGCCCCGAAGAACTGCGAGGCCTCGATCAGCGAGAATCCGAAACTGCGCTGCAACAGGCTGGGCAGCCAGAAGGCGATGCCATAGCCCAGCATCGAGGAGCAGGCGGCACCGAACGCCAGCAGCCAGAACGATGGCTTGCGTGCGAGGATGGCGGCGGTCTCGCGGAAGGATGGCACGGCGGTTGCGGTCGGCAGGCCTACGGCGGCCTTGGGGCGGTCATGGACGGTCAGCTTGAACAGCGGTGCGATGATCACGCCCGTGCATCCGACAACGAAAAAGGCTAGCCGCCAGTCCACGGCGGCGGCGATATAGCCGCCGGCCAGCACGCCCACGGCCGAACCGAGCGGAATGCCCAGCGAGTAGATGGACAGAGCCGATGCCCGCTTTTCGCTCGGGAAGTAGTCGCCGATCAGCGCGTAGGACGGCGCGACTCCGCCGGCTTCGCCGATGCCGACCCCGAGCCGCGCAAGGAAGATGTGCCAGAAGCCCTGCGCCAGGCCGCACAGGGCGGTGAACAGGCTCCACAGCGTCAGTGAGATGGTGATGACCCAGCTTCGGCTCGTCCGGTCGGCAACGACGGCGAGCGGCACCGCAAGGGTGGAATAGAGCAGCGCAAAGGCGAGACCGCCGAGCAGGCCCATCTGGGCGTCGTCGAGGCCCAGGTCGCGTTGAATCGGCGCGGCGAGGATCGAAAGGATCTGCCGGTCGACGAAATTGAAGACATAGACCAGCAGAAGCATGCCGAGCACGGTACGCGGGCTGGAGGTCTTTGCCCGGACCGCAGCGGCGGCGGCCACGTCAGCCGACATGGCGCTGGAGGAACGCCTGGATGGCTTGCAGCGCCTCGGGCTCGTCGAGCAGCGGCGCATGACCCCGGTCGGGGATCTCACGGCTTTCGAACGGTCCCTTGTGCTCCTGTTCCATGCGGGTGACTGTGGCGGGCGCGAGAAGGTCCGACAAGGCCCCGCGCAGCACCAGCACCGGCCGCGTGCCGAGCATTGCCCACAGCGGCCACAGATCTGCCTGTTCGGTTGCAGGTGAGGCGAAGCCCGCCGCGATCGCCGCATCATAGGCGAAGCTGACATGTCCATCGACCGTCTCGCGGCAGGTGCGCCGGGCGAAGGCCATCCAGTCAGCATGGCCAAAGCCGGGAAAGGCGTCGGCATTGATCGCCGCGCAGGCAGCGGCAGCAGCGTCCCAGTTCGCAAAGGGGCCACCACCACCGACGTAACTGCCTATGCGTGCCAGTCCGGCGGGATCGAGGACCGGACCGATATCGTTCAGCACGATAGGGCCGACGCGCCGGGGCTGTGCCGCAGCCATGATCATCGCCATCAGCCCGCCCATCGACGTGCCGATCAGCGGCGCGCTGGCGATGCCGAGGCTGTCGAGCAGGGCAAACATGTCCTGCGCGTAGATGTTGGGACGATAGTTGGCGGGCTCCGGGTCGATGTCGGACAGGCCCCGACCGCGCTGATCGGGGACGACCAGCCGGTAGCGGCCCGCGAGGTGAGCCGCCAGCGGCTCGAAATCCGCGCTGTTCCGCGTCAACCCGTGCAGCAGCAGCAGCGGCGGCCCTTCGCCCCCATAATCGCGGGCGAAGAGCTGCAGCCGCCCGTCAGCGCTGGCGTAGCGGTGCGGCGAGTAGGTCATGCTGGCGCGGCGCTCAGAATTCGAGCGTGGCGGTCAGGTACACCTGCCGGGGTGCGCCGTAGAATGCCGTCAGCGTGCCTTCGCGGCCGAGGCTGGGAACGGGCAGGCCATTGGCACCAGTCGCCAATGCGCCGGTCGTGGCGTTAGCCGCAACGAAGGTATAGCCGGACGTCTTGTATTGCCGGTCGGTCAGGTTCTTGCCATGTAGCCCCAGGCTCCAGTTCTTGCCCGGTGCCGTGTAGACGATGCTGGCGTCGAACAACGCATAGCCGCCCTGGTCGAGATAGGGATTGGGGACCTCGAACTGGTAGGTCTTGCTGCGGAAGCTCAGTGTCGTACCGAGATAGAGATCGCCATCGCCCGCCGGCGTGGTGTAGCCCAGCGTGGCACTGCCGCTCCATTCCGGCGTGTTCTGCACTTCGCGGAACTGCGCGACGTCGGTCGGCACACCGCCGATGTTGGTGATATATTCCTTGTACTCGGCGTCGATCCAGCCAAGCGAGCCCGACAGGCTGAGCCGGTCGCCCGCCGTAAGCAGATCCTGCCCCAGACGCGCCGAGGTTTCGAACTCGACGCCCTTGAACTTGGCCTTGCCGGCATTTGACACCACGCCGCAGAAGGTGGCGATGCCGCCGACGCTGCAGGCGACGGACCCGGGGATCTGCACGTTCGTGTAGTCGGCGTAGAATCCCGCCAGCGCGACATATATCGCGCCGCCCGCCAGGCTGCCCTTGTAGCCGACTTCGTAGCTGTCGACCGATTCCGGTTCAAAGCTCAGGAAATCAGCGACTTCCGCATCAGTCGGCTGGCCGGGGATGGCGGCCGGGGCGTTCACGCCGACGCCGCGCGGATCGAAACCGCCGCCCTTGAAGCCCTTCGAGTAGCTGGCGTAGATATTGTGATCGCGGTTCGGCTGGTAGCTGAGCGAGATGCGAGGGGTGAACTTGTCGAAGTTCGCCGAACCCTGAAAATTGGTGCTCGGTGCCCCGAAGGGGGTGCCGGCACCGCCGAACACGGGGGAGCCGCCGCCCAGATAATTCTGGCGAAGGATGTCTGCGCTGCGCTTGTCCCAGGTGTAGCGGGCGCCGAGCGACAGGCTCACCTGTTCGGAGAACTTGTACGTCCCGTCAGCGAAGATCGCGTAAGTGCGGGTGTCCACATTCGCCTCCGTGAAGGCGGTAAAGCCAGCCGAAGTGTTGAACAGGCGGACGTCAAACTGGGTATCGGCGCTGGCATCCAGGAAATAGGCACCGATCATGCCGGTGAACGGACCGCCGTCGTCCCAGAGCAGTTGGAATTCCTGACTGAACTGCTCGTTGCGGTAGATGGCGGGGACATCCACGTCGACCGCGGGCAAGGCATCGAAGTCGATCGGGGACGCGCTTTCGTCCTTGCGCCAGCCCGTGATCGACCGGACAGTCAGGGCATCGGTCAGCTCGAAGCCCAGCTTGGCGGAAAGGCCGTAGGCCTCGACATCCTGGCGCGGATCGGACAGGCCGCCGCGCGTGTCATAGACGTCCGACAGCACCGGAGCGCCGGACTGCACACCCGGGATCAGCCGGTGCCCGCCGCGCGCGTTGCTCTTGTCCTTTGTATAGTCGCCCGAGATGCGGATCGAGTAAGGCGCGCCATAGTCGCCGGCCTCGATGGTCGCGCGCGCGGCCCAGACGTCCTTGTTGTAGTTTTCCTCACCCGTCGTGAGGTTATCGCCATAGCCGCCGCGCGACAGCCGCGCGACCGACGCCCCGACGCGAAGCATATCGCCGACCGGGGCGGAAACGGTCACGATCCCGTCGGCACGCTTGTAATTGCCGATGGTGCCCTTCAGCTTCAGCGAGAAATCCTGCGGCAACAGGCGCGTCACATATTTCACGGCGCCGCCGATGGTGTTGCGCCCGTAAAGCGTCCCCTGCGGTCCGCGAAGCACCTCGATCCGTTCGACGTCATAGATGTCGAGCACCGCCGCCTGCGGACGGTTGAGATAGACGTCGTCAAGATAGATGCCGACGCCTTGCTCGAAGCCCGAAACTGGATCCTGCTGGCCGATGCCGCGGATGAAGGCGGAGAGCGTGGAGTTGGTGCCGCGCGATTCCTCCAGCGTCGTGTTCGGGCTGAGCTGCGCGATTTCGGTCAGGTCGATCGCGCCGCGCTGGTCGAGCTGGGCAGCGCCAAGGGACGTGACGGCGATCGGCACGTCGATCAGGCGTTCTTCGCGCCGGCGGGCGGTGACCAGTATCTCTCCGGCTCCGTCGGCATCGTTCACAGCACTGGCAGCGCTATCCTGCGCAATCGCGGGCGTAATCCATGCTGGAGCCGCGCACACAGCGACATAGCAAAAGCATGTTGCAGACAGCCGAAGCTGCGCCTTGGTCATCGGTTCTCTCCCTTTTCAGTCTTATCGCTCGCCCCCACATTATTAAAAGTTGAATCATGTTTCAACTTAAATGTTTTGCCAAGTTCGCAGCGGGCCGTTAGCCCTACGGCATGGACCAGCCAAAGGCGCCTCCGCAGGCCGACAAAAAGCCCCGCACCGAGCGCGGCAGGCGCACCTTGCGCGTCCTGCTGGATTCGGCGGCTCTGGAGTTCGGCGAAAAGGGCTTCCACGACGCGTCGATCAGCGGGATCACGCGGCGCGCGGGAACGGCACTTGGCACATTCTATACCTATTTCGATTCCAAGGACGAGATCTTCCGTGCGCTGGTGCAGGATCTGAGCAGCCGGGTGGGACAGGAGGCGCGCCGCGCATTAAGTCCCAACCTTGGAGCGCTCGAAACCGAGCGAGCGGCTCTTCTGGGATTCCTGAATTTCGCCCGCGAGCATCAAGAAATCTACCGTATCATCGACGAAGCCGAATTCGTCGACCCGGCAAGTTTCCGCCAGCATTACGAGACTACGGCACAGCGGATACTCGAACGATTGCGCAATGGTGGCCGGTCAGGCGAATTGCGGAGCGATCTGATCGAGGCACATGCCTGGGCCATCATGGGCATGAACGTCTTCTTGGGCCTGCGCTACGCGATCTGGTCTGATGACGAGAGCCTCGAAGCGATCGCTGACATCGGCAATTCGATCCTGCATCACGGGATATGCCGGGGCGACGGATCACAAGCCGTGTAAGAACCTGTCCTTCATGCCGGGAACCCGATGCCGCTTTCCACGGGGGCAAGCGATCGATATCGGTAAGGCCGCGCCTGTTGCCTGCCAGCATGTGCATGCTCTGCAGACCGGCAGACACACCACTCCCTTGTGAGCCTTCATGCCCGAACTCCAACTCGACCTCGACACTTTCCTGAGCGATTACTGGCAGCGAAAGCCCTTCCTGATCCGCAATCCGTGGCGGTCATGGCGTAACCCGCTGGAGCCGGGGGAGCTGGCGGGCCTTGCCTGCGAGGCCGACGTCGAAGCGCGTATCATCACGCACCATGAAGGACGATGGACCGTGGAAACCGGACCGTTCCCCGAGGCGCGGTTCGATGCTGCGGATACAGGACCATGGACCCTGCTCGTGCAGGCCGTCGATCATTTCGTCCCGGATGTCGCCGCGCTCATCACGCCGTTCGAGTTCATACCGCGCTGGCGCATCGACGATGTCATGGTCAGCTATGCGACGGACGGGGGCGGCGTCGGCCCGCATTTCGACCAGTATGACGTGTTCCTGATCCAGGGTCTGGGGCAACGTCGCTGGCGCGTCGGCGGCACCTGCGATCAAGCTACAGACCTCCTCCCGCACGACGACCTGCGCTTGCTGGCGACTTTCGAAGCGACGGATGAGTGGATTCTCGCGCCGGGAGACATTCTGTACGTGCCGCCCGGCGTCGCGCACGAGGGAACGGCGGTCGGGGATGATTGCATGACCTACTCGATCGGGTTTCGCGCGCCCGCGCGCAGCGAACTGTTCGCGCATTATTGCGACCATCTTCTGGAGCAGTTGCAGGACGATGACCGCTATCAGGATCGGTACAGCGGTTCGACCCGATATGCACAGGATAATCCCGGTGAAATCTCGGCTCCTGCTATCGCCGGGCTGCATGCGATGGTCGCGGAAAAGATGCTCGATCGCAACGCCTTCGCGCGCTGGTTCGGGCAGTACAACAGCGCCCGCAAATATCCCGACGTCGATTGGGGGCCGCAGGAGGCGCTCACATCTGCCGACATCCGCCTCCAGATCGACAGCGGCGTGATGCTGCAGCGCAATCCGGCCAGCCGCTTTTCCTTCTGGCGACAGGACGCGTCTTCACTGACGTTGTTCGTCGACGGCACTTGTATTGATTGCGATGGGGCAGCGTCCGAACTGGCGGAGCAGATCTGCGGACAGGATCGCGTCCTTGTCAATCCGAACGCCGAGGGCATGGACGCTATCGCGGATTTGATAGCGCGGCTCGTCAACCAGGGCAGTCTCGCCTTCGACGACGAGGACTGACAGGCATGGCGCGGCTCATCCTGTTCAACAAACCCTATGGCGTGCTGTCGCAGTTCACCGACCGAAGTGAACTGTCGACGCGCACGACATTGTCCGAATTCATCCCGGTGCCGGGCATATATCCCGCTGGCCGGCTCGATCGGGACAGCGAAGGACTTCTGCTCCTCACCGACGATGGCGGGCTTCAGGCGCGGATCGCCGATCCCAAGTTCAAGATGCCCAAAGCCTATCTCGTCCAAGTGGAGGGTGAACCAGATGAGCCGAGCCTTGCGCTTCTGCGGCGCGGCGTGACATTGAAGGACGGTCTCACTCGCCCGGCCGAAGCCGAACGCATTCCCGATCCCGAGCTGTGGCCGCGCGACCCGCCGGTACGCTTCCGCAAAAGCGTGCCCGATTGCTGGCTCAAGATCACGATCCGCGAGGGACGGAACCGGCAGGTACGCCGGATGACGGCGGCGATCGGCCATCCGACACTCCGACTGGTCCGCTGGGCGATCGGCGACTGGACGCTCCACGGCTTGGCACCCGGGGAATGGCGCGAGGCCTGACCGACCCTGCCGGACGGGGGCCGCGAGGCTACAAACGGTCGATGGTCAGGCGAAGCCCTTCTTATCTGCGTCGGATTGTGCTAAAAGCAGATTGCTCACGTCGCTTTCGACCGATGAATTGGCAGCGTGTGCCGCCATCTTTATCCCCCTTTAGCTTCACGATGCAGACATTCCCGGCTGTTCGGGCATGCTCTTTTTTCAATTGTATCAGGAATTTTCCTATGATTACCGGAACGGTCAAATTCTTCAACGAATCCAAGGGCTATGGCTTTATCGCGCCCGAGAATGGCGGCGGCGATGCGTTCGTGCATATTTCGGCGGTCGAGCGCGCGGGAATGCAGACACTGGTCCAGGATCAGCGCGTTTCCTACGAGCTGGAAACCGATCGTCGCGGCAAGACCTCCGCGGTCAACCTGCAGGCAGCGTAAGCAGAGGCCTGCCCATGCGTGGTTACAAGGAACCCAGCTTCCAGGAACGCACGGCAGCGGCAGCTCGGGCGCGCAACAGCGCGCTCGAGAAGCTGCAAGCCCGTCCCGCATTGAGCCAGGACGAGCTCGACCGGCGGGCTGCCGCGAAGGCTGCCAAGGACGCCGCCGCGCAGGCAAAGCGTGCGGAAGCCCAGCGTGCGCGAGACGCCGCTGCTGAAGCCAAGGCCGAGCGCGCTCGCGAGGCCGCTCGGCTCGCCGAGGCAGAAGAGCAGGCAGCGGCGACGAACAAGGTCCTGACCGAGAGCGAGGCGAAGGCAGCGCGTGATGCGCGCTATGCCGCCCGCAAACGCCGCAAGGGCTGAGCAAGCCCGCGTGGAAACGCGTCAATGATACCTCGGGAGCTGATCGGCACCGCCGACATTCCCGGCGGCGAGCAGTTGCGTCTGATCAGGCATGGCGGCGATTTCGTCATCATGATCGGCCGCAACGAGCTTATGAACACACGGATGCGCGGCTCGGAAAAAGCTCTGGCCACGATGAGCTGCGCTCGGATCGCAGGCCGTGCGAACGCGAGCCTGTTGATCGGCGGCTATGGCATGGGCTTTACCCTGCGTGCGGCGCTGGCTGTCCTCGCGTCCGATGCGCACGTCACCGTGGCAGAGCTCGTGCCCGAGATCATCGCCTGGGCGCGCGGGCCGATGCAGCAGGTGGCAGGCGGCTGTCTCGACGACCGGCGCGTTCACATCGTCGAAGAGGATGTCTTTGACGTGATCCGCTCGCAGCGCGCCGCGTTCGACGCCATCCTGCTGGACGTCGACAATGGCCCCGACGGCCTCGTTCGCGAAGCCAACAACCAGCTCTATTCGCAGGCGGGCCTCAGGGCGGCTCAGGCTGCGCTGCGGCCGGGTGGCGTCCTCGCCATCTGGTCCGCCGGCAAGGACGACGCGTTCGCCCGCCGCTTGCGGAACGTCGGGTTCGCGGTTGACGAAGTTACCGTCAGCGCGCGCGGCAACGGCAAGGGCGCCAAACATGTGATCTGGTTTGCGAGCGCTCGTTGACCCTGCACATGCCCGGCTGCACGCGGATAACTGTGTAAATCAGCGATCCCGGGTACTGCCCAGCGTCAAGGCCCTCGCAGGCTGTTGGAGGGGCAGAAACCGCCGACTCGCCTTCGAACCCGCAGACAATCTAAGGAATTCTGCTCAGGAGGATGGAGGCCCGAGCCGGAATCGAACCGGCGTATACGGATTTGCAGTCCGCTGCGTCACCACTCCGCCATCGGGCCGCCGGGTGGAGAGAGCGCGGCTAGACGATATCGGCGCGCAAGGCAATGTCCCCGCGTCGATCGTGGCGACGTCGCGCCGAAAATGGTTCACTGCCGCCGCGAATCATGCTCATAGGGCGTTTGCCGACCCGCACCCGCCGGGGCGGGACGCTTCGGATGTCAGATTGTCAGGTTGGATACGGGGGCTGCGATGACCGATCAGAGTTTCACCGCCAGGCGGCGGGCCATGGTGGAAAGCCAGCTTCGCACCAACGACGTCAATGACGCCGCGTTGATTCGCGCGATCCTGGCCGTCCCGCGCGAACGGCATGTCCCGCCCGCACAGCAGGACGCCGCCTATATCGACCGGCCGGTCCCCCTCTCGCCCGGTCGCTCGCTGAACCCGCCCGTCGCCACCGCGCGGCTCATCGACGCGGCCCGGGTTGAGCCGGGACAGAAGGTCCTCGTGGTCGGTGCCGCGAGCGGCTACAGCGCGGCGGTGATCGCTGAAATGGGTGCCGAAGTCACCGCGCTCGAATGCGATCCCGCGCTCGTCGCACTGGCACGGCAGGCGCTGGGAAGCGCGCCCGGCATCACCCTGGTCGAAGGGGCGCTGGATGCGGGCGTCGCAGCGGCGGCCCCCTTTGACAGCATCGTTGTCGACGGCGCGGTAGAGCAGCTTTCCGATGCGTTGATCGCGCAGATCAAGGTCGGCGGACGCGCGGCGTTCGCAACGCTCGACCGCGGCGTCAGCCGGCTGTGCGCGGGCGTGAAGACCGCTGGCGGCTTTGGCGCGACCCCGTTCGTCGACTATGAAGCAGTCGCGCTGCCCGGCTTCGCCGCGCCCAGGGTGTTCACCTTCTGAAGCCGCCGGGGCACTTCCCGCCGGGCGGCAGGGAACAGCCAAATCCTAATGGCGTTGATCGCATTGATATAAAATGGAACAGTGCGGCCGTACACAGGGGGAGTGATTATGGGCGCGCTTCACAACGAGCCTTCGATGGAAGATATATTGTCGTCGATCAAGCGGATCATATCCGACGGTTCGGAGCGTCCGCAACCGTCGCGCGGATCGCGAGCCCGTGCCGTTGACGACGCCCAGCCCGAGACCGATGAGGCCGCACAACCCGCTGATCAGAAAGCCGAATCCGAGCCGGTACTCGAACTGACCCAGCGCATGGCCGAGACGCGGGCGGTGCCGGACGATCAGGAGAGGGAGACCGCCATGACGGAGAGCGCGTCACGCATCACGGCGGAGGACGACTTGGCCGGCCCCGGCATATTGTCGGACCGCAGCGCGCAGGCCGCGCGCGAATCGCTGTCGCATCTGTCGGCGCTGCTGATCCGGCCCGAACAGGGCGAATCGAACACGCTTGAAGGGCTGGTCCGCGAAATGCTGCGCCCGATGCTGAAGGAATGGATGGAAGCGCATCTTCCCGACCTCGTCGAATCGATGGTCAAGCGCGAGATCGACCGGATTGTCGGCCGTCTCGGCTGACGCGCGCATTATCGCACCAGCGCGGCGACATCGACGGGCCGCTCGCCGCGCCTCAGCTCGACGGTAATCTGCGGGCGGCTCGCCGGGGCGACACCGACCGGGTCGCCTTGCCGCAGCGGATCACCGACCGCCGCCGACAGCCTGCGCATCCCGGTGATGAGCGTGGTCCAGCCCCCGCCATGGTCGATGATGACGATCTGCGCGAAGTCGCGAAACGGCCCGGCAAAGGCCACGCGCCCGTCGGCCGGCGCGACCACAGTCGCGCCCGGCGCGGTGGCGAGCGTCAGGCCCCGCGACTGTACGCCGCTGTCCGACACTTCGCCAAAGCCGGTGACGATGTCGCCCACCACCGGGAGCGCATAGGCCGGGCGCACGGCAGGCCGCCCCGCCGATGAGGGGCCGGGCAGAGGAACTGCGGCGGGGGATTGCGGCCGCGGCTCCGGACCCGGCAGCGCGATGAGCTGTTCGCGCACCGATCCCGCGCGCTCCATCCGGTCCATCAGGTCGGCGATGTCGCGCGCATCCTCCCCGATCGCCAGCGCGCGCTCGGACTCCACCGCCGCCGTTTCGCGATAATCGCGCGAGGCAAGCCGCATTTCCGCCTCGGTCCGCGCCAGCTCGCTCCGCCGCCGGGTGAGTGCCCCGCGCGCGTCGGCGAGCGCGCGCCGCGCCGTCTCGGCGTCGGCGCGCAACGCCTTGCTCTGCGCGATCTCGGCGCGCAGCCCGGCGGTGCGCTCGGCGATCACCGGCATCACATTGGCGAGCACGATCCGCATGTGGACCGCATCCTTGACCGATCCCGGCTGGAGCAGCGCCAGCACCGGCGGTCGTCGCGTCAGCGTCTGGAGACCCGCGATCAGCCTGGCGATGGGTGCCTGGCGGTCGGCAAGCCGCCGCGCCTGCTCACGCTGAAGCGCTTCGAGGATCGCGATCCGCGCCTCCGCAGCGCGCAGATCGGCCTCCGCCTGCTGTATGCGCGCAGCCATGGCGGCAGCGCGGTCGCGGGCCTGGTCGGCCTCCGCTGCCGACGTGCGGGCACGTTCCTCGAGCATCCGGCTCCGCCGGTCGGCCTGCTGCGCCTGCGCCTGCGCCTGAATCAATGCGCGGCGCTGATCGGCGATCGTGGGAGCAGCGGCGACCGATGCACCGGCGGCGAGCCACAGCATTGCGGCCAGGGCAACGCCGCCCGCTGTCCAGCCGAGCACCGCCATTCCCGCCCGCAATGACCCGCCCCGCCCCTGCATCGCTCATCCATCGCGATGATAGGGATGATTGGCAAGGATGCTCGTCGCGCGATAGAGCTGTTCGGCCAGCATGGCGCGCGCCAACAGATGCGGCCAGGTCGCGCGGCCGAAGGCGATCAGCCGGTCGGCGCTCTGCCGGTCGGCATCGCTGAAGCCGTCGGCGGCACCGATCTCAAAGCGGCATTCGCGCCGCCCGTCGTCGCGCCAGCGGCCCAGATGCTCCGCAAGCTGCGTGGAGGACAATTGATCCCCCTTCTCGTCGAGCAGCACGCGCACCGTGCCGGGGGCAATGGCGGGGATGCGGCCGCCGCTGTCGGGCAACTCGGTCACGCGGGTCGGCCAGGCGATCCGTCCCAGATAGCGGTCGACGAGCTCCGCCTCCGGCCCGCGACCGATGCGCCCGCGCGCCAAAATGTGAAGCAGCATCACGCGCGGGGCAAACCGTCGTCAATCCGGCGGTTTCAGGCTTCCCCGGCCGTCGGAGTCTCGGCCAGGCCCCACATGCGCTCCAGATTGTAGAAGCTGCGCACTTCGGGCCTGAACAGATGGACGATGACGTCTCCGGCATCGATCAGCACCCAGTCGGCGACCGGCAGCCCCTCGATACGGACGTTGCGGCCGAACTGGCGCTTCACCCGCTCGGCAAGCTTCTGCGCCATCGAGGCGACCTGCCGCGACGAGCGGCCGGACGCGATGACCATATGGTCGGCGATGCTGCTTTTGCCTTCGAGGGGGATCGTCACGATGTCCTGCGCCTGATCGTCGTCGAGCGACTGAAGCACGGCGTCGTGCAGCGGGTCTGAGGAATCGGCCCCGGTCCGGAAGGACGGGGCGGTGTCATTGGCTGGTTGCGGGCTTTGCAAAGCTACTCCTTCTCGGGAACGGCGCGATGCGTGACCGAATCCCGAAGATGGCGGGGGGAGGGACGTTCATGCCAGTGGGGATTGGCGCGGCGAATGGCGGTCGCCGATCGTGGGTCTGGGCGAAAGCGCAAGTGCACAAGCGCCGGAAGTCTCCACTGCGTCCAGTTCTTGCGCTGGTCCACGGGTCGGACGTAACGCCGCAGCCAGGTCACGGCAGGGGTGCCCTTGACCCCCCCAGTATAGCCGGGTCGATGCACAATCGCAATCGGCATCGTACGCGCAATGTCGCGCCAGTGCTGCCACCTGTGGAATTGCGCCAGATTGTCGCCGCCCATGATCCAGATAAACTGCCGCCGGGGATAGCGGGCGACGATGCGGCGCAGCGTATCGGCGGTATAGCGCGTTCCCATCGCGCTCTCGATCACGGTGGGGCGGATACGGCTCACCCGCGCCATGGCGCTGGCGCTCGCGAACCGCGCGGCGAGCGGAGCCATGCCCTCGGCAGACTTGAGCGGATTGCCGGGCGACACCAGCCACCAGACCTCGTCGAGAGCGAGCGCGCGCAGCACGGCGAGCGCGACCGCGCGATGGCCGGCATGCGCCGGATTGAACGATCCGCCCATCAGGCCGATCCGCCGGCCGGGTGATGTCACTCGACGACTCTCCCGTCGGCGGCGATCTCCGCCTCCTGATCGGCCTCGATGCGGTCGCGGTCGGGATGCTGGGGCGCCACGCGAAGGATGAGATAGCCCAGCAGCGCGGACAAGAGCGAACCGGTCAGCACGCCGATCTTCGCCTCGTCGACCAGTTCGGGATGGCCGGGAAAGGCCAGGCCGCCGATGAACAGGCTCATGGTGAAGCCGATGCCACACAGCATCGACACGCCGTAGATTTGCGGCCAGGTCGCCCCGCGCGGCGGCTTGGCGACGCCCAGCGCGCAGGCAACGCGGACGGCACCGAAAATGCCGATCTGCTTGCCGAAGAACAGCCCTGCGGCGATGCCGAGCGGAAGCGGTGCCAGCAACGCGCCCGCCACATCGGCAGGGATCTCGACCCCCGCATTGGCAAAGCCGAACAGCGGGACGATCGCATAGGCGCTCCAGGGGTGGAGACCATGCTCCAGCCGGTGGAGCGTGCTGTCGGCTGCATCGGGCGCGCCCGGCGTCGCCTTGATCGGCACCGTCAGCGCCGCCAGGACGCCCGCGATGGTGGCATGCACTCCGGACAACAGCACGACATACCACAGCAGGAGGAAGCCGATGAGATAGGGCCAGACGCGCGCGACGCCCATCCTGTTCATGGCCATCATGCCGACGAGGATCACGCCGCCCGCCCCCAGCGCGAGCGTGTTGAGCTCGGCGGTATAGGCGAGCGCAATGATCGCCACCGCGCCCATGTCGTCGACAATCGCCACGGTGGTCAGCAGCAGCTTGAGCGACAGCGGCGCGCGGCGGCCGAGCAGCGCCAGCACGCCGATCGCGAAGGCGATGTCGGTCGCGGCCGGTATCGCCCAGCCGTCGTGCAGGTCGGTTCGTCCGCCCACCACCAGCAGATAGATCAGCGCGGGGACCACCATCCCGGCGGTAGCCGCGATGAACGGCAGGCGGCGCGCCTGCCAGTTGTCGAGCCGACCGTCGACCCACTCGCGCTTGATCTCCAGCCCGACGAGCAGGAAGAACAGCGCCATCAGCCCGTCGTTGATCCACAGATGGACGGTCATCGGCCCGAGCTTCGGCGTCAGCTCCGGCCCCACCATCATGTGGACCATGTGGTGATACCAGTCGGCACCCGCCGGCCAGAAATTGACGATCACCAGTGCAGCCGCCGCCGCCGCGATCAGAATCGCGCCGCCGCCCGCCTCCCCCTTCAGGAAGTTCTGGAGCGCCGATGGCGTCACTGCACCGGCGGTGTTCCCCACGACCCTGGCGGTGACATCGACGGTCTTGCGAAGCTTGCGGCCGAGCATGGGGACCGTGCTAGCCGCCGGGGGACGGGGGGTCAAACACTGTCGGCCCGCTTGCGCCGACATGAGTGCCGCGCTTGCCAATTGCCCTGTTCTGGATGAATTTCCTCCTCCGAAACGGGGGATTCGCATGGCCTTGGCCCACGCGATTGTCGATATTCTGGCCGCGATCCGCGGCGAACTGCTGCTGTTCGCGGGCGTCGGCCTGCTGATCGGCGGCCTCGACGATCTCCTTCTCGACCTGCTGTACGGCGTGCGGCGCATCTGGCGCGGGATGACCGTTTACCGACGCTATCCCCGGATGACGGTCGATACCCTGCCCCCTCCTGCCCGGCCCGGCACGATGGCGGTGCTCATCCCCGCCTGGGATGAAGGCGCGGTGATCGGCCCGATGCTCCGCAACTGCCTGAAGGCGTGGGCGGACGACACGCATGTCCATATCTTCGTCGGCATCTATCCCAATGACCGCGCCACCCGCGAGGCGGTGATGGAGGTCGCCGAGCTGAGCGACAGGATCAGCGTGGTGGTAAACCCCCATGCCGGCCCGATCACCAAGGCCGACTGCCTCAACAGCCTGTGGCGCGCGGTCGTGCGGCGCGAGGCGGCGGAGGGCGCGCCGGTCAAGGCGATAGTGCTCCACGACGCGGAGGATATCGTTCACCGCGACTCGCTCCGGCTGATGTCGGTGATGGTCGAGCGCTTCGCGCTGGTCCAGCTTCCGGTGCTGCCGCTGACGTCGACCGGCTCGCCGTGGGTGGCGGGCCATTATTGCGACGAGTTCGCCGAAGCCCATGCGAAGGCGCTGATGATCCGCGAGGCGCTGGGGGCCTCGCTGCCGTCGGCCGGTGTCGGCTGTGCCATCGCGCGCGAAACGATCGCCGCGATTGCCGACATGCGCGGCGGCCAGCCCTTCGACCCCGACAGCCTGACCGAGGATTATGAGCTGGGCCTCGGCATCGGCGACAGGGGCGGGCGCGGCGTCATCGTGCGGATGCGCGATTCGGCGGGCGCGCTGGTGGCGACCCGCGAGCATTTCCCCGACACGCTCGACGCCGCGATCCGGCAGAAAGCGCGCTGGACCGTCGGGATCGCGCTGGCGGGATGGGACCGGCTCGGCTGGAGCCGACGCCCGGTCGAGATCTGGATGCGTCTGCGCGACCGCCGCGTGGTGCTGGCCGCGATCATCCTGTTCGCCGCCTATCTGGGGCTGCTGGTGAGCGCTGGCCTGACGCTGGTGGACTGGCTCGCGCCGGGACTGGTCCCGCCGGTCGCGCCCGGCATCGTCCTGCTGCTCGACATCACCGCCCTCCTGCTGCTGTGGCGCGTGGCGATGCGCGCGCTGTTCGCGGGCCATGCCTATGGCTGGCGCGAGGGTCTTCGCGCGATCCCGCGCATCATCGTCGGCAATGTCATCGCGATGCTCGCGGCGCGACGCGCGATCGCGATCTACTACCGGCTGTGGCGCGGCGCGCCGCTCGTCTGGGACAAGACCCGGCATCGATTCCCCGACCTCAGCGGCGGCTTCGCGCGATGATCGCGGGCCGCCCCTTCCGTTTCCTGCTGATGGTCGTGTCCGGATGGACGCTGATCCGCGCCGGATTTCTCCTGCCCGATCTGGCGAGCCGCATGCTCGGCCCCACGCCGGTGCAGGAGGCAAAGGCACCCGTCGCAGACAGGGCGGCGGGGACGCGGCTGGCCGAAGCGCGTGTCATGCCGACGGCGCTTGTCCCCTCGGCAGCCCCGCCGTTCCACACGAGCGCAGGCGCGGCCATGCACGATGCCTCGCCCGCCCCCGTCGCTCCCTCTCTCCCCCCAACCCCTTCGTCCGGTGGAGGCGGATGGGGGCCGTCGATGGTCGACCGCCTGATGACCGCGCAGCTTGCCTTTTCGCAGCGTCCCGAGCGGCGGATCGCGCTCGCGGCCTTTGCCGTGGGAGCAGGCTTTTCGGCAGAGGAGATGGCGCTCGCGCCGTCACGCGCGGAGGGGCCGACCGAGCGGTGGAGCGGCGCGGCGTGGATGCTGCTCCGGCGCGACGGCACGCTGCCTCCGGGCCGCGCCAGCCGCCTGGGCGGCGCGCAGGCGGGGCTGCGGCTAGACTATCGTCTGGCACCGGCCAGCCGCCGCGACCCCGCGCTTTACGGCCGCGTCAGCGCGGCACTGGCAGCGCCTGCCGCCGCCGAAGCCGCGTTCGGCCTTGCCGCGCGGCCGTGGCGCGGCATTCCGGTCAGCGTCGCGGTCGAACGGCGGCAGGCGCTGTCGGAGGGCGGACGAAGCGATTTCGCGCTGCTCGCTTATGGCGGCGTGAGCGAGCGGACCATCGGCCCCTCGCTCCGGGTCGACGGCTATGGGCAGGCGGGCGTCGTGGATTTCGCGGACCCTGACGCCTTCGTCGACGGCGAACTGCGGATCGGCACGCCCGTCCAGCCCCGCCTGATCGTCGGCGCGGGAATGTGGGGCGGGGCGCAGCCCGGTGCCGCGCGGTTCGACATCGGTCCGCAGGCCAGCGTCACCCTTCCCGTCGGCCGCCGCTCCGCCCGGATCGCCGCCGAATGGCGCGAGCGGGTCGCGGGCGACGCGCAACCCTCGTCCGGCCCCGCGATCACAATCGGCATGAATTTCTGAGCTGCCTTTAAGTCGCCCCGCTTTAGGGCTAGTCCGCTGCGATGGACCTGTACCTGCCGATTGCGAACCTGTCGGTGAACGCGCTCGTGATCGTCGGGCTGGGGGCGCTTGTCGGTCTGCTTTCGGGCATGTTCGGAGTCGGTGGTGGATTTCTGACGACGCCGCTCCTCATCTTCTACGGCATTCCCCCCACCGTCGCGGCGGCCTCGTCGGCGACCCAGGTGACGGGGGCCAGCGTGTCCGGCGTGTGGTCGCACCTCTCGCGCGGCACCGTCGATCTGCGCATGGGGGCGGTGATGATCGCGGGCGGCCTGCTCGGCACGCTGCTCGGCGCGGGCATCTTCAATCTGCTCGAGGCGCTGGGGCAGATCGATACGGTGATCGCACTCATCTATGTGGTGATGCTCGGATCGATCGGCCTGATGATGGCGCGCGAATCGATCGGTGCGATGGTCGCGATCCGCACGGGCAGGCCGGTCGCGGCACGGCGGCGGCGGCATCATCCGCTGGTGGCGATGCTCCCGCTTCGCTGGCGCTTCTATGCCTCGGGCCTGTACATCTCGCCGATCGCGCCGTTTCTCCTCGGCGTCTTCTCGGGCATATTGACGATGCTGCTCGGCATCGGCGGCGGCTTCATCCTCGTCCCTGCGATGCTCTATGTGCTCGGCATGACCACGCAGGTCGTGGTCGGCACGTCGCTGTTCCAGATTCTGTTCGTGACGATCGCCACGACCATCGTCCACAGCCTGACCACCCGCGCCATCGACCTGGTGCTCGCCTTCCTGCTGCTGATCGGCAGCGTCACGGGCGCGCAGATCGGCACCCGCTTCGCGCGCAGGGTGCGCGCCGAGTATCTGCGCATCATTCTCGCCTTCATCGTGCTGATCATCGCGATCCGCATGGGCCTCGGCCTCGGCTATCATCCGGGCGAGATTTATTCGGTGGAGGTCCAGTGATCGGGCGGCTGGCCTTTGCCCTGCTCGCCCTTTGCGCGCTCACCGGCGCGACTCAGCCGATGCTCGTCCCCGACGTTTCGCAGCGCGAGGTCGAGATACGCTACAGCTTCACCGGTGCCGAACTGCTGCTGTTCGGCGCGATCGTCTATCCCGACGGCCGGGTGCCGCGCGACCGTTCGGACATCGTCGTCGTCCTGAAAGGGCCGAGCCAGCCGGTCGTGATGCGCGAGAAGCAGAAGATCGCGGGCGTCTGGGTCAACGCCGCGTCCACCGAGTTCCGCACCGCGCCCAGCTTCTACGCGGTCGCCACCACCCGCCCCATCGCCGACATCGTCGACGAGCGCACCGCCGCGATTTACGAGCTGGGCCTCGACAAGCTCCAGCTTTCCCCCTCCTCGCTCAACGTCAGCGACGAGATCGACCGCTTCGCCGCCGGCCTTGTCGACCTGCGCACCCGCACCGGGCTGTATGTCCAGAAGCCCGGCACCGTCGAGATCACCGACAATGTCCTCTACCAGGCGCGGCTGCCGCTGTCGGCGCGCGTCATTGTCGGCACCTATACCGCAGAGACCTTCCTGATCCGCGACGGGCGTGTGGTCACCGCCGCCGTCCGCGAGATCGAGGTCCGCAAGTCGGGTTTCGAACGGCTGATCGGCGAGTTTTCCCAGAGCCAGCCGCTGCTGTACGGCCTCAGCGCGGTGGCGATGGCGCTCGGCCTCGGCCTGCTCGCCGGCCTGATCGCCCACCGGATCTGACAGTTTCAACTATCGTTTACCCGACGCTGCTACACCGACCCTTCCCGACCAGTGTGCGGAGCGGTGCTGTCATGAACTTTATGAGCGGATTCGGCGACAAGGGTCTGGCCGGCGCGACCGAAGTCCGTATCGATCCCTCCGCCGCGCTGACGTCGCTGGGCGTGGTATCCGAAGTCAGCGGCGGCGGTGCCCGCGTCCTGATCGACATCGCCGCGATGGAAAGCATGACGGCAAGCCCCGACCCGGCGGTCGCGATGGCGGGCCAGGTCGGCAGCCAGATCAAGATGCAGGTCGGCGGCAACTGGATCATCGGCAGCGTCCGGGCGCTGGCGATCGACCTGCGCACCGCGAACCATATTTCCGCCACCGTCGATTTCCTGGGCGAGGGCGACGAGGACATTCTGACCGGCCGCCTCCACCGCTTCCGGCGCGGCGTCACCCGCTTTCCGGTGCCGGGCACCGAGCTGTTCCCGGTGACCGAAGCCGACCTCCACACCATCTATGCGTCGCAGGATGCGGCCCGGATCGAGGTCGGCACCGTCTATCCGACCAGCAGCAGCCGCGCCGCGCTCAACGTCGACATGCTGCTCGGCCGGCACTTCGCGCTGTTGGGATCGACCGGCACGGGCAAGTCCACGTCGGCGGCGCTCATCCTCCACCGCATCTGCGACATGTCGCCCGAAGGCCATGTCGTGATGATCGACCCGCACGGCGAATATGGCGCGGCGTTCAAGGACAATGGCGTAACCTATGATGTCGGCAATCTCGAACTGCCCTACTGGCTGATGAACTTCGAGGAGCATTGCGAGGTCTTCGTCACGAGCCAGGGTGCCGAGCGGGCGCAGGACAGGGACGTTCTCGCGCGCTGCCTGCTCGCCGCGCGCGCCAAGAACCGGCTGGCGGAGCAAATCGGGCGGCTGACCGTCGACGCGCCCGTGCCCTATCTGCTGTCCGACCTCAGCGCGATCATGCAGAACGAGATGGGGCGGCTCGACAAGGGCACCAACTCGCTACCCTATCTGCGGCTCAAGAGCCGGCTCGACGAGATCAAGAGCGACCCGCGCTTCAGCTTTATGTTCTCCGGCGTACTGGTCGCCGATTCGATGGGCAGCTTCCTCGGCAAGCTGTTTCGCCTGCCGTCGGGCGGCCGCCCCATCTCGGTCATCGACGTGTCGGGCGTGCCGTCGGAGATCACCCATGTCGTGGTGTCGGTGCTGGCGCGGCTGGTCTTCGACTTCGCGATCTGGTCGCGCGGCGAGGAGCAGAAGCCGATCCTGCTCGTCTGCGAGGAAGCCCACCGCTACATCCCCGCCTCCACCGCCGGCGAAGGTCAGGCGGTTCGCAAGATATTGGAACGCATCGCCAAGGAAGGCCGGAAATACGGCGTGTCGCTGGGCCTCATCACGCAGCGTCCGTCCGACCTTGCCGAAGGCGTGCTGTCGCAATGCGGCACGATCATCGCGATGCGCCTCAACAACGACCGCGACCAGCAGTTCGTGAAGGCGGCGATGCCCGAAGGATCGCGCGGCTTTCTCGATTCGATCCCGGCGCTCAGGAATCGCGAATGCATCATCTGCGGCGAGGGCGTGTCGATCCCGATGCGCGTCTCGCTCGACAATCTCGAGGAACACCGCCGTCCGGCCTCCGCCGACCCGGTGTTCACAACCTTGTGGCGCCAGACCGGCGGCGAGGACGAGATACTGGAGCGCACCGTCAACCGCTGGCGCAGCGGCGGGCGGTAAGGCTCCTTACGTCATGCCAGCGGAAGCTGGCATCTCTCGCCGCAAGCGACCCCAGCCTGCGCTGGGGTGACGTTAAGTCTCACCCCAATCGCGCCAGCGCCGCCGCGAGCCGTTCCGCCTCAGCCGCGCGTTCGGCATGGTCGGCGCGCGCCTTTTCCACGGCTTCGGGCTTCGCCTTCTCGACGAAAGCCGGATTGTTCAGCCGCCCTTCGAGCGATTTCGCCTCCTTGGCCGCCGCCTCCAGCGCCTTGGCAAGCCGGGCCTTTTCGGCGGCGATGTCGATGATGCCTTCGAGCGGGAAGACATAGGTCGCCTCGCACACGACGATGCTGATCGACGCGCCCGCCGGGGCCGGACCGTCGCTCATGTCGACACGCGCGATGCGGGGGAGCGCAGCGGCCCAGCGCTCGAGGTTCGGCCGCGTCGCCACGTCCGCCTCGCCCACATGGCCGGTCAGCCGCTGACCCGGCGGCAGACCCAGCTCGTTGCGGGCGTTGCGCAGCTTGCCGGTGAAGTCGATGAACCACTCGACCGCCTGCGTTGCCTCCGCATCCACCGTGGCTTGGGGATTCGGCCATTGCGCGACGATCAGCTCATAGGGCCGTGGGTGGGCGGGATCGGACAATGCATGCCACAGCTCTTCGGTGATGAAGGGCATGAACGGGTGGAGCATGACGAGGATCTGGTCGAGCACCCAGCCGGCGACGGCGCGGGTCTCGGCGGCGTCCCGATCCTCCCCGGCACGGGGAGGGGGACCATCCGAAGGATGGTGGAGGGGGCTTGCCGCAGGCGCTGCGCCTGCATCCGCTGCGCCAAGAGCATCCTCCCCTCCGTCACCCGATGCTGGCGCATCGGGTGCCACCTCCCCATTCTGGGGAGGAGCAAGGACAGGCCCTTCGACATTGCTCAGGACAGGCTTGATCAGTTCGAGATACCAGTCGCAAAACTGGTCCCACACGAAATGATAGATGGTGTTCGCCGCGGCGTCGAAGCGAAGCTCGGCCATCGCCTTGTCGAGCGCCGCGACGGTCTCCACCACCTCGCCGATGATCCAGCGGTTGACCGGCAGCGTCGCGGACGGTGCCGCGACCGATGCGCTCGCGCCGATGCCGTTGCTCATCGCGAAGCGCGTGGCGTTCCACAGCTTGGTCGCGAAGTTGCGATAGCCCTCGACCCGCTTCTCATCCA
>CAZHGR010000028.1:0-30653 GCA_964532255.1 uncultured Sphingobium sp.
TCGCGCGCACCGACTCGCTGGGCGCCGGCCTCACCAAGCAGATCGCCTTTGTCCGTGAAAAGGGCGACATCGCCGACCAGTACAACAGCTTCCTCGACGTCGAGGAGGTCGATCCGACCAATGTCGGCCATGGCGACGTCCTGATCGCACGCGACGGCAAGCTGGTCCGTCCGAAGCGGCTGCCGTCGAACCTCTATCAGTTCCGCTCCGGCACGGGCGAGGATCGCTGCGTTCTCGACTGCATCAACTCGCTGCAGAACGGCGCGGACCTGCTGTGGATCGAGACCGAAAAGCCCCACATCGGGCAGATCGGCGGCATGGTGAACCGCATCCGCGAAGTCATCCCCAACGCGAAGCTGGTCTACAACAACTCGCCCAGCTTCAACTGGACACTGAACTTCCGCCAGCAGGTGTTCGACGCCTGGACCGCCGAAGGCAAGGACATGTCGGCCTATGACCGCGCGAAGCTGATGAGCGTCGACTATGACGGCAGCGATCTGGCGACGGAAGCCGACGAGCGCATCCGCACCTTCCAGAGAGACGCGGCGCGCGAGGCGGGCATCTTCCACCACCTCATCACCCTGCCGACCTATCACACCGCGGCGCTGTCGACCGACAATCTCGCCAAGGAGTATTTCGGCGAGGCGGGCATGCTGGGCTATGTCCTCAACGTGCAGCGCCAGGAAATCCGTCAGGGCATCGCCTGCGTCAAGCATCAGAACATGGCGGGTTCGGACATCGGCGACGACCACAAGGAATATTTTGCCGGCGAGGCCGCGCTGAAGGCGGCCGGCAAAGACAACACGATGAACCAGTTCGCTGCGTAAAGGATCGTTGCACCGGGGAGGGACCATCCTCCCCGGCCCGCGCGTCGCAGCAGAGCAGAAGGGAGCAGACAGATGACAGACCAACCCCGTCAGCGCGCCGTCTTCTCGACGGAGGATTTCGATCTCCTGAAGCGGGCCGTCGGCGACTATCTCGAGAAGGTCAAGGATACGCCGGACTCGATCAAGTTCGGACGGCTGTATCATCGCCTCGGCCGGCTGGCCTGAAGGCATAGACCCAAGCGCAAGCACGCGGCGGGGGAGCGATCCCCCGCCGTTTTTGTATCACATGATCCCGCGCCGCAGTCGCGGCCTTGCCTTTCCAGCGCGTGGCCATCAAAGCACGCGCATGACCGACCGCCGGTATTCTGATTCAGGTCGGCCGCGCCGGGCGGTGCTGGCGTTCATCCTCCTCATCGCCTTCCTCGACATCATGGCGATGAGCATCGTCATTCCGGTGCTGCCGGAACTGATCAAGCAGATGACGGGGTCCAGCGAGGCCGCCGGCTGGTGGAACGGGGTGTTCGTGGCGCTGTGGGCCGGCATGCAGCTCCTGTCCTCCCCCATCATCGGCTCGCTGTCCGACCGCTACGGCCGTCGGCCGGTGCTGCTCCTCTCGATCGCCGGCCTCGGCCTCGACTTCGTGCTGATGGCGCTGGCGCCCAATCTCTGGTGGCTGGCCGTCGCGCGCATGATCAGCGGCGTGACCTCGTCCAGCTTCACCACCACTTATGCCTATATGGCCGACATCACCGCGCCCGAGGATCGCGCACGCGGCTTCGGGCTGATCGGCGCGGCGTTCAGCGGCGGCTTCATCATCGGCCCGGCGGTGGGCGGCCTGCTGGCCGAGATTTCGCTTCACGCGCCCTTCTGGGCCGCCGCCGCCCTGTGCGGCCTTACCTTCGTCTACGGCCTGTTCGTGGTTCCCGAATCGCTGAGCGCGGACAAGCGCATGGCGTTCAGCTGGGGGCGCGCCAATCCGTTCGGCGCGCTGCGGCTACTCGGCTCGCATGCCGACCTTCCCCGCCTCTCGATGGTCAACTTCCTCCTCTATTTCGCGCATCATGTCTTCACGGTGGCCTTCGTCCTCTATGCGGGCGACCGCTTCGGCTGGTCGTCGCTGGAAATCGGACTGCTGCTGGCGCTCGCGGGCGCGCTCGACATGGCGGTTCAGGGCGTCGCCGTCGGTCCCGTCGTCAGCCGCCTCGGCGACCGCCGCACGATGATCCTCGGGCTGCTCGGCGGAGCGATGGCCCTTGTCCTGATGGGCCTGTCGCGAACGCCCGCGCTGTTCATCGCCGCGACGGTGCTCAACGCCACCTGGGGGCTCGCCATGCCGACGATCCAGTCGCTGATGACCCGCCATGTGTCGGAGAGCGAGCAGGGCCAGTTGCAGGGCGCGAACAACAGCGTCGCCAGCGTCGCGGGCGTCATCTCGCCGCTGGTGTTCGGTGCCGTCTATGCGGCGTCCTCGGGCCCCGATGCCCTGCTTCCCGGCATCGGCACGGCATTCGTGATAGCCGGCATGGTCCTCGCCCTGGGCGCTCTGATCGGCTGGCGGGCCGGGCGGCAGAGCTGAGTACGCCTCTGCCGGCGGCACTTTTGCGCGGCTCGGCGATTTTGGGGGGATGGCGACATCCCTTGCGCGCGCCGCTCCGGTCGCGCCGCATCCGACCCATGACCGCCGCGACCGGGTGCAGTCGGTCAGCGCGCTGCTGGAGGGCGCGTGGCGACGCGGCTGGGCGGACCGGCCGAGCCTCGACCCCGAAGCGCTGCTGGCCAAGGCGTGCCGCACGACGGGCATGGCCGATTTCGGGGACGATTCGGGGTGGCGAGACCGGCTCGACCGGCTGACGGACTCACTGCATGCCGAGGCATCGCTCAACCCGCTGGGCGTCACGATCGCGCATGGCCAGATCGTCGCGGCGCTCGCCAACCGGCTGAGAACCGCCGCGCTGTGGAACAGGTATCCCGACATCGCCGACGTGCCGATCACCGCGCCGGTCATCATCGTCGGGCAGATGCGGTCGGGCAGCACGCGGATGCAGCGGCTGCTCGCCTGCGACCCGCGCCTCGCCTTCACCCGCTTCTTCGAAAGCTGGAACCCCGTCCCGCGCTGGCCCTGGCTGCCCTTCGACGACCGGATATTGCGCGGCTGGAGCGCGCTCGCCGGAGCCCGCTTCCTGAACCCCCGCTTCGCCAGCATCCATCCGTCGCGGACCGCTGACCCGGACGAGGAGATCGGCCTTCACAATGTCTCGCTCAACGGGTCAGCCTTTGAGGCGCAGTGGCGAGTCCCGACGTTCGCCCGCTTCGGGGAGCAGGCGGACAGCCGCCCGGTCTATCGCGAATTCCGGCGGCAGCTCCAGACGCTCCGCTGGCTGCGCGGCGAGCGAAGCGATCGCCCCTGGATATTGAAACTGCCGCAGTTCGCGCAGGATCTGGACGCGGTCCTCGACAGCTTCCCCGACGCGCGTCTGGTGGCGCTCCACCGCGACCCCGCTGCGGTGGTCGCGTCGTCCGCGTCGCTGGTGCACAACCAGATGGCGATCCAGTCCGACGACGCCGACTCCGCATGGATCGGGCGCGAATGGCTCCACAAGACTGCCTTGCGCCAGCGCCGCATCGCGGAAGCGCGAAACGCGGCCACCACGCCATCGGTCGATGTCGATTATCACGCGATGCAGGACGACTGGCGGCAGCAGGTCGGCCGCGTCCATGCGATGCTCGGCCTGTCCTTCACCGCTTCGGTCGAGCGGCGGATGCAGCAGTATCTCGCCTCGACCGATCAGGCCGCGCTGCGCGGGCATCGCTATGACCTCGGCGACTATGGCCTGACCGAAGACGCGGTGCGCGCCGCTGTCTTTGGGCGATCAGGCGGCGACGCTGCTCCAGGGGCCGGTGATCGCCAGCGTCCGGCCGGGGCTGAAGACATTGACGAACAGCGTCGTGCCGTCGGGTGAGAAGCAGGCACCGGCCAGCTCGGTCTGAGTCCGCAGGCGCGCAAGCGTGTAGAGCTGACCCGACGGGGTGACGCCGCGCAGATGATTGTCGACGGGGTCACTATACTGATCCTCGCAGACGATCAGATGGCCGTTCGGCGCAACCGTCAGATTGTCCCCGAAATTGAAGAGGCTGGCATCGGTCGATTCGACGAAGACCTGAAGTTCGCCCGGCTCGCCCGCTTCCCGGGGATCGCCCTCGAACCGTGAAGGCCGGTAACGCATCACCTGCCCCAGCTTCGCTGCGCCGCCCGAGGTGCAGCAGAAGAAAAACTCGCCATCGCCGAAATGGATGCCCTCGCCGCGTGCGAACAGCACCGCGCCCTTCGCCGCGCCGCGCTGCCGCAGATCGTCGTCGGGACTCTCGACATGGTCGAGGTCGATCCAGCGCACCGGGCGTTTGACGCCGCGCGGGAAGGTCACGCCGCCCCAGTTGCGGCTGTCGCTGCCGCCCTCGCCTGCAAAGGCAAGCGCCTGAAGCCGGCCACCGCGCGCCAGCTCGCCCTTGGCCTCCGGCAGGAAGCGGTAGAGGAGACCGTCCTCGCGATCCTCGGTCAGATAGACGATCCCGGTGCGCGGATCGACGACCGCCGCTTCATGGTTGAAGCGCCCCATCGCCGTCAGCGGTACCGGCGTCACCGCCGTGCGCGCGCTCGCTGGCACTTCGAACACCCAGCCATGGTCGCGGCCGACACCCTGTCCCGCGCGCGTGACATCCTCTTCGCAGGTGAGCCAGCTTCCCCACGGCGTCGTGCCGCCGGCGCAATTGCGGATCGTGCCCGCGAGGCTCAGATACTGTGCCTCGACCCGGCCGCTCGCCAGATCATAGATGAGCGTGGTCGTCCCGCCTGGCAGCACGCGGCCCTGGGTATCGCGGTCATAGGCGGCAAAGCCGTTCGCCGCCGCGCCCGAAAAGGCACCGTAGACCAGGTCGCGCACGCGCAGCTCGTGGTTGCGGACCAGCGCAACGCGGCTACCGTCCACGGGAAAGCAGCCCATGCCGTCAAACCTGTCGGGAACCACAAGCCCATCGTCCATCGCGTCCCCGAAATAGGAAATCACGCGATAGGAAAATCCCGCCGGCAGATCGAGAAGCCCTGCCGCATCGGCCACCAGCGGCCCATAGCCGGGACTCTTCGAACCCTTGCTGCCCGGTATGCCGACCCCGCTGCCGCTGCCGGCGGTGCAGGCACCCAGCAGCCCCGCAAAGGCCATGGCGGCGGCGGAAAGAGCGAAACGGCGCCGGTCGATCGTCAGCGCATCGACAATATGTTCGTCCATGGTCCTGCCTTACGTCGCGAAAGTGTCATTTCTGTTGCCGCTCGTCCAACGGGCGGTCGTGTTGACCGAAGGCGAACCGGCCTCTGTCGAACGCCGCCGGCTTTCTGCGCGCCATGTGGTGCGGATCACTACGGCTCCGCTTCCTGCGCCCTATTGACGCATCATTCGGGACGCGCCGAGCGTGCCAATATGAAAGGAAAGCGACCAGAAAATGACGTCTCCCAATATCGTTCACCGCCCGGCGGGGGAAGGCCCCGTTCACACCATCCTGGGCATGAACCACCGTTACCTCCTTCTGGCGAGCGAAAGCGCCGGGCACTTCATGACCTTCGTCCTGGATGTGCCGCCGGGCTGCGGCGCGCCGATGCACAGGCACGACCGGGACAGCGAGGCCCTGTTCATGCTGGAAGGCGAGATCACCGCAACGCATCAGGACGGCTCCGCCACCACGATCGGCGACGGCGATTTCGTGTGGTTCGCCCCCGGACATGCCCACAGCTTCGCGAATGCCGGCGACAGGCCAGCCCGCGCGCTGGTGATCCAGGCACCGGGCGTCGAGGCGGAATGCTTCTTCAACGAGGTCGATGCGGCGCAGGCCCGACCCGGCTTCATACCCGAACGCGACGTGACCGAAGCCGGCTCGCGCCACGGGGTTCGTGTTCTCCAGCCGGCCTAAGCGCTCCCTGGCCGACTGGACCAGCCGGACGCCGCCCTGTGCCCAGCGGCGTCCGGCACCCCTTAATCGAACAGCGAGCTGACCGAGCTTTCGTCGGCGATCCGCTTGACCGCCTCGCCCAGCAGCGGAGCGATCGTCAGCGGACGGATGCGGTTGCTGGCGGCAACCCCCTCCGAGGGCTGAATCGAATCGGTGATGACCAGTTCGCTCAGCGCCGATCCCTCGACGCGCGCCACGGCACCGCCCGACAGCACGCCGTGCGTGACATAGGCGACCACATCCTCCGCGCCCGCTTCCTTGAGCGCGTGCGCCGCATTGCAGAGCGTGCCCGCCGAATCGACGATGTCGTCGATCAGAATGCAAAAGCGGTCCTTCACGTCGCCGATGATGTTCATCACCTCCGATTCGCCCGCGCGCTCGCGCCGTTTGTCGACGATCGCCAGCGGGGCGTTGTCGAGCCTCTTGGCCAGCGCCCGCGCGCGCACCACGCCGCCGACGTCGGGCGAGACCACCATGATATTGCGACCCGAAAAGCGTGCCTGGATGTCGGCCGACATGACCGGCGCGGCGAACAGATTGTCGGTGGGTATATCGAAGAAGCCCTGGATCTGGCCGGCATGCAGATCGACCGACAGAACGCGGTCGGCACCCGCCGTGGTGATGAGGTTGGCAACCAGCTTCGCCGAGATGGGCGTGCGCGGACCGGGCTTCCGATCCTGCCGCGCATAACCGAAATAGGGAAGAACCGCAGTGATCCGCCTGGCCGAGGCGCGCTTCAGCGCGTCGATCATGATCAGCAGTTCCATAAGATTGTCGTTGGCGGGATAGCTGGTCGACTGGACGACGAACACGTCCTCGCCACGCACATTCTCATGCACCTCGACGAATATCTCCTCGTCGGCGAAGCGCCTGACGCTTGCGTCGGTCAGCCGCAGCTCCACATAGTCCGCGATTGCTTTCGCCAGCGGCAGATTGCCGTTGCCCGACATGATCTTCATTGCGTCCCGCACCTTTGTACTGGTCATTGCCCTGCGACCACGGCCTTTAACGAGCGCGGGGGGCGGAGGGAAGGTCCGCTTTGCGCTTTGAAAAGGGAGGCCGCCCCGCATAGAGGGCATGCATGACCGTCATCACCCGTTTCGCCCCGTCGCCCACCGGGCGGCTGCACGTCGGCAATGTCCGCACCGCGCTCCATAACTGGCTGTGGGCGCGCCGCCATGGCGGGCGATTCCTGCTGCGGATCGACGACACCGACGCCGAGCGCAGCGAAGAGGCCTTTGTCGAGGCGATCCGCGCCGATCTCGGCTGGCTCGGCCTCGATCATGACGGGGAGGCGCGGCAGTCGCAGCGGTTCGACCTTTATCAGCGCCATTTCGACCGGCTGGTCGCGGAGGGCCGGGTCTATCCCGCTTATGAGACGGCGCAGGAGCTGGACCTCAAGCGCAAGGTGCAGCTCGGGCGCGGCCTGCCGCCCGTCTATGACCGCGCCGCGCTCGCACTGGGGGCCGGGGAACGCGCCGCGCTGGAGGCGGAAGGCCGGACGCCGCACTGGCGCTTCCGGCTCGACCACGACACGCCCATCGCCTGGGACGATCTGGTCCGTGGCGAGCAGCGTTTCGACCCCGCGCTGCTGTCCGACCCGGTGATCCGCCGCGCCGACGGAAGCTGGCTCTACATGCTGCCGTCTGCGATCGACGATGTCGACATGGGGATCACGCATGTCGTCCGTGGCGAGGATCATGTGTCCAACACCGCCGCGCAAATCCAGATGTTCGCCGCACTCGGAGCCGAGCCGCCGCGCTTCGCGCATGAAGCGCTGCTGATGGGGCGCGAGGGCAAGCTGTCGAAGCGGCTCGGTTCGCTCGGGTGCGATGCGTTTCGCGAGCAGGGGCTGGAGCCGATGGCGATCCTGTCGCTGCTGGCGCGACTGGGGACCAGCGATCCGGTCGAGCCGTTCGCGACTGTCGAACCGCTGATCGCGGGCATCGACTTCGCGCGCTTCGGTCGGGCGCCCGCGCGCTTCGACGAGGAGGAACTGGCGGCGCTGAACGAGAAAATCGTCCACCAGCTTCCCTTCGCAGCGGTCGAGCAGCGGCTGCCCGGCGGGATGGACGCCGCAGCATGGGAGGCGATCCGTCCCAATCTCAGGACCGTCGCCGGCGCCGCCGACTGGTGGGCGGTCGCGACGGGAGAGATCGCGACGCCGGACCTTGACGAAGAGGATCGCGCGTTCGTGGCTCAGGCCGCCGCGCTGCTGGCCGGGCAGCCCTTCGGTCCCGATGCGTGGAAAGCGCTGACCGGCGCACTCAAGGACCAGACCGGCCGCAAGGGCAAGGCACTGTTCATGCCGCTGCGCCTCGCGCTGACGGGCCGCGAGCATGGCCCCGACATGGCGGCCTTTCTTCCCCTGATCGGCCGAGAGCGCGCGGTGGAGCGGTTGCAGCGCGCCAGTGTAGCCGTCGGATAGTCATCGTGCTCCTGCAGAAGAGTTTATGAGCCGTCCTTCGCGAGCGCGTTGGCCTTCAACGCCTCGATGATTGCGGAGAAATCACGCCCGCCGTTACCCGCCGCATCGAACGCCGCGTAAAGCGCCGCCGCGCGCTCGCCCATGGGAACCGACGCGTCCGCCGCTTCGGCCGCGGCCATGGCGAGATTCAGGTCCTTGAGCATCAGCGCGGTGGCGAAGCCCCCCTGATAGCCATTGTCCGCCGGGCTTTGCGGCCCGACGCCGGGCACCGGGCAATAGCTGGTCATCGACCAGCTCTGGCCGGACGCCCTGGACGAGATGTCGTAGAAGGTCGACAGGTCGAGGCCGAGCTTGGCGGCGAGCGCGAACGCCTCGCATGTCGCGACCATCGTCGCACCCAGCAGCATGTTGTTGCAGATCTTCGCCGCCTGCCCGGCACCGTTCGCGCCCGCGTGGATCACCGCCTTGCCCATGCACGCCAAAATGGGTTCAGCGCGGGCAAACGCCTCGTCCGCTCCGCCGACCATGAAGGTCAGCGTGCCGCCGTTCGCAGCCGCGATGCCACCCGACACCGGCGCATCGACCATGGCATGGCCGCAGGCTTCGGCGGCGGAGGCGACGCGCCGCGCGGTCTCGACGTCGATGGTCGAGCAGTCGAGGAGCAGCGCCGACACCGGCGCATGGCCGATCACGTCGCCTGTATAAACGCTTTCGACGATCGTGCCGTTGGGCAGCATGGTGACGACGGCCTCGACCCCGGCCACCGCCTCGCGGACATTGGTGAAGGGCGTACAGCCGTTCTCGCGCGCCTTGGCCAGCGCAGCATCGGCCAAGTCGAAGGCGTGGACCTCATGCCCCGCCTTGACCAGATTGGCGGCCATGCCGCCGCCCATGTTGCCGAGGCCGATGATCGCGATTTTCATAGTGTGTGTCTCCTGTGGTCCGGGAGCCGGTCAGGTGCCGATCGGTCGCCACTCCTCTTGGGCCGGCAAGGCCGCGAAAATCGCGTCGATCAGCGCGTCACCGACCGCTTCGGGCGTCGGCGGGTCCCAGAGCGGCGCATTGTCCTTCTCGACGATGACCGCGCGAACCCCCTCGGCAAAGTCGGGCCGGGTGAGCACGCGCGACGCGATCCGATATTCGACCACCATATTGTCAGCGAAGTCGGTCAGCCCGCGCGAGACGCCGAGCTGGCGAAGCGCGACCTTGCAGGTCTGCGGGCTCTTGGTGCGCAGCGTCGCCAGGGTCGCCGTCGCCCACTCACCCCCGTCCGCCGCGAGCGCCGCGATAATGGCCTCCAGCCGGTCGGCAGCGAACAGCCGGTCGATGTCCTCGCGGTGCGCCATGATTTTCGCAGGGGGCGGCGCGACCGACAGGTCGGCGAGCACAACGTCCACCTCGCCCGGCGCGGCGGCGATCCGCTGCTTGGCCTCGGCAAGCGCGGCGGCAGGCAGATAGTGGTTAGCAAGGCCCAGCGCCAGGCACTCAGCCCCGTCAATCCGTCCGCCGGTCAGCGCCAGATACTCGCCCATGCGGCCGGGAAGGCGCGACAGATACCAGCCGCCCCCCACGTCGGGAAACAGGCCGATCCCCGTCTCGGGCATCGCGAAGCGCGTATTCTCGGTCGCCACGCGATAGCGCGCGGGCTGCGAAATGCCGACCCCGCCACCCATGGTGATGCCGTCCATGAACGCCACGATCGGCTTTGCATAAGTGAACATCAGATGGTTCAGCCGATATTCGTCGGCGAAGAACTGCCGCCCCTTGGTGCCCCCATCCTCCAGCGCGGAGGTGCGAAGGAGGTTGATGTCCCCGCCGGAACAGAAGCCGCGTCCTTCGGCATGGTCGAGCAGGATCACGCGGATCGCGGGGTCAGCCGCCCAGGCGACGAGGCGATCGGTCATGGCGAGCACCATGGCGTGAGTCAGCGCATGGATCGTCTTTGCCCGGTTCAGGCTGATGAAGCCGGCCTCGCCTTCGCTCCGGAACAACACGTCCGCCGCATCGCCCCCGCTCATTTGAGCAAATCCCGTCCGACAATCATCCGCATCACCTCATTCGTGCCTTCGAGGATCCGGTGGACGCGCAGGTCACGCCACAGTCGCTCGATGGGATAGTCCATCAAATAGCCATAGCCGCCGTGCAGTTGCAGCGCCCGGTCGACGACGGACGAGCCGGTGTCGGTCGCGAGCCGTTTTGCCATCGCGGCGAAGCGGGTCTTGTCGGGCGCGTCGTCGGTCACCTTGGCCGCAGCGAGGTAGAGCAGCGCGCGTGCCGCCTCCAGCTCGGTCGCCATGTCGGCCAGCGTGAACTGCGTATTCTGGAAGTCGGCGATCCGCTGCCCGAACTGCTGACGCTCCCTGGTGTAGGTGATCGTCTCGTCGATGGCGCGCTGAGCGCCGCCCAGCGAGCAGGCCCCGATATTGAGGCGGCCACCGTCAAGGCCCGCCATGGCGATGCGGAAGCCCTCCCCCTCCTCGCCCAGCCGGTTCTCGACCGGCACGCGGACGCCGTCGAGGATGAGCTGCGCGGTCGGCTGCGAATGCCAGCCGAGCTTCTTCTCCTGCGCGCCGAAGGACACGCCGGGCATGTCCTTTTCGATGACGAGGCAGCTTATGCCCTTCGGCCCGTCAACGCCGGTGCGGACCATGCACACATAGACCTCGTTCTCGCCGCCGCCGGAGATAAACTGCTTGGTCCCGGTGACGACATAATCGTCGCCCTCGCGCACCGCCCTGGTCTTGAGCGCCGCCGCGTCGGAGCCCGAGGACGGTTCGGTGAGGCAATAGGACGCGATTCGCTCCATCGGGATCAGCGACGGCAGGTACCGGTCCTTCACCGCTTGGCCGCCGAACCGGTCGATCATCCACCCGGCCATGTTGTGGATCGAGATGAAGGCGCTGGTCGAAGGGCAGCCATAGGCCATCGCCTCCATGATCAGCGCCGCTTCGAGCCGGCCGAGACCGATGCCGCCCGACTCCTCCGACACATAGATCGCGCCGAAGCCAAGCTCCGCCGCTGCGCGCAGCGTGTCGCGCGGGAAGATGTGCTTTTCATCCCACGCGCCGGCATGCGGTGTAATCGCGTCGGCGGTGAACTTGCGCGCCATGTCCTGGATCGCGAGTTGGTCGTCTGTGAAGGCGAACTGGTTCATTTGGTAAATATCTCACGCCTTGTCATGCTGACGAAAGTCAGCATCCATTTCATCCTATGCCTGCGGTCCGCGAACCCTGTGTCTACATCCTCAGCAGCGGCCGTCACGCTACGCTGTACATCGGCGTCACATCCAACCTCATCCAGCGGCTGCACCAGCATCGCAGCAATGGCTTTGCGGGCTTCACCGCGCGCTACAATGTCAAACGCCTCGTCTACTTCGAGCGGGCAGACACGATGGAATCCGCCATCCTGCGAGAGAAACAGCTGAAAGCCTGGCGTCGCGACTGGAAGATCGCCTTGATCGAGCGGGAGAACCCCTTTTGGGAAGACCTGGCGATTCCCTTGGGATTTCCCCCGCTCGCATCCTGATCATGACCGTCGCCCCGAATGGATGCTGACTTTCGTCAGCATGACGGAGGCGCCTCTTTCGCGTGCCTTCATCCCATCGTCGGGATGATGAACGCGCTGTCGCCGCTGGCGCCGCCATCGGGCCAGCGCTGCGTCACGGTCTTGACCTTGGTCCAGAAGCGGATGCCCTCCATCCCGTACTGATTGTGGTCGCCGAATGCGGAGCGCTTCCAGCCACCGAAGCTGTGATAGCTGACCGGCACCGGAATCGGCACGTTGACGCCGACCATGCCGACCTGAACGCGCTGCGTGAACTCGCGCGCGGCACGGCCGTTGCGCGTGAAGATCGCGACGCCGTTGCCATATTGATGACGGGTGGGCAGCTCGACCGCTTCCTCGAAATTGGCGGCCCGCACGATCTGGAGGACGGGGCCGAAGATCTCCTCCCTGTAGCTCTCCATGTCGGTGGTCACCCGGTCGAGCAGCGTCGGGCCGATGAAGAAGCCTTCCTCATAGCCCTGAAGCTTGAAGCCGCGACCGTCGACGACGAGCTCCGATCCCTCGTCGACCGCCTTTTGAATCCAGCTTTCGACCTTGGCCTTGTGCGCGGCGGTCACGACCGGACCATATTGCGCCTCGGGGTCGGTCGAGATGCCGACCTTGAGCTTTTCGATCGCGGGCAGCAGCTTTGCCCTGAGCCGTTCCGCCGTCTCGTCGCCGACCGGGACCACCACGGGCAGCGCCATGCAGCGCTCGCCCGCCGAGCCGTAAGCCGCGCCGATCAGGTCGTTCACCGCCTGGTCGAGGTCGGCGTCGGGCATGATGATGCCGTGGTTCTTGGCGCCGCCCATCGCCTGCACGCGCTTGCCCGCCGCGACGCCGCGATGGTAGACATAATGCGCGATGTCGGACGAGCCGACGAAGCTCACTGCCGCGATTGCCGGATGGTCAAGGATCGCGTCCACCATTTCCTTGTCGCCGTGGACGACCTGAAGAATGCCCTCGGGGCCGCCGGCCTCGAGGAACAGCTCGGCGAGCCGCACGGGCACCGACGGATCGCGCTCCGACGGCTTCAGGATGAAGGCGTTGCCGACAGACATGGCCGTCGCCGACATCCACAGCGGGATCATCGCAGGAAAGTTGAACGGGGTGATTCCCGCACCGATGCCCAGCGGCTGGCGCATCGAATAGACGTCGATGCCGGGGCCCGCGCCTTGCGTATATTCGCCCTTCAGCGACTGGGGGATGCCGCAGCAGAACTCGACGACCTCAAGGCCGCGCTGGATATCACCCTTGGCGTCGTCGATGACCTTGCCATGCTCCGACGCCAGCATCTCGGCGAGCGACTGCATGTTCGCCTCGATCAGTTCCTTGAATTTGAACATGACGCGGGCGCGGCGCTGCGGGTTGGTGGCGGCCCAGGCCGGCTGTGCCGCCTGCGCGGCGGCGACCGCCGCTTCGAGCACCGCCTGGTCGCCGAGCGCCACGCGCGCCTGGATCTGGCCGGTGCTGGGGTTGAACACGTCGCTGGTGCGTCCGGTGGCGAAGCTGGCGCCCCCGCTGAGGAAATGGTCGATCTGCCGCATGATCTCTCCGATGCGCTGCCGTGCGGATGGGGATACCGCCGAAATTCTTGCAGCGAAACGCACAATATTGCACGTTCGTCTGGCATTTTTGCAGGAGCGTCGGCGTGCAATGGGATGATCTGCGCTTCTTTTTGTCGCTCGCACGGCACCGGACGCTGGGGAGTGCGGCCAAGGCGCTGGGGGTCGACGCGACCACCGTGGCGCGCCGCATCGACCGGCTTGCCGGAACGCTCGGAGCGCCACTGTTCGAGAGCGGGCCGGGCGGCCATCTTCCAACCCCGCGCGGCGAGGCTCTGCTGGTCCATGCCGAAGAGATCGAGCGGTCGATCATCCGTGCAAGCGACGACAGCCATGGCGGAGGCGGGCGCTTTGCCGGGACTGTGCGGCTCAGCCTGTCGGAGGGCTTCGGCACCTGGATCGTGGCGCCCAATGTCGCCAGCTTCTCGGCGCGCCACCCCGGGATCGCGCTGGAGATCGTCACCACCAACGGCTTTCTCAACCCGTCCAAGCGCGAGGCCGACCTTGCGGTCATGCTGGCCCGACCCAAGGAAGGGTCGCTGAATGCGCGGCGGCTGACCGACTACAGCCTCGGACTCTATGCGTCACCCGGCTATCTTGCGCGCAAGGGCGCGCCGGAGTCGAAGGCCGACTTGGTGGCCCATGACCTGATCGGCTACATTCCCGACTTCATCTATTCGGGCGAACTGCGCTACCTTGCCGACATCGACCGCGCGATCGTGCCGGCGCATCAGAGCAGCAGCATCAACGTCCAGCTCGCGCTGGCACGAGGCGGCGCGGGCATCGCGGTGCTGCCGCACTTCATCGGCCTGAAGGACCCGGCGCTCGTCCGGCTGTTGCCCGATCAGGTGTCGATCCGCCGCAGCTTCTGGAGCGTGGTGCACAGCGACCTCAGCCGCGTGGGGCGCTTCCGCGCGGTGATCGACTGGCTCGGCGAGATTTGCCGGACAGAGCGGGGGTTCCTGCTTCCGCGTGAGCAGGACGAGCAACGCTGAGGGTCAGGCCCGGCACCAAGCGGGAAACGAGTTCCCACGCGCGCGCTAACCGGCTAACGCCAGTTTCATGCTTCACACATTGCTCGTCATGGCGGGAGGTGCCATCGGCGCCGCGCTCCGCTTTCATCTCGGCAAGGCGGCCGGCCGCCTGCTGGGGCCGGGCTGGCCCTGGGGCACGCTCTGCGCCAACGTCATCGGCGGCATCGCCATGGGCCTGTTCGCGGGATGGCTCGCCGCGCGCTCGGACGGCGGCGAATCGCTGCGGCTGTTTGTCGCGGTCGGCGTGCTCGGCGGCTTCACGACATTCTCCGCCTTCAGCCTCGAGACGATGCTGATGATCGAGCGCGGCGAGACCTTGTCCGCCCTTGCCTATGTCGCTGCCTCTGTGCTGCTGTCGGTGGCGGGGTTGGCGGCGGGCCTCAGCGTCATGCGGACGGCAAGCGCATGAGCCGCGTCGATCAGGGTGCCGCACGCCAGTATCAGGTGAGTGCCGAGGACGACGGCATCCGCCTCGACCGCTGGTTCCGGCGCAACATGGCGGACGTCAGCTTCGCCACGGTCTCGCGCTGGGCGCGGACCGGGCAGCTCCGCCTCGACGGCGCGCGGGTGGGTCCGGGTGACCGCATCGCCGCCGGACAGGTCATCCGCGTCCCCCCCCTCGAAAGCGCCCTGCCGACCGGCGACCGCGCCGAACGCCAGCGGCCGCCGCTGAGCGACGAGCAGGAAGCGTTCGCGCAAGCCATGGTCATCCATCGCGACCCGCAGGCGATCGTCATCAACAAGCCACCGGGTCTCGCCACCCAAGGCGGCACGCGCACCCATGACCATGTCGACGGTCTGACCGACGCGCTGATGTTCGAACGCGACGACCGTCCGCGCCTCGTCCACCGGCTCGACAAGGACACCAGCGGCGTTCTGCTCCTCGCCCGGTCGGCGCGAAGCGCGGCGTTCTTCGCCAAGTCCTTCGCGTCGCGTACCGCGCGCAAGGTCTACTGGGCGATTGTCATCGGCGTGCCGTCGATCGACGACGGCACCATCGACCTGCCGCTCGCCAAGCAGCCGGGCACCGGCGGCGAAAAGATGCACGTCGATGAAAAGGAAGGCGCACCGGCGCGCACGCGCTACCGGGTGATCGACCGCGCCGGCAACCGCGCCGCCTGGGTCGAGTTGCAGCCCTATACCGGCCGAACGCACCAGCTCCGCGTCCATATGGCGGCCATCGGCCATCCCATCGTCGGCGACGGCAAATATGGTGGCAAGGAGGCGTTCCTGACCGGCTCGATCAGCCGCAAGATGCACCTCCACGCCCGCCGCCTGCGAATCGACCATCCCGACGGATCGCCGCTCGACATCCGCGCCGACATCCCTTCGCATTTCGCCGAAACGCTGGCGAGCCTGGGCTTCGATCCTGATGCCGGCGACCTGCTGCTCGACGAGGAACTGCCCAAGACGCCCAAGAAGCTGGTCGAGAAGGACCGCGCAAAGGCGCATGCCAAGCAGATCCGCAAGGAGCGGAAGGGCGAACGGCGCTCGCGCGGAGCCGCCGAGCCGGTGCGCGGCAAGGCGCGTCCCGCCGCCAAGGCCGGGGCCAAGGCAAAGCCCAAGCCCCGACCCGGTCCAGGAAAGCGCCCATGACGATCAAGCTCGCGATTTTCGACTGCGACGGGACTCTCGTCGACAGCCAGCACGGCATCGTCGCGGCGATGGAGGGTGCCTTCGCCGCCAACGGCCTGCCCGCGCCGACGCGCCAGCAGACCCTGTCGATCGTGGGCCTGTCGCTGCTTCAGGCGGTCGAGGCTCTGATCCCTGCGGGTGACCCCGCGCTCCACCTTCGCGTGGCGGAAGCGTACAAGGATTATTTCAGCGCCGGGCGGCAGAGCGGGCGGCATGACTCGCCATTGTTCGAGGGGATCGCGGACATTCTCGACCGGTTGGAGGCCGAAGGCTGGCTGCTCGGTGTCGCCACCGGCAATTCCGACCGGGGGCTTCGCCTGTGTCTTGAGGCGCACGGGCTTCACGCCCGGTTCGTGACTCTCCAGACCGCCGACCGTCACCCGTCGAAGCCCCATCCGAGCATGATCGAGCAGGCGATGGCCGAAGCGGGCGCCGAGCGTGCGGGAACGCTGATGATCGGCGACACCAGCTTCGACATGGGCATGGCCGTCGCTGCGGGAGTGCGGGGCCTCGGCGTCGGCTGGGGCTATCACAGCGCCGACATACTGGTCGCGGCGGGTGCCGAAAGCGTCGCCATGGACAGCCCGGAACTGGGTCGCCATATCGGCCTGCCATGACCGATCCGCTGCCCCCCGCTACCCCCAGCGCCGAACCGGAAGCCGACAGGCTCGCCCGCGAGAAGGCCGCGCGTACCCGCTTCTTCGCCATCGGCCTGTTCCGGCTGTCGGGCGCCCTCATCCTCGTCTTCGGGCTGGCGATCGCCCTGCAACGCTTCGGCTGGGTGCAGGGGCAGAATGCGAAGATCATGGGCACGATCTTCATTTTCGTGGGCAGCATCCAGATGATCCTGGTGCCGCGCCTGCTGCTGCAGGCATGGCGGACGCCCCGGCCTTGAAGCGCTTCTACAAGTCCGCATTGCGCGAGCCGCTCGGCGACGGGCGTCATGGCATCCGCCTCGACGGTCGCCCGGTCCGCACGCCCGAGCGCGCGGAACTCGCCATGCCCTCGGCGGCGCTGGCCGATGCGATCGTCGCGGAGTGGGAAGCGCAGGGCGAGCGGATCGATCCCGCGACCATGCCGATGACGGGCCTCGCCAACGCGACCATCGACCGTGTACTGCCCGACGTCCCTGCTTTCGCGGCCGGGATTGCCGCTTATGCGGCGAGCGACCTCTTCTGCTATCGCGCGTCCGAACCGGAGGCGCTGGTCGCGGATCAGGCTGCGGCATGGGACCCGCCGCTCGGCTGGGCGCGGGAACGCTTCGACATCGCGTTGAATGTCACCAGCGGCATCATGCCGGTGGAGCAGCCGCCGCTCACGCTCGAACGGCTCGGCGCGGCGGTCTGCGCGCTTGACCCGTGGCTGCTTGCCGGCTTCTCGACCGTGACCGCGCTGACGGGATCGCTGATCGGCGCGCTGGCCCTGATCGAGGGGCGCATTGCCCCGGACGCCTTATGGACGGCAGCCCATGTCGACGACGACTGGCAGGAGCGGCAATGGGGCAGCGATGCCGAGGCGGTGGCCCGCCACGACGCGCGCCGCCGCGAATTTGACAATGCCGTGCGCTACTGCGCTCTGGTCAAGGCGGGGTAAGGGACGCTAGGACGCCCGCCATGCTCAGCCAGACCCGTTCGTGCTGAGGAAGGACTGAGCAGAGCGAAGGCCGGTCTCGAAGCACTTGATCCTTCGAGACGGCGCTTCAGCCTTCGGCTTCACCACCTCCTCAGGACGAACGGACATTTGATCAATTCAAAACAACCTCTAGAGCGATCCTCATGACCTACGCCGCCATATCGATCGACACGCTGTGCAAGACCTATCAGGGCGGCAAGGTCGCGCTGGACAATGTGACGCTCGACATCCCGCGCGGCGGTATCTTCGGGCTGCTGGGGCCGAATGGGGCGGGCAAGTCGACGCTGATCAACATATTGGCGGGCATCGTCCGCAAGTCGAGCGGCAGCGCGTCGATCTGGGGCTTCGACATCGACGCCGATCCGCGCAACGCGCGCAATTCGATCGGAATCGTCAATCAGGAGATCATGTTCGACCCGTTCTTCACGCCGCTTGAGACGCTGGAGAACCAGGCCGGCTTTTATGCGGTGCCCAAGGCGCGGCGGCGGTCGATGGAACTGCTTCGCGCGGTCCGGCTCGACGACAAGGCGGACGCCTATGCCCGGACACTGTCGGGAGGGATGAAGCGGCGGCTGATGGTCGCCAAGGCGATGGTCCATTCGCCGCCGATCCTCGTCCTCGACGAACCGACGGCCGGCGTCGACATCGACCTTCGCCAGCAGCTCTGGGCCTATGTGCGCGAGCTGAACGCGGGCGGGGTGACGATCGTGCTGACCACGCATTATCTCGAAGAGGCGGAGGAGCTGTGCGATCGCATCGCCATCATCAACCATGGCCGCGTCATCGCCAACAAACCCACGCGCGATCTCGTCAACATGGCGCAGGAGAAGCTGGTCGAGATCACCGTCGACCGCGACATCACCGCGCCGCCCGCCGCGCCCTGTTTCCAAAAGGTGGAAACCGCCGATCCGCGAACGCTGCTCATCACTTACCGCAAGGACCGCGCGAACGCGGGTCAGGTCCTGGCAGCCGTCCAGGCGGAAGGCTTCACCATCGTCGAGGTGTCGACGCGTGAGCCCGATCTGGAGGATGTCTTCCTGACGCTGACGAGGGCCGCCTAGTGGCGCAGCAACCCTATGACGTAGTCATCATCGGTTCCGGCGCGGCAGGCCTGACCGCCGCGATCAATCTGGCGCAGGATAAACGTGTCGCGGTGCTGGCCAAGGGCGCGCTCGACGGCGGGTCGACGAACTGGGCGCAGGGCGGGATCGCGGCCGTGCTCGACGCGGGCGACACCTTCGAAAGTCATGTCGAGGACACGATGATCGCGGGGGCCGGGCTCAACGACCGCAGCACGGTGGAGTTTGTCGTCTCGTCAGCGCCCGCCGCGATCGAGCGGCTGGCCGCGCTCGGGGTGCCGTTCAACGACGGCACGGCTTTCGGCAAGCGCTGGGACCTCACCAAGGAGGGGGGGCACAGCCATCGCCGGATCGTGCACGTCGACGACGCGACCGGCGCCGCCGTCCAGCGCGCGCTGCTGACGGCGGCCGAGGCCAATCCCAACATCAGCCTGATCCCCGATCTGGTCGCCGTCGACCTCATCACCTCGCGCCATGGCGAACGCTATTCGGGCGACGGTCATGTCTGGGGCGTCTATGCCTTCAACCGGACGACCCGCCGTGTCGAAGCGCTGCTGGGGCGGGCCACGATCCTGGCGACGGGCGGCGCGGGGCGCACCTATCTCTTCTCCACCGCGCCGCGCGGCGCGACGGGCGACGGCATCGCCATGGCCTGGCGCGCGGGGTGCCGCGTCTCCAACATGGAGATGAACCAGTTCCACCCCACCTGCCTCTACAATCTGGAGGTCAAGAACTTCCTGATTACCGAGGCGATGCGCGGCGAAGGCGGGCTGCTCAAGCTGCCGCCGGGCGTGCCGGGCGGCGGCGAGCGGTTCATGGACCGGTTCGACAGCCGAGCCGAGCTGGCACCGCGCGACATCGTCGCCCGCGCGATCGATCATGAGATCAAGCGGCTGGGCCTCGACTATGTCCATCTCGACATCAGCCACAAGCCGCGCGCGTTCATCCTTGAGCATTTCCCGACCATCCACGCCCGGCTGCTCGACCTGGACATCGACATCACCAAAGAACCCATACCGGTGGTGCCGGCGCAGCATTATACCTGCGGCGGCGTAGTCATCGACCTCGACGGGCGCACCGACCTGCCCGGCCTCTATGCCGCCGGCGAGGTGACCGAGAGCGGCCTCCACGGTGCCAACCGACTGGCGTCGAACAGCCTCCTCGAATGCCTGGTGTTCGGCGAAGCGGCGGCCGACCATATCAGGAGCCACTGGGCAGACCTGCCTTCCCCACCCCCCATTCGCGCATGGGACGAAAGCCGCGTCACCGACTCGGACGAGGAAGTGATCGTCCAGCACAACTGGCGCGAGATTCGCCGCTTCATGTGGGATTATGTCGGCATCGTCCGTTCGACCAAGCGTCTGGAGCGGGCCAAGCACCGCATCGACCTGCTTTCTCAGGAGGTCGACGACTATTACGGCAATTTCCGCGTGACGCCGGATCTCATCGAGCTTCGCAACCTGCTCGAGGTCGCGCGGCTGATCGTCCGATCCGCTCTCCACCGCAAGGAGAGCCGGGGCCTTCACTACACCATCGACTATCCCGAGACGCTTGCCCAGGCGGTCGACACGGTGCTGACGCCCTGACCCATAAGAAAAGGGTGCGCGCGCAAAAAAAAGGGGGCGCAACCTGAAAGGTCGCGCCCCATGCGGAGTGCAGGAAGAGCGGGGGGCGCCCATCCTCGACCGGTGCGAGGAGTGAGCCACCGGTCGATGACCGCTATGGGACCGCGCGCGACTCCCGACATTGACGGCGATCAAAACACCGTGACGGCTTATCGGCGGGCGAGAAAATCCCGCACCACGCGCGCGAACGCGGCGGGCTGATCCAGCATCACCATATGGCCGCTCGGTTCCACCGGAACGATCCTGGCACCCCGCGCGGGTGCATAGGCCGATTTCGTCCGCGATAGCGTTGACGCCTTCAGCCGCGCATCGGCGGGGATGGCCGGTACGACGGTCAGCGGCGACTTGAGCGACGCGAGCCTTGGCCCCAGATCCACCCGCGCCAGCTCGTCAAGCGCGATCGCAATGACATCGGCATCGCTGCTCGCCGCGCCGGGGCTGACGTCGCGCAGCAGCGTCGCGAACGCGCGGCGGCCCGCGACCGTGCCGGTGAAATAGCTTTTGAGCTGGCGTGACAGGAAGCCGAGGCCGACGCTGGTGCCGCCGACCATCGCCGCGCCCGACGGGAGCATGTCGACCACCATCACGCGTCCGCTGCTTGCCGGATGGCGCAGCCCCACCAGCATCGCCAGCATCCCGCCCATGCTGTGACCGATCAGCGGCGGCGACGACAGCCCGCGTTCGGATATGTAGCGGGCGATCTCGTCGGCGAGCGGGTCGAGCAGCGCGCCCTTGGCATTCGCACCCGCCGCGAGCCCGGCAAAGCCGCGCACATGCACCCGGTGCCAGCGATAGCCTTCGACCGCGCCGACCAGACTGTTCCAGACGCCCGGCCCCGCGCCGAGGCCGGGGATGAGGATGACGTCGCGCCCGCCGCCGATCGTGTCCACCGCGATCCTGCGGGAGGAGAAAGCCGGGGTCGCCGCCCGGATCGCGCCCGGCATTGCAAAGGTCGCACCGCCGAGCAGCGCCATCCGGATCAGCGCGCGGCGGTCGGTCAGGAAGGGATCATCGTGGGGCATGGCGGGCTGTTAGGACAAGGCGGCTGAACCTGCGCTGAGGGCAACGCTAATGCGGTTTCGGCGATCCAGCCGCCGCCGAGCACGCGGTCGCCATCATAAAGCACTGCGGCCTGCCCCGGCGCGACGCCATATTCAGGCGAATCGAAGCGCAGCCGGTCGCCCTCGATCCGCGCCGGCGCGGGCCTGGCCATGGAGCGCACCTTGGCCGACACGGCACGGTCGCGCTGCGCGCCGCCGATCCAGTTGATATCGGTCAGCCGCGCCTCCGACACCGCCAGCGCGGCGCGCGGCCCCGCGACGACGCGCCGCGCGTCGGGGTCGAGCCGCACCACATAAAGCGGCTCGGGCTGCCCGCCGATCTCCAGCCCCTTGCGCTGGCCGATGGTGAAATTGACGAGACCCCGGTGCGTGCCCAGCACCCGGCCATCGACATGGACGATCTCGCCGGGCGCTTCGGCCTCGGGCCGCAGTTTGCGCACCAGCCCGGCATAGTCGCCGTCGGGGACGAAGCAGATGTCCTGGCTATCAGGCTTCAGCGCGACCGACAGCCCGATGTCGGCCGCGAGCGCGCGAACCGCCGCCTTGTCCATGCCGCCGAGCGGAAAGCGCAGGAAATCGAGCTGGGCCGATGTCGTGGCGAACAGAAAATAGCTCTGGTCGCGCGCGGGATCGAGGCCGCGATGAAGCTCGGGGCCATCCGCGCCGACAACTCGCCGCACATAGTGGCCCGTCGCGAGGCAATCCGCCCCCAGTTCCCGCGCCAGCGCGAACAGGTCGGTGAACTTCACTCCCATATTGCATTTAACGCACGGGATAGGCGTCCGGCCGGCCAGATATTCGTCGGCAAAGTCCTCGATCACCGTCTGGCGGAACACGCTTTCATAGTCGAAGACATAATGCGCGATCCCCAGCCGGTCGGCCACCGCGCGCGCGTCGCGAATGTCCTGCCCGGCGCAGCAGCTTCCCGCCCGGCCCACCGCCGCGCCATGATCATAGAGCTGGAGCGTGACGCCGATCGTCTCCGCGCCACTCCGCGCGGCCAGCGCGGCGACGACGCTCGAATCCACGCCGCCCGACATGGCGACGACGATTCGCCGCCCTGCGAGCGGTGCCTCGATCTGGAAAAGGGAATCCACGGGGGCTGCATATAGGCGCACCGGCCCCGCCCGGCCACCCCCCAAGCCGCCTCGCGCCAACCGTCGGCAAAACCTCGTTAATAGAGGATGATCGCCGCTTTTACGGGGGTTTAGACATTGGCTGCTAACCGTTCCCCATGAACGACTGCACGCCCCGATCCATCCTCACCGGCAACACCGGCGAGGGCGCGTCACGCGGAACCCGCAAGCCCGACCTCAGCCGGCTTCTCGCCGTGCTGGCGGCGCGGCAGCGGGTGATGCCGACGGCAAAGGCGATGCGCGGCACCGAGGGAGGGTGGTCGGGCCAGGCCGCTCCCGAGTGCATGGTCCGTCTGTTTGCCGGCGATCTGGCGGTTCAGGCGAACTGGGGCGGCTCGTTCAACCGGGGGACGGCGCAATTTCTCTCCCGTCGTGATGGTGAAAAGGATGTTTACCTTGGGGCTTAGCCAGCGGGCAAAGCTTTGCTGCCAGAACGCACGGAACAGAGTGAGACATTGCCGGACCGCCCGGCACCAGAGGACATGATGATCGAGAACCAGAAAATCCGCCCGGCGCAAGTTGTTGGCCCGCTTGGAGAACCGCTGACCCTCGACTCGCTCCCGGCGCCGGAGACCCGCCGCTGGGTGGTGCGTCGCAAGGCCGAAGTGGTCGCGGCGGTGAACGGGGGGCTGCTCAGCGTTGATGAAGCGTGCGAGCGCTATTCGCTGACTCTCGAGGAATTCGCCGGCTGGCAGCGCGCCGTCGACCGGTCCGGCATGCCCGGCCTGCGGGTCACCCGCATCCAGCACTACAAGTCGCTGTACGAGCGCCAGCAGCGCTATTGATCATCGGAACGCCGGCGCGCGGCTCGCCGCCGGCGCCGGCGACCCGGCCGCCTCATCCAAACGGCCATTCGGGCACGCCCGCCACATCCACATCGAAGCTGAAGATGCCGCCCGACAGAGGCTGCGCCGCGAGCGCCGCCTCGTCGAGGCCGACGCGCGCCGTCGTCACATAGGCGGTGCGCCGGTCGCGCCCACCAAAGGCGATCATCGTGGGACGACGCGCGGGAATCGCGACCGCCGCGACGATCTCGCCCTCCGGCGAGAGCCGCACCACGCGCCCGCCGTCGAACAGCGCGCTCCAGTAATAGCCTTCCTCGTCGAAGGACCCGCCGTCGGGACGCCCCTCGCCGTGTGGGAACCGGTGGAGAATGCGCTCGTCCGCCAGCGTGCCAGTCGCTGCATCGAACCGATAGGCGCGCAGATCGTGGCTCGGCGTGTCGGCATGATGAAAGCGCGTGCCATCGCCCGAGAAGGCCGCGCCGTTGCAGGTCAGCATCCCATCCTGGACCAGTCGCGCCGATCCGTCGGGATCCACCCTGTAGAGCGCCGCGTCGCGCGCCGACTTGGCCATGTTGACGCTGCCGACCCAGAAGCGCCCCAGCGCGTCGGTCCGCCCGTCGTTGAGCCGGAGATCGGGCCGCTCCGCGAGCATCTGATCGCCGAAGGGCCGGGGCTCGGCGTTCCAGTCGGCCAGCACCGCCAGACCCTCCTTCATGCCGAGCAGCAGGCCGCCCGCGCGCCGGAACGCCAGGCATCCCACCGGCGCGTCAAAGCTGCGCACCTCGTCGGCACCCGTCGCCGGGTCGAAGCGGTGGAGTTCACGCCGTTCGATGTCGACCCAGTAGAGGCGCTCCTCACCGGCGTGCCAGCGGGGCGATTCGCCCAGCATGGATCGCGCGTCGAGAACGAGCCGCGCTGTTGCCGTCATGCCCTACTCCTATTAATGTTGCCTTCAGTCCTGACGCCCGCGCTTCAACGCTCCGTCTGCCCAAGAACAAGAAGCACCAGTCAAAGGAACGCGATATGGCCAAGCCTTCTCCAGCGCAACGCGATCCCCAGAACTATCCTTTCAGTGTGGAAGTAGGTTCGCGTTATGCCGACCTCGATCCGATGGGGCATATCAACAATGTCGCGATCGCCGCCCTGTTCGAGACCGGACGCATCCAGTTCCATCGCTGTCTTCGCTCGCATCCATCCGATCTCGGGCTGCGATGGCTCGTCGCCGCGATCAACCTCAACTATGTCGCCGAGATGCATTTTCCCCACCCCGTGACAATCGCATCGGGCTTCCTTCGCGTGGGCAATACCAGTTGGACGATCGCGTCGGCCGCCTTTCAGGAGGGGGAATGCTGCGCAACATGCGAGACGGTCATTGTCATGCAGGGGCCGGAGGGACGGTGCCGCATCACACAGGACATGCGCGATCGCATGGCACCTCTCTTCATGCGCGGCATGGCCGAAGCCGCGGCCTGAGCATCGGTCACTCGACCGCTTCGAGGCGGTAACCGCTGCCGCGTACCGTGCGCAGCATCGGTCGGGCGAAACCCCGGTCGAGACGCGAGCGGAGTCGCGAGATATGGACCTCCACCACATTCGTCCCAGGTTCGAAGTCGATCCGCCAGACCGCGCGCAGCAGGTCGCGTCGGGACTGAAGCTCGCCATGATGGCGGGCGAGATGAAGCAGCAGCGCATATTCGCGCTGGAGCAGCCCGAGCGGACGCCCTGCCCGCGTGGCGCTGTGGTCCACGAGGTCGATCGCCAGATCGCCCAGTCGCATCGTTCGCGACGTGCCGCCCCGATCGGCAAGGCGCAGCAGCCGGGCCAGCGCCTCGTCGGGGTCCATCCAGGGGCCGACCACGTCGTCCACCCCGCCGCGCAACGCATCGGTCCGCGCGCGCGGGTCGTCCTGTTCATGCCACAGCAGGATCGGCCGGTCTGCCAGAGCGCGCGGCAGGACCGGCACCGGAACGGCGGCGGGCAGCGTCCGCATCGTCAGCGGACAGCCGGCGTCCACCGCCCGGTTCAAAAGAGCCGAAAGCGCCGTCCCGTCATGCTGTCCCTCCACCTGCCACAGCTCCATCGTCTGCGATCCTCGACAGCCCCCTGACAGCCCGACAGCCGCTGCTCAGGACAGCATGGCGACCCGCTCCACGCCATCCCGATCGCTTCCGATCCGGAGCGATGCGAGCGACCGCCGCCCATGATCGCGGATGAGCGGGCAGTGGTGGAGGAGCGCCCGTTCGACGCGTCGCTCCCGCTCTTCCCGGCGCGACGCCAGGGCATCCAGCGCCTTCCACGCGGCAAGGCGGAGGCGCGGGTCGGGATGGGCGTCCGCGAACGCCTCCGCCAGATCGCGCGCATTATCGTCTCCGAACCGGACCGAGATCGGCAACAGGATCTCCGCGCCGGTGACCGTCGCGCAGCCCTGGATTGTCCCCGCGCCGAGATCGAAGAAATATTGCCTGCGCCACGCCTGGCGCGCGGTCATCGGCATGATGTTGATCGAGATCGACATCGCGTCGGGCGGGATCTGGTCGTGAATATCCTCATTGGCGCGGTAGAGCAGCATCCTGCCTTGCTCGAGCCGGCTGCGCTCGACGAAGCGCAGGCCGACCGCTTCGCCGGGAACGCCGTCCACGTCGCCGTCATAGTCATAATAATCGGACCAATAGCCCGGACCCGCATAGCCGATGGTCAGGAAGTCGAAGCTGTGGTCATGCGGCATGCCGTAGAAAAAGGCTTCGCGGCTGCTGTCGCGCAACATGCGGTCTCGCTCCGACGGCCAGATATTGGCGCGGATGAAGAAGCGCCCGTCGGGCGGCGAGAGCATCAGCACTTGCGGCGAATAGCCGTTTTCGAGCACCTGATTGCGGCAGGCCTGCTTGAGCGCGTGGACCGCCAGATCGGCGAGGAAATGGCGGTTGTTGCCGAGCGCCGCCAGCACGGGCGCGGCGTCGGTCAGGCTGTCACGCGTCTCCGGATCGAACGCACCGCTGCGGCAATGCGCGACAAGGTCGTCGAGCGTGGCGACACCGGCGCTCGCGGGCGCATCGATCACGAGGGGCATGAGGGAACCTCCTGCTGCATGGACGACACTTTGAGGACGAGCGAGGCGGCGGCGGCGCGGACGCCGGGGTCTTCCTCCCCATCGGCCATCGTCATGAGGTCGGGCCAGGCCGCGCCGGTATCCGCCGCCAGCATCTCGCGCATCAGCGTCCAGCGCTGCACGCCCCGCGCTCTCGGCAGGAGGGAGCGGAGCGCATCGACCGGCGGCTTGACGTCAAGCGCGCGCAGCATCTCCACGATCGCAAGCGACCGGGCGAGACCGTCGTCACCATTGGCGGACCGCCGGGGCGCCGTTTCCCCTGGCGCCTGGCTGGTGACGAGCGGCGCGGGGATCCGCCGCACGCGCGCGCGGAGAAACAGCGTCTCGGTCTCTGCGGGCAGGATCGCGAGCGCATCGCGCGCTTCATCGAGGTCGATGATCTCGCCCGGCGCGATCGTCCGGGGCCAGGCCCGGCAGGGCGTGCGACCGCTGGCGGCTGACGCCATGAAGCCGTCGGCGGGGGTCGGTGACAACAGGCGAAAAAGCGTGCGGCTGCCGCCGAAGGAATAGGATTGCGGCGGATCGGCCGGATGCCAGGCGCGGCTCGCCAGCACGCCCAGCGTCACTGAAACGCGCGGCCCCGATGCCAGCAACACCTGTCGCAGGGCACCGCTTTGAAGCGCGGTCAGGCCGAACAGATGGTGCGGATCGCCGGCCAGCCGCACCGCCACGTCGGCCGCCAGATCGCTGAGCCAGGCAACGTCCTCGAACAGCGGCCGCAGCAGCGTGACCGCCGCAGCTTCGCTTCCAGCCTGCTCCTCGGCCATTGCCACGCGCTGGCGCACTGTTGCGAGCCAGCGCGGCTGGGCGGTTGCGGCGGCACCGACGTCCTGCGACGCCCGCCGCCCCGTCGATGCCGCCGCGCCTGTCACGAGTGGAAGACGATCGCGATGACGATGTGGTCGCCGGCGATCTGCAGCGCCTCCGACGTGTCGCCGGTGGCGAACAGCGCGACGGGCGCGTCCATTTCCTCAATGTCGTCGATGCTGAGCTGGGGCAGGTTGGCAGGCATGTTTCACTCCCTTGTCGAGCCGGGGGACCATCCCCCGCCGAAAAGTGAGCGAAGCGCCTGACTCGCTCCAGTTACATCGCTGTAATGTTGAGGAGAATGACGAGCTCCGCACCACCGTCAGCGGCGCTGTCCGGCAGGCTGTCGACGGCCACGCGGCGGGCGTCCGCGCGAGCGCGCGCCAGCACTGCCTCCGGCACGTCGCGCGTGTGGATCACCGTGTCCGCCTCCCCCAGCAGCCGCGCGGTGCGGAGCGTCAGGTCGTCGGGATCGGGCGACAGCAGCGTGATCCGCTCAACACGCCCGGCAGCCTCCGCGTCCTCCGGCGCTTTCAGCCAGTGCTCTACGGCATCCGCGCTGTCGAGCCGCAGGGGATCGAGCGCGCCACCCGCCGCCAGCGCAAGATCGAGCGCGCCACGCCGGCTTCGCGCATCCGGCCATCGCTCCCGGATCGCGCCGCGGGCAGCGTGAAGCGCCTCGGCCAGTCGCCCCAGGCCAGGCGGCAAGAGCGCCTCGATCCGCTGCCGCACCGCCTTCGCCAACCCCGCCGAGGCACCGCCGGTCCCCACCGCGATCAGCACCGGGTCGCGATCGACGATTGCCGGGAGGGTGAAGTCGCACAGTTGCGGCCGGTCGACGACGTTGACGAGGACGCCGCGCGCCTTGAGCCGCGCTGCCACGGCCTGCGCCTCTGCATCGTCTTCGAGCGCAATGATGGCGATCCGAGCCAGCGCATCGTCCTCAGCGGCGATCCGCGCGCCCGCACGCTCCAGCAGACGGCGCTTGGCATCGGCGGCATCGCCTTCTCCGATCAGGATGACGGGCCGACCATCGAGGCGGAGGAAGACGGGGAGGCTGTGCATGATGTCCCTCGTCGCCAACCGTCATTCCCGCGAAAGCGGGAATGACGGGTTTGGGCTGGTCACGCCAGCCATTCCGGCACATGTTCGGCGGCAATGATCGTCTCGGGCCGGATGCGTTCGGCGACCACCGCGTATCGGTCCCCGTCGACCATCACCTCGGGCACCAGTGCGCGGCTGTTGTAGGTGCTGGCCATCGTCGCACCATAGGCGCCCGCTGTGCGGAAGATGCCGAGGTCGCCCGAAGCCACTGCGTCGATTTCACGGGCCATGGCGAAGGTGTCGCCGGTCTCGCACACCGGCCCCGCGATATTGGCCGTCATCCGCTCGCCGGTCGGCCGCACCGCCTCGAAATCGTGCCAGGCGTCGTACATCGCCGGGCGCGCGAGGTCGTTCATCGCCGCGTCGACGATGACATAGGGGTTGGCCACGCCGGGCTTCACCCAGATCACGCGCGTCAGCAGCACGCCGGCATTGCCGACGATCACCCGCCCCGGCTCGAACATCAGGGTCACAGGAGGATGGCCGTCGCCCCCATCGCGCCAGCCGCGAGTCGCGCGTTCCACCATCGCGCCATATTCGGCGGGCGCGGGCGGGACCTTGCCGCGCTCATAGGGAACGCCGAGCCCGCCGCCGAGGTCGACCCGGTCGATCACATGGCCGGCACTCCGCAGCGCGCGCAACAGGTCGCCGACGCGGCCGAACGCCGCCTCCATGGGGCCGAGGTCGAAGAGCTGGCTGCCGATATGGCAGGCGATTCCGCGCAGGTTCAGTCCGGGGCGACCGGTCAGCCGGCCGACAATCGCTTGCGCCTCGTCGATCGGCACACCGAACTTGTTCTCCTTGCGCCCGGTCGAGATCTTGGCGTGCGTTCCTGCGTCCACGTCGGGATTGACGCGAAGCGCAGCGCTGGCCGTCAGTCCGCGCGCCGCCGCGAGTTCGGCGAGGACCGCCCCCTCTTCCTCCAGCTCGATGTTGAACTGGCCGATGCCCGCATCGAGCGCATAGCCCAGCTCCTCGCGCGTCTTTCCCACGCCGGAGAAGACCACATCGCCCGGTGCCATGCCCGCCGCCAGCGCGCGCGCGATCTCCCCGCCCGACACCACGTCGGCACCGAAGCCCTGGCGCGCCAGCACCTTCAGCACGGCGAGGTTCGGATTGGCCTTGATCGCGAAGGCGACGTGCGTGCGCGGCAATGCCGCCAGCGCATCCTTGAAGACGCGGGCATGACGTTCGAGCGTGGCGCGCGAATAGACATAGACCGGCGTCCCGACCTCGTCCGCGATCCGGGTGAGGGGCACCTGCTCGGCATGAAGCACGCCGTCGATGAGCTGGAAATGATCCATGAAAGAGCCGCCTAGCGTCCGTTGCCCGCGCCGGGCGGCAGCTCGAACGGATCGTCGGGGCGCGGTTCGGAACGCCGGAGCAGATCCTCATTGCGGATAGGCCTGACCTGCGGCTGCGGCGTCATCAGGCTTTCGGCGGTCGCGGGTTCATCGGCACCATAGGCGACGGGCAGCGGCTCGGCACCCGGCTGGCGCGTCAGTTCCACCTGCCGTCCGCAGCCCGTCAGCGCGGCAACGCCCAGCGCGGCCAGCATCAGCATCCTTGCCGTCATGCGCCTGTCTCCATGGGCTTGCCTTCGCTCAGCGCCGCCAGCGCCTCCGCGACACGCGCGCGCACCTGGTCGGGCGCGGTGCCGCCATGGCTGCGGCGGCTCGCGACCGAGGCGTCGATGGTCAGAACGCCGTACACCCGCTCATCGATGCGCGCGTCGATGGCCTTGAGCGTGTCGATCGGCAGGTCGGCGAGCGGGATGCCCGCCTCCTCCGCCGCCTTGACCGCGCGGCCGGTGATATGATGCGCCTCGCGGAACGGCACGTCGCCCTCGCGCACCAGCCAGTCGGCCAGGTCGGTGGCGGTCGCAAAGCCGCTTTCCGCCAGCGCGCGCATGCGTTCGGTGCGAAAGGTCACCGTCGCGACCATCCCCGTCATCGCGGCGATACAGAGGCCAAGCAGGTCATGCGCCTCGAACACCGGCGGCTTGTCGTCCTGCATGTCCTTGGAATAGGCGAGCGGCAGCCCCTTCATCGTGACGCACAACGCGGTCATGCAGCCCATGATCCGCCCCGCATGGCCGCGCACCAGCTCGGCCGCGTCGGGATTGCGCTTCTGTGGCATGATCGAACTGCCTGTCGAATAGGCATCGGGCAGCGAGACGAAGCCGAAGGGCTGGCTCGCCCAGACGATGAACTCCTCGGCCAGCCGCGACAGGTGAAGCGAAAGCTGAGTCGCGCTCATCAGATAGTCGAGCGCGAAGTCGCGGTCCGACA
>CAZHGR010000029.1:0-29892 GCA_964532255.1 uncultured Sphingobium sp.
CCACGCCCTCCTGGATGCGCGCGCCGCCCGAGTCGTTGAGGCCGATCACCGGCGCACCGACCTTCATCGCCATATCCATGATCTTGCAGATCTTCTGCGCGTGGCGCTCGGACAGCGAGCCGCCGAAGACCGTGAAATCCTGGCTGAACACGAAGACCAGGCGGCCGTTGATCGTACCCGAACCCGTCACCACCCCGTCGCCGGGGATATGCTGCTCGTCCATGCCGAAGTCGATGCAGTTATGCTCGACATACATGTCCACTTCCTCGAAGCTGCCCTCGTCGAGCAGTACGTCGAGCCGTTCGCGCGCGGTCAGGCGGCCCTTGGCATGCTGACCGTCGATCCGCCGCTGACCGCCGCCGATACGGGCGGCCGCACGCTTGGCTTCGAGCTTTTCCAATATGGCGAGCTTTGACATGCGAATTGCCGATCCTGTAACTTTGGTGACGGGACCACGCGCTGTTTCAGGCTTTCGATCCCAGTGCAAATGCGAATTTGCGGAATTGCGAATACAGAGTTTGCGAACTAAAGCGAAGCAATGCCACGCGGTGTTCGCCTCTTCGTTGGGCCCAAGCTCAGACAGCTTCGGCTCGATCAGCGTCTCGACCAGAGCGCGATGGCGCGGCTGCTCGGAATTTCCGTCAGCTACCTGTCCCAGCTCGAAAATGACGACCGCCCCTTGACCGCCAGCGTGAAGGCAGCGCTGGCCCGCGCCTTCCCGCTCGACTGGTCGTCGTTCGACGACCGGCAGGAAGAGCAACTGCTCGGCGCGTTCAACTGGGCGATGGCAAGCGCCCCGGCGGGATCGCGCCCCGTCGAGGCCGAGCGCGCGGAGCGGCTGATGCTGCAATATCCCGAATTTGCCGCCCATTATGTCGATCTTCACCGGGCTTGGCGGCAGGCGCAGGACCATATCGCGATGATGGAGGAGGCGATCGCGAGCGATGCGTCGCCCAACACCCGCATGCCCTGGGAACTGGTGCGCGACTGGTTCCACGCCGCGGGCAACTATCTTCACGCGCTTGACTGCCGGGCAGAGGATTTGAACGAGACGCTGGAGCTGCGCTCAGGCGACCCGGAACGCCGCCTTATCCTCGCGCTGGAAGAGCGCCAGGGCTGCCGAACGCTGATGGTCGAGGAACCGCGCGACCTTCAGCGGACCTTCGATCCCGACCGGCGGCTGACCCGGATCAACGCGGCACAGCCGGCGGAGACCCGCGCCTTCCAACTCGCCGCGCAACTGATGCGGCTTGAGGCGGAGGACATTGTGCAAGCCGTCGTCGCCGACGCGCAGCTTGGCCAGAGGGATGCCGACGCGCTGCTTCAGCTTGGCCTCGCCAATTATGGCGCGGGCGCGCTACTCATGCCGTACCGCCGCTTCCGCGACACGGCGCGTGCGTGCCGCCACGACATCGACCGTCTGGCGCGCGCGTTCGGGGTCAGCTTCGAACAGGCATGCCACCGGCTTTCGACGCTTCAGCGCCCGGGCATGCGCGGCATCCCCTTTTTCTTCTGCCGGATCGACATGGCCGGAAACATCACCAAGCGGCACAGCGCCACCCGGCTGCAATTCGCCCGCTTCGGCGGCGCGTGCCCGCTGTGGGTGGTGCATGAAGCGGTGGCGATCCCCGACCGCATTCAGGTGCAGCTCGGCGAAACGCCCGACGGCGTCCGTTATGTGTCTATGGCGCGGGGGCTGGTGAAGCCGTCGGGCAGCTATGCGCGCGCCCCCCGCCGCTACGCCGTGGCGCTGGGATGCGAGATCGAGCATGCCGCCAACTTCATCTATGCCGACGGGCTACGGCTCCATGACGAGGCGGCGGCCACGCCGATCGGCACATCCTGCCGCCTTTGCCCGCGCGAAGGCTGCGATCAGCGCGCCTTTCCGCCGTTGGGCCGGTCCATCCAGATCAACCCCGACGACCGCCACGTCGTGCCGTATCGAATAGGTTGACGCGGGTTTTTTCCTGACGAGCCGTTAACCATCGGACGCAAGGCGGCGTAAAGCCGGATATGCGAGGGTGGGACATGGAGAGATGTCAAACCGAGCTGCTGAAGCTGCTGATCGTCGATGATTCATTGACCATCCGCGCCATGCTGGAAGAACTGATCGAGCGCCACTCGCGCGCCAGGATCGTGGCCATGGCTTCGAACGGAGAGGAGGCGATTGAACTCGTCAACCGACACCTCCCCGACGTGATCCTCCTCGACCTCAAGATGCCCGGCCTCGACGGGATCGGTTTTCTCGATGCCATCCACGATCACTGGCACGAAATGCACGTGATCGTGGTGTCATCGGTCGCCAAGAAGGACTCGGACGACTGCCTCGAAGCGTTGGCGCATGGCGCGGAAGCCTGCTTCGACAAGTCGCGGCTGGTGAGCTGCGCGCGCGAACTGGCGATGCTGATCGACGAACTGGCGGGCGAAAGCGTCAATCGAAAGTCGCATCGCGGCGATGCCGTCACGCTGGGCACGGCAGCGCAGATGTCGGGCGAAGCGATCGACCAACTCTGCAGCCCTTCCGCCCCCTGCGGTCTTTGCCTCAGCGCATGAGGACCAGCTCCTCCGCCATGCTGGGGTGAAGCGCCACGGTCGCGTCGAAATCGGCCTTGGTCAGACCCGCCTTGACCGCGATGGCGGCGGCTTGGAGTATCTCCGGTGAATCGGGGCCGATCATGTGAAGCCCCACGACCTTGCCGCTCTCGCCGTCGCAGATGAGCTTGTAGAGGCCGCGCTCGTTGCGCCCCGCGACGATGTTGCGCATCGCCCGGAAATCGGACGAATAGACCCTGACCGAGCCCAGGCTGTTGCGCGCCTGCGCCTCGGTCAGGCCGACGCTGGCGATCGGCGGGTTCGAGAACACGGCGCTCGGAACGCAGCGATAATCGACCGTGTAAGGATTCCCGCCGAACACGGTGTCGGCGAACGCCTGCCCCTCACGGATCGCGACCGGGGTGAGCTGGATTCGGTCGGTCACGTCGCCCACGGCGTAGATGCTGGGGCAACTCGAGCGGCTGTGCTCGTCGACCTTGATCGCGCCGCGATCGTTCAGCTCGACGCCCGCATTCTCCAGGCCCAGCCCCTCGATCTTCGGCCGGCGGCCTGTCGCGAAGAGCACGAGGTCGCACGCGACAGGATCGCCCCGGTCGCCCAGATGGGCGAGCAGGCTGCCGTCCTCCTGCTTCTCGATCTTCTCGAACGGCGCGTTGAAGCGGAACTGAATCCCCTTTGCGATCGAGATCTGGAGCAGCCGATCGCGGATCTGCTCGTCATAGCCGCGCAGGATCTGGTCGGACCGGTTGACGATCGTCACATGGCTGCCGAACTCATGGAAAATGCCGGCGAATTCGTTGGCGATATAGCCGCCGCCGGCGATCAGCACCCGGCGTGGAATCGACTCGAGGTGGAACACCTCGTTCGAGGTGATGCCGTGCTCGGCACCCTCGATATCGGGAGTCACTGGCCACGCGCCTGTGGCGATCAGAATATGCTTGGCGGTGATGTCCTTGCCGCTCGACAGACGCACGCTGTTGGGGCCGGTGATCTCGGCACGTTCCTCGAAAATGGTGACGTCATGCTTGCCGAGCGTCTCGGTATAGATGCCGTTGAGTCGGTCGACCTCGGCCAGCACGCGGTCGCGCAGGCGCGGCCAGTCGAAACCGCAATCGGGAACGTCCCAACCAAAGTTCCGGGCGTCCTTCAGGTCCTCGGCGAAATGCGATCCGTAGACGAGCAGCTTCTTGGGCACGCAGCCGCGAATGACGCACGTCCCGCCGACCCGATGCTCCTCGGCGACCGCAACCCGCGCGCCATGCGCCGATGACACCCGTGCGGCGCGCACGCCGCCCGACCCGGCACCAATCACGAACAGGTCGAAATCGAAATCGCTCATCATTCACATCCTTTGCTGGAGCGGGCGATATGGTCCCGCGCCGCCATTCCGCAATCGGCTTTTCCCGCTCAGACTGATCGGTCAGGCGAGCGCCCGCTCGATCAGCGCCATCGTCGACGGGTCGAAGCCATGCGGACCTTCGCGCTCGATCGTCTTGGCGATCTCCTTGCCCAGCTCGACACCGAACTGGTCGAAGCTGTTGATTCCCATGAGAACGCCATTCGCAAACGTGCGATGCTCATAAAAAGCGATCAGCGCGCCGAGGCTGTGCGGCGTCAATGAATCGAGCAGCAGCGTGGTCGACGGCCGGTTGCCGGGATAGCTGCGCGCCGGGTCCTCAGACGCGCGGCCGCGCATCAGCGCTGCCCCTTGCGCAAAACAGTTGACGAGCAGCGCATCGTGATGCGCGGGGTCCTGCCGGTCGCCCGCTTCGGTGACGGCGACGAACTCGACCGGCACCACATGCGTGCCCTGGTGGAGGAGCTGGAACACCGCATGCTGCGCGTCGGTGCCGACGCCGCCCCAGGTGATCGGCGCGGTCGGGGCCTCGACGGGGCTGCCGTCGAGCTTCACCGACTTGCCGTTCGATTCCATTTCGAGCTGCTGCAAATAGCTCGGAAGCAGCCGCAACCGCTCGTCATAGGCGAACACGGCGCGCGTCTGGCTTCCCATCGCGCGGGCATAGAATTGGTCGACGAAAGCGGCGCGCAGCGGCGCGTTCTCCATCGGCGCTGCGGTCCGGAAATGCCGGTCCATCAGCGCCGCGCCCTCCAGAAGCTGCTCGAATCCTTCCCAGCCCAGCGCCACCGCGGCAGGAAAACCGATCGACGACCAGAGCGAATAGCGCCCGCCGACGCTTTCGGAGAAGGGTACGATTCGGGTTTCGTCGACACCCCATTCGAGCGCCTTGTCCGGGCTGGCAGTGAGCGCGACCACACGGCCATAGGGATCGTCGACGCCCGACGTGGTGAGCCAGGCAAGCGCGCTGGCGGCGTTCAGCATCGTCTCGCTGGTCGTGAAGGTCTTCGACGCGACGGCGATCAGCGTCCGCTGCGGATCGAAGCGGGAGATTGCTTCCTCCAGCGCGGCACCATCGACGTTGGAGACCACCGCCACCTCATAGCGGTCGCTCTGCCGGGCGAGCGCGTCGACCAGAAGGTCCGGACCGAGCGCCGACCCGCCGATGCCGATGTGAAGCACATGGCGGATCTCGCCCAGCGCTCCGGCCTCGATCGCGTCGACCAGAGTGCGCATGCGGCGGCCGAGGTCGCGCGCCTCCGCGACCGATTCGGCCCGACCTTCGCCGCGCAGCGCGCTATGCTCGACGGCGCGTCCCTCCGTGCGGTTGATTGGCTCCCCGGCGAACATGGCCGCGCGCATTCCCGAGAAATTGGTGGCTTCGGCCAGTTCCAGAAAGTGCTGGATGAGGCGGTTGTCGAGGTGAGTCTTGGACAGATCGATGCGGATGCCGCCCACCTCCAGCACATGCTGCGCCAGCCGGTCGGTATCGCCATCGAAGATGGTCCGCAGGTCGGGAACCGGTGCCGACCTGATCGCATCCCAGATCGCCCCGATCGACTCCGCGCCTTGACCTTTGCTCATGCACAACTCCCTCGATGGATTTGCCGGCCCAATAGACCATTTTGCGGTGCAACGCGACGCGGTTTGGAGCAGTTTGCTTGACGCATCGCGCGCCGCGCCGCAAAGACGATGCCATGGCCTCCTCCCAAAAGCGGTCGGAAACCGGCGAGTTTCTGACTTTCCTCGTGAAACTCGCGCTCATCGTGTTCGTGCTGCGCAGTTTCATCCTCTCGCCGTTCAACATTCCTTCGGAATCGATGCAGCCGCGACTGCTGATCGGCGACTATCTGTTCGTCGCCAAATGGCCCTATGGCTATTCGCGCTACTCGCTGCCGTTCAGCCTGCCCCTGATCCCCGGTCGAATCATGCCCGGCACGCCCGAACGCGGCGATGTGGTGGTGTTCAAGGCACCCGCCAATATGGAGCAGGACTGGATCAAGCGCGTGATCGGCCTGCCCGGCGACATGATCGAGATGCGCGACGGCACGCTCTACCTCAACGGCGAGCAGGTACCCAAGGACCGCATCGAGGACCTCGTCATTCCTGTCACGCCCAACATGATTGCCGCGTCGCAGGCCGAGGGCGCGCCCAGCCCCTGCTTCCGTCCCGAATATGAGGACAGGGCGCAGGACGGCGCGCGCCAATGCCGCTACCCGCAGTTTCGCGAGACGCTGCCCGGCGGCAGAAGCTACAATGTGCTCGACGTGGCCGACAGTCCGCTCGACAACACGCCGGTGATGGTCGTGCCGGAGGGCCATGTCTTCGTCATGGGTGACAATCGCGACCGCAGCGCCGACAGCCGCGTCCCTGTCGAGGCGCGCGGCGTGGGCTATCTGCCGATGATCAACCTCGAAGGGCGCGCACTGGTCACGATCTTCTCGACCGACGGGTCGGCCAACTGGTTCCTGCCCTGGACCTGGGTGAGCGCGGCCCGATTCGACCGGATCGCGGAGGGGTTCTGAGCGAAACCGCCATCGCGGCCCTGATCGCGCGGCTCGCGGGCGGCGCGCCCCGTGACCTCGCGCTCTACGCCCGTGCGCTGACACACGGCAGCATGACGGGCGAGAATTACGAGCGGCTCGAATTTCTCGGTGACCGGGTGCTGGGGCTGGTCATCGCGGAATGGCTCTACACGCTCCACCCCGACGAAAAGGAAGGCCAGCTTTCGAGCCGGATCAACGCGCTGGTGGCGGGCGCGACCTGCGCCGCGGTGGCGCGTGAGATCGGCCTGCCCGAGCATGTCCGCCTCGGCAAGCAGGCGCGTGACGACGGCGCGGTCGAAAGCGACAATGTGCTGGGCGACGTGATGGAGGCGCTGATCGGCGCGGCCTATTGCGACCTCGGCCTCGACGCGGCGCGCCGGATGATCCGCACGCTGTGGGAGGATCGGGTCGCCGGGCGGACCGGCGTTCCCAAGCATCCCAAATCGGCGCTTCAGGAATGGGCGGCCGCGAACCGCCGCAAGCCACCCGCTTATGCCGTCCTGGACAAGAGCGGACCGCATCATGCGCTGCGTTTCCGTGTTCAGGTGACGATCCACGGCGTCGGATCGGCGGAGGCCGAGGGCGGCTCCAAGCAGGAAGCCGAAACGGCCGCCGCGGCGGCGCTTCTCGACAAGGTGCAGATATGACGGAACATTGTGGTGTGGTCGCCGTCATCGGCGCGCCCAACGCGGGCAAGTCCACGCTCGTCAACGCGCTGGTCGGGCAGAAGGTCGCGATCACCAGCCCCAAGGCGCAGACGACGCGCACGCGGGTGATGGGCATCGCCATCGAGGACGAGGCGCAGATCGTCCTCACCGATACCCCCGGCATCTTCACGCCGGGCCGCCGGCTCGACCGCGCGATGGTCGCGGCGGCGTGGAACGGGGCGGAGCATGCGGACCTGATCGCGCTGGTCGTTGATTCGCGCGCGGGTGCCGGACCCAAGCTCGAACCCATCCTGGAAGGCCTGGCGCACCGGCGCGAAGTCAAATGGCTGGTGATGAACAAGGTCGACATCGCTGCCAAGGACCGACTGCTGAGCTTCACCCAGAAGCTGCACGACCGGATCGGTTTTGCCGAGACCTTCTTCGTCAGCGCCGCGACCGGCGACGCCATGGGCGACCTCAAGACGGCGATGGCTCGCGCCATGCCCGAAGCGCCATGGCTGTTTCCCGCCGATCAGGTGTCCAACGCAACCGACCGCATGCTGTCGGCGGAGATCACGCGCGAGCAGCTCTATCATCAGCTCCACGAGGAGCTGCCCTATGCCAGCGCGGTCGAGACCGAACGCTATACCGAGCGCCCCGACGGGTCGGTGGAGATTTACCAGCAGATTCTCGTCGCCCGCCCCACGCAGCGCGCGATCGTGCTGGGCAAGGGCGGTGCGCGGCTGAAGGAGATCGGGTCGCGGGCGCGTGCGGAGCTGTCGAGCCTGCTGGGCTGCACCGTCCACCTCTATCTTCACGTCAAGGTCAAGGAAGGCTGGGACGACGACCGCTCGGTCTATCGCGACATCGGTCTCGACTGGGTGGAGTGACGTCCGACAAACGGCCCTTTCTACACCGCCGCCGTCAGTGCCTCGACCAGCGCTCTGACCTTTTTCTGCCGCCATTGCGGGAGCGGCGCGACGATCCAGTATCCGACAGGGGCCGGGTGCGGATCGCCCAAGGCGATCACGCGGCCTTCGGCCAGCGCGACCTCGGCGAGCATGTGGGGAACGGTCGCCCGCCCCAGTCCGCGCGCGGCGGCATCGATGGCAAGGCCCGCGTCCCCGACGCGCAACGCCGCTTCGCCCTCGTCCGGCGCGGCCGGCCAGCCGATGATCTGATCGCGCCCACCCGTCGCCGCGACGGTCCGGAACAGGCGCTCCCCCAGCGGTACGCCCTCCAGACCCGTCGGCGCGTCGATCAGCGCGATGGCGAGGTCGAGGTTCGATTCGGTGAAGTCCGGCAGATGATCGGCGGCGATCAGCGTGACCGCGAAGTCGGGGCGATCCGCAAGATAATCCGCAAGCCGCGCGGAGAGCCAGAGCGCGGTGAAATCGCGCGGGGCGGCGATCGTCAGCGACTGCGACGACTGGCCCGCCTGCATCGCGTCGACGGCTTCCTCGAAGCCCAGGAAGCCGGCACGCAACGCGGGAAGGCCGGCCTCGGCCTCGGGCGTCAGTTCCAGCCCCTTGGGCGTGCGGCGGAACAGAACGACACCCAGCAGATCCTCCAGCGCGCGGATCTGCTGGCCGACCGCAGCGGGCGTGACGGCCAGCTCATCGGCCGCGCGGGTGAACGAAAGATGCCGCGCCGCCGCGTCGAACACGCGCAGGCCGTTGAGCGGCAAATGCGTCCGCTTCATCCCGATACGGCCGGGCCGATCAGGCCGAACCGCGGCACGTCGACTTCGAACATGCGGCCGTCGCCGCCCAGCATCTGGAACGCGCCGTCCATCGCTCCGGTTGGCGTGGCGAGCGGACAGCCCGACACATAGTCATAGGCCTGGCCAGGATGGATGACCGGCTGCTCGCCAACGACGCCCTCGCCCTCCACGACATGGACCGCGCCGCGCCCATCGGTGATGTTCCAGCGCCGGGTGAGCAATTGGCACGGCTCGTTCCGGCCATTCTCGATACGGATGTGATAGGCCCAGAACCAGCGGCCCCGGTCAGGCTCCGACTGCTCGGCCAAAAAATTCACCGCAACGCGCACCGTCACATCCTCGGTGACGGCGGCGTAGGGAAAAAAGGCGCTCATGCCGATTTTCGGAGTGCCGGATTTGGCCATCGTTGAACGGTTCCTGGCGTCGCCCTGTCAGCGGCACCGTCTCCTAAAGCCCGACCCTGGTCAATGCCTGATCGAGATCGGCGATGATGTCGTCGGGATCCTCGAGCCCCACATTGATGCGGAGCATGCCTTCCTCGACGCCCATATCGGCGCGGACTTCCGGCCCGACGCCATGATGCGTGGTCGATGCGGGATGCGTCATCAGCGAGCGCGAATCGCCGATATTGTTCGAGATATCGACCAGCTCGAGCGCGTTGAGCAACGCCATCGCCGCCTCGCGCCCGCCATCGACGATGAACGAGAAGATGGGGCCGCACGCCTTCATCTGGCGCATGGCGAGATCATGCTGGGGATGGCTCGGCAGGCCGGGGTGGAGGATTCGCGGCACGCGGCCTTCGATGAAGCGGCCGACCTTCAGCGCATTTTCCGACTGGCGCATCGCGCGAAGCTCGAGAGTCTCCAGTCCCTTCAGCACCACCCAGGCATTGAACGGTGCGCAGTTCGGACCGGTGTTGCGCTGGAAAGGCAGCAGCACCTCCTCGATCCACTGCTTCGACCCGCAGACCGCTCCGGCCAGGACGCGGCCCTGCCCGTCCATCAGCTTGGTCGCCGAATAAGCAACGACGTCCGCCCCGAAATCCATCGGCCGCTGCAGCACCGACGTCGCAAAGGCGTTATCGACGACGCTGGTGATGCCGTGCGCCTTCGCCAGCCCGCACACGAACGCCATGTCGACGATGTCCATCGTCGGGTTGGCGGGGCTTTCGAAAAAGAAGACCTTCGTGTTCGGGCGGATCGCGGCTTCCCAGGCGCTGTTGTCCGAACTCTCGATCGCCGTCGTCTCGATCCCGAACTTGGGCAGCAGATTGTCGACCAGCCAGCGGCACGAGCCGAACGCCGCCTTGGCCGCGACGACATGGTCGCCGGCCCTGAGCTGGCACAGCAAGGCCGTGGTCATCGCGGCCATGCCCGTCGCCTGCGCGCGGCACGCCTCCGCGCCCTCCATCAGCGCGATCCGCTCCTCGAGCATCGCCACGGTCGGGTTCTGGAGGCGCGAATAGGTCATGCCGTCCTGTTCGCCCGCGAAACGCGCAGCGACGGTCTGCGCGTCATCGTAGCAATAGCCCGACGTCAGGAACAACGCCTCCGACGTCTCGCCATGCTCGCTCCGCCACGTGCCCCCGCGGATTGCCTGGGTGGCTGGCCGCCATTTGGCGGTGATCGAGCGGTCGGTTCCGGTGGTTCTCTTCATCGCTTCAGTCCTAATATCCGTTCGCCCTGAGCCTGTCGAAGGGCCGTTCTTTCCTGCGAAGGAGAGCTAAGGTTTCGACGAACCCGGCCCGAACGGATGTGTATCAGTTCAGGGCAGCCAGCACCGCGTCGCCCATTTCGCTCGTCGTCATCGTGCCGCCCAGATCGCCCGAGCGCGCGCCGCCCGCCAGCGCCTTTGCCACCGCCGCCTCGATGCGGTCGGCCTCCTCCGCCTTGCCCAGCGAGAAGCGCAGCATCATCGCCGCCGACAGGATCATGGCGAGCGGATTGGCCTTGCCCTGCCCCGCGATATCCGGCGCGGACCCGTGGATCGGCTCGTACAGCCCCTTGCCGTCCGCGTCGAGCGACGCGGAGGCGAGCAATCCGATCGATCCGACGCACATGCTCGCCTGATCCGAAAGGATGTCGCCGAACAGATTGCCGGTGACGATGACATCGAACTGGCCGGGGTTGCGGACGAGCTGCATCGCGGCATTATCGACGTAGAGGTGCGTCAGTTCCACATCGGGATAGCCCGCCGCGACCTCGATCATCACGTCGCGCCAGAGCTGGCTCGTTTCCAGCACATTGGCCTTGTCCACCGAGCACAGCTTGCCGCGCCGCGCCTGAGCCGCGCGGAAACCGCTGTGGGCGATACGCCGCACCTCGGCCTCGTCATAGGACATGACGTCATAGCCCTGGCGAAGCCCCTCGGCGGTCGTGCGCATCCCCTTCTCGCCGAAATAGACGTCGCCGTTCAATTCACGGACGATCAGCAGGTCGATCTGCCCGGCGACTTCGGGCCGCAGCGTCGATGCGTCCGCCAGTTCGGGGAAGAGCCTGGCGGGACGCAGGTTGGAAAACAGCGTCAGCGCCTTGCGGAGGCCCAGGATCGCCTGTTCGGGCCGCAAATGGCGCTCAAGCGAGTCGCAGTCGGGGTCGCCGACCGCGCCAAACAGAATGGCGTCCGAGCGTCGCGCGAGATCGAGCGTCTCCGGCGGCAGCGGATGGCCCGCCGCCTTGTAGGCCGCCCCGCCGACCAGCCCGTCCTCGGTCGTCAGGTCCGGCAGCGCGAGCGCATCGAGCACCCGGCGCGCCTCAGCCATCACTTCCGGCCCGATCCCATCCCCGGCAAACATCGCAACGAGCATCGATTTCCCCTTCACCAAGCGCGGGCACGCATATGGCTCGCCTGCGGCTCACGCAATCATCCTTTTGAGCCGCTCCACCAGCCGCTCTCGCGCCGCGAGCACGTCCGCGCGGCGGTCTGTCAGGAGATTGCGCGCGATGAAGTGGCCGGTGAGGTGAAGACCGTCGAGGATCGCGTCACCGTCGGGCGCGGCCCCGCCGATGAGGAAGGGCGGGAGTGGCAGCAATCGCGCGGCGTACAGGCCCGCGCCTGCCCGGCTGACCGCGCGGGCCGTCGCCGGGCTGACGAAGGCGAGGTCGTCCGCCGCCCCGGTGACCGCACAGACCGACAGGTCGAGGCCGAAGCCGAGTTCCGCCAGAACCAGCCGCTCATAATGGATCAGCGCCACCGCCCATCCCCACGCGGCGGGCGCCGCCTCCACCGCGTCGAGCAGGCCCGCGAGCGCGCTGTGGAGCGGCGGATAGGGATGCTCCTCGGGCAACGCCGCCGCCGTCAGCCCGCACGCCCATTCGATGGCAGCGGCGGGCAGCGGCTCGGAGAGCAGCGGCGCGCGGCTATGGTCCAACTCGATCGTCGCACCGGCGAGTTGGGCGTCGGTCCGCGCCCTGAGTTCGGCCTGCACAATATTGCCGGGGATCAGCACCGGCCGCATCCGCGTCGACCGCCCGCCGCGCACATAGCCCGCGACCAGTCCGGCGTCGGGCGTCATCAGCCGGACGATCGCGCCATGCTCGCCATGGGCGCGGACGGCGCAGAGGATGGCGGAGGTGCGGAGATGCGCCAGCCTAGCGTTCCTCACCCATGGAAATAATCGTACACCGTCTGCGCGACCGCCGTCGACACGCCGGGCGCGCGGGCGAGGTCGTCGAGGCTGGCGTTGCGCACCGCCTTCGCCGTGCCGAAATGCATCAGCAGGGCTTTCTTGCGCGCCGGACCGATGCCCGGCACCTCGTCGAGTGAGCTGACGCCGATCGCCTTGCTCCGCTTCTGGCGATGCGCGCCGATCGCGAAGCGATGCGCCTCGTCGCGGAGCCGCTGCATGTAGAACAGCACCGGATGATTGACCGGCAGCATGATCTCGCGCCCGTCGAGCAGGTGGAACACCTCGCGCCCTTCGCGGCCATGATGCGGCCCCTTGGCGACGCCGACCAACGGCACGTCCTCGATCCCCATGTCCTCCAGCACGGCGCGCGCGGCGTTGAGCTGGCCCTTGCCGCCGTCGACCAGCACCAGATCGGGCCATTCGCCGCTGTCGCGATCCGGGTCCTCGCCCTGCGCGCGGGCGAAGCGGCGCTCGAACACCTCGCGCATCATCGCATAGTCGTCGCCCGGCGTCGTTTCTGCCCGCTTGATGTTGAACTTGCGATAGGCGTTCTTGCGGAAGCCTTCCGGCCCGGCGACGACCATCGCGCCGAGTGCGTGGCTGCCCTGAATATGGCTGTTGTCGAAAATCTCGATCCGGTCGGGCGGCCCGTCGAGGCCGAACAGATCCGCCACGTCGCGCAGCAGCTTGCCCTGCGCCGTGCTTTCCGCCTGCCGCCGTTCAAGCGCTTCGAGCGCGTTGCGGCCCGCCTGACGGATCAGCTTCATGCGGTCGCCGCGCTGCGGCACCTCGATCCGCACCTTGCGCCCGAGCTTCTCGCACAGCGCCTGCGCCAGCAGGTCGCTTTCGGCAGGCTGGCGGTCGGTCAGGATCAAGGGCGCGGGAGGAACCTCCTCATAGAACTGGGCGAGGAACTGGGTCAGCACCTCCTCCTCGCTCACCTCCGTCGTATGAATCGGGAAGAAGCTTCGGTGGCCCCAATTCTGCCCGCCCCGGATGAAGAAGGCCTCGACGCACATGCCGCCATCCTTCGCGGCCATCGCGTAGATGTCGGCATCGCCAAGCCCTTCGGCATTGATCGACTGGCTGCCCTGGATGAAGGTCAACGCCTTCAGCCGGTCGCGATAGACCGCCGCCATCTCGAAATCCATCGCGTCGGACGCACCCTGCATCGCCGCCTGGAGCTTCTCCTGAACGCGCGTCGACTTGCCGCCGAGGAATTGCTGCGCGTCCTCGACCAGCTCGGCATAGGCGGCATCGTCGATCCGGCCGACGCACGGCGCGGAGCAGCGCTTGATCTGGTAGAGCAGGCAGGGCCGGTCGCGGTTGGCGAAAAAGCTGTCGGTGCAGCTCCGCAGCAGGAACAGTTTCTGCAACGCGTTGATCGTCCGCGTCACCGATCCGGCGCTGGCGAAGGGGCCGTAATAGCGCCCCTGAATCTTCTGCGCGCCGCGATGCTTCTGGATTCGCGGAAAGGCGTGGTCCTCGCGAAGGAGGATGAAGGGAAAGCTTTTGTCGTCGCGAAGCAGCACATTGTAGGCCGGGCGGAAGCGCTTGATGAGCTGCGCTTCGAGCAGCAGCGCCTCGGCCTCGCTCCCCGTGGTCACGATCGTCATGCTGCGAGTCTGCGACACCATGCGGCGAAGGCGATTGGGGAGCCGGTCGACCTGGGTGTAATTCGCGACACGGTTCTTCAGCGCACGCGCCTTGCCGACGTAGAGCACGTCACCGCGCGCGTCCTGCATCCGGTAGACGCCCGGCCGTGTGGGCAGCGTCGCCAGCGTCGCGCGGATCGCCGCCACGCCCGCCTCTATGTCGGGCGCTTCGGACCCGCGCACGGCGAAGGTCGCCTGCGCCTCGTTGAATCGAGTGGGGGAACCGGGATCGGACATGGTGTCAATGTAGAAGCGCTACACGGCTTTTCCCAGCCGCCGCATGAACGACCTCTCCCGACGGGAGAGGGAGGGGCCCGCCGCAAAGCGGTGGGAGGGTGAGGGTCTCCAATGTTCAGGATAGAACCGAGACGGGGCTGCCCCTCACCCCGGCCCTCTCCCAACGGGAGAGGGAGACATCCGACAATCCCTACGAACGAACCTCAGTGAGTCGTCCCGATCTGCCGGATCGCCTGATCGACCATCGCGCTGTCGGCCGACGCGCTGTGGTTTTCGCGGATCAGCACGGCGGCGGCGGCAGTTGCGGCATCGGCGGCGCGGGCGCGGAGGTCGGCGATCGCGGTGCGCTCTGCAGCGGCGATCTTGTCCTCGGCCATCTTGCGGCGGCGGGCGATCAGGTCGGACGCATTGACCCTGGCCGCCTCGACGAGAGCAGCGGCCTCCGATTCCGCGCTGGCACGCATCGCATCGGCATCCCTGGCGGCGGTGGCGATCTTGGCCTCATATTCGGCCTTCAGCGCCTCGGCTTCCTTGCGCAGATTGGCCGCCTCGTCGAGATTCTTGCGAATGTCGGCGATGCGGCTGTCGAGGGCACCAGCGATCAGCGCGGGCACCTTCTTCCACAGCAGAATGCCGATGAAGATCAGCATCGCCAAGCTGACCCATGCCGTCGCGTCCATCATAAGCGCGGTCGGCTCGGGGCCATGGGCGGCGACACCCGGCCCGCCATGGGCTTCGGTCGAGGCGTGGACTTCACCCTCCAGATCCTGGGTCGCGGCGGCGTGGTCGAGATTGTGCTCGACAGCGGTGCTATCGTTATGCGGCGCGGCGGCCGCCATGATCAAGATGTCAGCCATGAAGCGCGGCCTTCGCTGCCTGAGTGGCGGCTTCCGGGGAAATCTTGGTGCCCGCGATGCGCTGGGCGATATCGGCGGCAGCCTCGGCGGCAACGCCCTCGATCTCGGCCATCGCACGCTGACGCGCCGCGGCGACGTCCGCCTCGGCTGCCTCGATGTGGCGGTTCAGTTCGGCGTCGATTTCGGCCAGCCGCGCCTCGGTTTCGCGAGCGGAGCGGGCCTTGGCCTCGCCGACCAGTTCCTGCGCCGCCGCCCGGGCGGCATTTTCCTTTGCACGCCATTCCTCCTCCAGGGCGTCGGCCCGGGCGAAGGTCGCCTTTGCGCTTGCTAGGTCGTCGGCAATCTTCTTGTCGCGCATGTCGACAGTCGACTGGACCTTGGGCACCATGCCCAGCCCGATGACGAAGAAGACAAATCCGAACGTCAGCAGCAACCAGAAAGTCTGCGACGAATAGGTGGCGGCAAGTTGCGCAATTTGAGGCATGGCGGCGTCCGTTCAATATGTCGCCGCGGCCTTCCCCCTTGGGGCAAGGCCACGACGCACAAGATCAATGCTGGCGGTCGCCGATCAGGCGACGAACACCAGGATCATCGCGACGACGAACGCGAGCAGACCGAGAAGCTCAGCGGCGGCGAAGCCGATGAACAGGCGGCCCTGCTGGCCGTCGGCGGCACCCGGATTGCGCAGCGCGCCTTCGAGGAACGAGGCGAAGACATTGCCCACGCCGAGCGCGGCCATGCCGGCACCGATCGCGGCCAGGCCAGCACCCAACAGCTTCGCGGCTTCTGCGTCCATGATATAACTCCTTTTTCTAAACTCTTGCGAACACTAACGAAAATCGATGTCGGCGGCTCAGTGCAGGTTCACTGCGTCGTTGAGATACACCGAGGTAAGCAGCGCGAACACATAGGCCTGGATGACCGCGACCAGCATTTCCAGCGCGCTGATGCCGATCATCAGGACAAAGCTGGAGAGGCCGACGGTCAGGCCGAACTGCGGCCCTGCGTTCGAGGCCATGATGACGAAGCCGGCAAGCACCTTGAGCAGCACGTGGCCGGCGGTCATCGCGACGAACAGTCGCAGGCCCAGGCTGAACGGGCGCACCATGAACGACACCAGCTCCACCACGAAGATGAACGGGATCATGGGCAGCGGCGTGCCGTGCGGAACGAACAGCGAGAGGAAATGGAAGCCATGCTTGCCGAAGCCGACCGCAAGCACGATCGCAAAGCTGATGATCGCGAGGATGCCGGTCGTCGTGAAGTGGCTGGTGAAGGTGAAGGGATGGACGCCGACGAGGCCCAGAGGCAGCAGCCCCAGCAGGTTAGCGGCCAGGATGAACATGAACAGCGAGAAGATATAGGGCAGGAACGGCCTGCCCTTCTCACCCACGTTCGACATCAGCAGGCTGTTCGCGAAGCTGGTGAAATATTCGACCGATGCCTGCCAGCGGCCGGGGACGAGCTGGCGCTTCATGCCGCCGAGCACGAACACCCACAGCAGCAGGGCCGCAGCCACCATCCAGGCGGCGCTGTTGGTAAAGGCGATGTTGAAGTCGCCGATGGCAAGATTGTCCGTACCGAACAGAGGTTCGATCGTGAACTGATGCATCGGATCGATTTTGGTCGATTCTGCCACGCGCCCTAATCCCTGAACAATCGCCTGAACAATCGAATGTGCGACAAAAGCGTCCTCATTGCTTCGGACGCTTCGTCGAAATCCTGATGATGTTCCTGAAGGCGACGATGATCCCCAGAAAGAGGAACGCCAACAGGAGCCAGGGGGACGTACCCAGCAGCCGGTCCAAGACCCAGCCGATCAGCACGCCGCCGACAAGACTCCCGATCAGTTCGGCGAGAACCCGATTGCCGAGACGATAATTCTCGTCGGCGACACCGTGGTCCACCTGTCCCGTTCTGATCGCCTCGGCCTGTTCGACACGTTTCAGCCGCTCCTGGAGCGACGTGATCCGCCCGTCCTCACCGATGGGGTCTTGCTCGGGGCCGGATTGCGACATGGGTGCAGCCTCTCGTGGACATGCCGCAATTACGGCAGTCCTTCGTCTGTCCCATGAAGCGGATGAGCCGCCCCCGTCAAGGCGCGGCCCGTTTAGAAAGCGGTAAGGGCTGAGTCAAGCGGCGCGCGCGGCACCGCAGCACGACCGCCCGCAGGAGCGAAACCGGCGGTTAGCCTGCCGTCGCGCAGTAATCGGGCAGAGCGATCGGCGCGCTGCCCTTGACCTGCCATGCGCCGGTCCCGATGCGGTACGCCTGCCCCTGTTTGACGCGGCTGGAAAGCGTCTGGCAGCCGGTCGCAGCCGCAACGTCGGACACCGTCACCCCGCGCTTGGCGGCAAGGTCGGTATAGGCGGCGCGACGCTTGATGTTGATGGCGTCGACGCCCGCACGGACATCGTCGGACACGCTGCCGCGAATGCCCAGATAGCCGTCCGACTGCTCGCCGACGGTGCCTTCGGCGACGGCGGCGCTCACCGCCGGGCTCTGCGCAAGCGCCGGGCGCGAGACGAGGCCCGTAGCCAGGGTAAGGCCGACAACGACCAGGGAGGCGAGAAGGACGGACCGTTTCATCATTGCGGGAACAACTCCGGATTGTTTTCGATCAACTGCCGCGCATCCTGCTGAAGCCGCACGACGACCTCCTGCTGGACCTTGACGTTGAGGTTGATCTCGATCGGCTTTTCCGGCGCGCGCACCTGGATGCATGCGGCGAGCACCGCCAGCAGCAGGAGCGGCCCCATCCGGCCGAGTGGAAGTTTGCACAGGCTCATTCACCCTCCGATACTGGCATGGTTTCGCTTTCGACAGGCTGAACGTCGCGCCCCGCGTCAAGCACCGATTGCAATCGCTGATCCACGCTGTTGCGGATCAGCGTCGTGGGATCGGTGAACGACTGATAGGTGTTGAGCAAGCCCCTGAACGGCGCTTCGATACGGACGTTGAACAAAAAGGGCAGCCCGAGGAACGGCCGGGCAAGAGCCGACTGCCGCGCCTCGATCGAGCCCTGATTGACGCCGTTGATCGCGATCCGCGTCAGGAACTCGCCGTCGATGGCGCCGTCGAGCAGGATCGTCAGGCAGCGATAGCGCAGATTCTTGAGCGCGTCGAAGGCCAGCTTGCCGAACATGTTCATCTTGGCGTTCGACACCTGACCGACATAGGACAGCGTACCCGCCTGGCGCATGGGGTCGCACGGGACGGTCAGCGTGCGTGCGTCGGTGACGATGAGCGGCGGCAGCCCCTCCTGACGCGCGACGAGGATACCGTTGGCAATCCGCCCGCCGTTCGCATCAAAGACCATAGGCAGCAGGCCGTCGTAACTGCCGGTGGCGGAGATGTTTTCCAGTTCGAGCGTGTTGATGAACGCGCCCGCGTCCATGCCCACGACGCGGAAGGTCAGGCGCCGCTCGCGCTCGCTGCCCATATCAAGCGTTTCGGGAAGCAGGCTAAGCGTCCCGCCGGAGAACGGCCACTCGCCGCCCTCGATCCGCACGCGCTGGTCGCGCAGCAACTGATAGCGGATGCGACCCTCTCGCGCCTCTATGCCGGGATTGACGCTGCCCAGCGTCACCACCTGTCCCGGCGCGCTCTCGATGGCGAGCAGGTCGGTGAAGCGGAGCGTGGTGGCGAGATCCTGCACCGGACCGAATGCCGCCGCCAGATCCATGCCGCTGGTGGAGAAGGTGCCGGTGCTGGCGGTCACACCGCCCGCATCCCAGCGGACCGCCGCTTCGCCCTCCACCCCGCCATCGACATTGGCGACGACGCCCGTCGCAAGCGGCGTCAGGTCGTCGGGCTGCAGGACGCTGCCGAAACGAAGGTCTGTCAGGCGGACATCTGCAGACCCCGCTCCGCTGCCTAGATCATGGCCGATGGCGACCTTCGCGAACGGCTCCCCCCGGACGGGGTGCCGCAGGCTGCCGCCGGCGGTGATGCGGTTGGCCTTGAGCGTCAGGCGAACGTCCTCGCTGCGCAGCGGATTGAAGCGCGCGTCGGCGGCGGTGTCGGCGATCCGCATCGCGCCTGTGACGTCAAGCGCGCCGCCGCTGTAGCGCCATGTCCCGTCAAGCTCGCTCATATCGAACGGCACGCTGCCGATCCGGGCGCTGCCGGCGGCGAACCGGCCGCCGAGCGTCCCGGAGGAGGAGCGTCCGGCCAGGCTGCTGGCGCGCAGGATCACGGGAGACGGGCCGGAGCCGATGCGAACATCGACCCCCTGCCCGCTGAACGCTCCAGAAGCGATGTCAAAGCCCGCGCCGGCCGCCTTCAGCGCAATGGAACTCGACCCGATGCGGCCGTTCAGCGCCATGCGGTTCGTCTCGATTCCGCCGCCAGTCCGCCCATCGGTCAGGCGGAACACTCCCCCTCCCCTCGGGCAGAGCATCGCACCGCCGTTGACGACGCTGAAGTTCGAGAGCCGGACTTCATCCCAACGCGCTTGGGCACAGGCCGGATTGAGCAGCACATCGCCGTCGGCCGACAGCCGCAGATCGACAGGGAGGATCAGTCCCCTCACCCCGCCATCGGAAAGCGGCCCGTCGATCGCCGCCACAGTCTCGATGCGGATCGCGCCCTCGCCGTCCTGGCGGAATCGCACCGGCTGCAGCGCCAGCCGCCCGCCTCGCGCTTCATAGGGCGCGATTTGCAGATCGCCCTCCACGCCGCCGCCGGGCCGAGCCGCCAGCCGAAGCCGCGCGGCCGGCAGGTCGCCGCCTTCCATGGTCAGCGCCCCGTCGAGCGTCCAACGCCCGCGCACCAGATCGATCGCCGCGCGCCCGCCGGAATCGAGCGCGATTCGCGCGCCGCTCGCGGCCTCGAACCGGGCTTCGTCGAGCACCAGCCGCCGGGTCGCGGCGTCGGCGGCAAGCTGGCCGGCCACCAGCAGCCGGTTGCCCGTCCCGGCCCGCTCGACCGCATTGGCGAGCTTCGCCGCGAGCGGCCCAAACGGGGTTCCCGCCAATCGGGAAGCCGCGGCGAACAGCGGATTGCCTCTCGTCGCGCTGAGATCGTCGAGCGTCAGCCGCGCCTCGACCGCCAGCGGCCCATCGGCACCTTGCCGGCTGAAGCCTCCGTCGAGTGTCCCGCCCCGAGCGGCCACGCCCTTGCCGGAGACGGCGGCGGAGCGGACCAGGGCCCTGCCCGTCAATCCACCCTTATCCATTGCCAGGGTCACACGCGCCTTAGGCCGCGCGAGCGTCATCCCGGCAGCGCGTAGCGTCCGTGCCGACAGCGTCGCCGAACCGTCGACGCTGTTGAGATCATCCGCCAGCCGCAGGTCGATGGCACCATCGGGCCGGACAAGCGCAACGCCCGCATCGGCGCAATCGAGGTCCTGCCCACGCACCGGACCGCTGATGTGGGGGGAACCATCGTTGACGGCGACTCGCAGGATGGCGACGACCGCCGTCGCCTCACAGCCTTGCCCCCCGAGCAGCGGGCTTGCCGCGACCACGCGACCGGCAAAACCGTCGCGCAGATGGCCGGCCCCGTCCACCTCCAGCCCCAGCGCGCCATAATCGGTCAGGATGGCCGCGCGCGCATCCGACAGCGAAAGAGTGATGTCGGGCAGTGTGGTCTCCACCGACTCGCCGCCGCCGAGAAACTTGTCGAGCTCGCCCAGCGACAGCTTGCCGTCCTGATAGCGCCCGCGCAGCCGGACCCCGCCCGCGCGCACATGGGCGACGCGCGGCGTCAGGCCGCCGAAAGCGATGTCGACCTCGATCCAGCGCGCGGTCAGGTCGGGCCGCAGGGGATCGCCGAGAACGACATTCTCGATCCGCTGCGTGCGAGGACCGATCGCCGCCACGCGGTAGCGCATCTGGACATCGCGCGCGGCAAGCTCGCGGTTGATCAGATTCTCCGCGATCGGCGCGCGCTGCACCCATAGCGCCCCTAACGCCAGCAGGGCGATGCCAGCGGTGCCCGCCGCAAACGAGGCACGGCGCGACCATCGCCTGCGGCTCGCGGGTGCCGAGTCCCTGGCAACCACGTCAACCGCCCGCTCTTCCACCTGTCCGTTTTCGCCGCTCAAGCCCGCTGTCCGCTCGCCATTACCGCTCCATAACGAATGACCGCCGTAAAACTATCCCACAAGCAATTGATCGGGCATGGCAGCGCTCCTGTCCATCAACTCACGGTTTGCGCGGGGCGGCGTTGCTGGTCTAGTTCAACCATGGCCGACGACCTGTTCCCCGCCGCCAAAGGCGATCCCGAACCGCCGCATGCCGGGCATCGTGCGCGGCTGAGGCAGCGGCTGGCGGACAGTGGTGGGGACGGGCTGCTCGACCACGAGATCATCGAATATCTGCTGGCGCTCGCAATCCCCCGGCGCGATACCAAACCGCTGGCAAAGGCGCTGCTCGCGCAGTTCGGATCGCTGGGAGGCGTGCTGTCGGCGGACTGGTCCGCGCTCCGTCGGGTCGACGGAATGGGCGATACCAGCACTGCGGCGCTCAAGATCGTCCAAGCCGCGACGCTGCGCATGCTGAAGAGCGAGGTCAGCGTCCGTCCGATCCTGTCCAACTGGCAGGCGCTGCTCGACTATCTTCAGGCCGATATGCGCTATCTGGGCATCGAGCGCGTGCGCGTGCTTCATCTCAACGGCCGCAACATGCTGATCCATGACGATCATGTCGGGGACGGATCGATCGACGAAGCCGCGATCTATGTGCGGGAGATCATCAAGAAGGCGGTGGAGATCGGCACGTCGTCGCTGATCATCGTCCACAATCACCCCAGCGGCGCGCCCGAGCCGAGCCGGCAGGACATCGCCGTCACCCGCCAGATCATGGAGGCGGGCAAGCCGCTCGGTATCCAGCTTCTCGATCACCTCATCATCGGCGACGGATCGCACCGCAGCCTGCGGTCGATGGGCCTCATCTGACAAAAAAAGGGCCGGGGCAGCATGACCGCCCCGGCCTTTGCGGCAGCGTGATCAGCCGCCGCCAAGGAAGGTGGTGAGCTCGTCACGGGTCACCGCCTTGTTGCCGTCCGCATCTGCGACCTGAAGGGCGCGGCTGGCATATTGATCGGCCTGGGTGGCATCGAGTCCCTGACCCGAAGCGGCCATTTCCTGGGTCTTCAGATCGGAGACCCACTGCTTGAATTCGGCTTCGGAGAGTTCGCCGGAACCGTCAGCGTCATATTTCGGAAAACCCGCCTCGACCACCGCGCTCACCTGAGCGGAGCTGTTCGAGGACGCTGCCGAATCCGCCGACTGCGTGGTCATCGCGCCGGCAGAGGGCGACGCGGTCGTAGCCGACCCTGTCGCGTCGGCACCCGTTGCCGGTGCCGGTCCGGTCGTCGCTGACGGCGCGGATGTCGCAGGCGATGCGGTCGAAGGCGTGGCGCTGTCCTGCGCGAAAGCGGGTGCCGAAACGGCCATGCCAAGCGCAAGCGCCGACGTAGTGAGCAATGTCTTCATCTGGTCCTCTCTTTCCAATCAGATGGATGTCGAGGGAAAGAACTGCCCTGGAACGGCCAGGTTGCACGCCTGAGCCCGGCGAGGAGCCACTCATCCCGCTGGGGAAACGTTTCGGGGGCGACAGGTTAGGCGGGCGGGACGTGCCGAGCCACTTTCTTTCGACAGGGATCGCGAAGCATTCTGAAGAGCGAGGGGCGCGCAATGTCGGCAGAAGCGCAAAGCGCTTTCACCCCGGATGATCAGGCTCTAAGGGGCGCGCATCACCACAACAGGAGGCCCCCAGCCATGGTTCCACGCTATGCCCGCGCAGCAATGAGCGCGATCTGGGCGCCCGAAAACCGCTTTCGGATCTGGTTCGAGATCGAAGCCCATGCCACCGACGCGCTCGCCGATCTGGGCGTCGTTCCGAAAAGCGCCGCGAAGGCGCTGTGGGACTGGTGGGCGACCAATCCCGCCATCGACGTTGCCGCGATCGACGCGATCGAGGCGGTGACGAAGCATGACGTGATCGCGTTCCTGACCTGGGTGGCGGAGCAGGTGGGCGACGAAGCGCGCTTCATGCATCAGGGCATGACCAGTTCCGACGTGCTCGACACCTGCCTTGCGGTTCAGCTCGCACAGGCGAGCGACATATTGCTCGCCGATCTCGACGCGCTGCTGGAGGCGATCAAGCGCCGCGCGTTCGAGCACAAGCTGACCCCCACGATCGGACGCAGCCACGGCATCCACGCCGAGCCGGTGACCTTCGGCCTCAAGCTCGCCGAGGCCTATGCGGAATTCTCCCGGTGCAAGGCGCGGCTGGTGGCGGCGCGGGCCGAGATCGCGACCTGCGCCATTTCCGGCGCGGTCGGCACCTTCGCCAACATCGATCCGCGCGTGGAAGCGCATGTCGCGGACAGGCTGGGCCTCGCGGTGGAACCCGTGTCCACCCAGGTCATTCCCCGCGACCGCCACGCGATGTTCTTCGCCACGCTCGCCGTGATCGCCTCGTCCATCGAGCGGCTGGCGGTCGAGGTGCGGCACCTCCAGCGCACCGAAGTGCTCGAAGCCGAGGAGTATTTCTCGCCGGGTCAGAAAGGCTCGTCGGCCATGCCGCACAAGCGCAACCCGGTGCTGACGGAGAATTTGACCGGCCTCGCCCGCATGGTGCGCAGCTATGCCATCCCCGCGATGGAGGGCGTGGCGCTGTGGCACGAGCGCGACATCAGCCATTCGAGCGTGGAGCGGTTCATCGGCCCCGATGCGACCATCACGCTGGACTTCGCGCTGGCACGGCTGACGGGCGTGATCGACAAGCTGCTCGTCTATCCCGAGCGGATGATGAAGAATCTCGACCGCATGGGCGGGCTGGTGCATTCGCAGCGCGTGCTGCTCGCGCTCACGCAGGCGGGTCTCAGCCGGGAGGAGTCCTATCGTGTCGTCCAGCGCAACGCGATGCGCGTATGGGAGTCGGACGGCGCGCTGTCGCTGCTCGATCTGCTTCAGGCCGACCCCGAAGTGTCCACCCGGATCAGCGGGCCGGACCTCGCCGAGAAGTTCGACCTCGAATATCATCTAAAGCATGTCGACGATATTTTCGGCCGGGTGTTCGGGCCTGCCTGACGCGATATCAAAGGATCGCTCGTCCCTAACTTTATGACAAGGATTGTCCTTTACCTTGCGACGCAGACCCGATCCGCGAGGTAGAGGAGATCATCGTGCCACGTTTTGGAATCTCGGCGAAGCTGCTGTCCGCCTTTGCCGCCCTGCTGACCATCATGGCGGCCATCGGTACTTTCGCTGTCATCAAGATTGGCGAGGTCAACGAACTGTCCACCGAGATGCGCAGCCGCTGGCTGCCCGCATCGCAGATCATCGGCGACCTGCACGCCTATACGTCGCAGTACCGAATCAAGCAGAGCGAGCATGTGACCGCTCTTACCCCCGAGGACAAGGCGCGGACCGAGAAGCTGATCCGCAATGCCGAAGCGGCGATCGGCGGCATGCTGAGCGACTATGAGCCGTTGCTGGCGACCGACGAGCAAAAGGCGCTGTTCGGACAGCTCAAGACCGAATGGGCGGGCTACACGCAGAAGAACGCCAATCTCATCGGCCTGTCGAACGCGAACGATCCCACCAGCACGGACATGCTGAACGGCGAGATGCTCGACGGCTTCTACACCGTTGAGGACCAGATCCTGCAGCTTATCGATCTCAATGCGAAGGGTGCCGAGGCGCTCTCGCAGAAGAGCGACCAAATCTATGCGCAGGCGCGCAAGTTCACCATGGGTGCGGTCGGCTTCGGCCTGCTGGCGGCAGTGGTGCTGCTCTTCACGCTGATGCGGACGATCGGGACGCCGATCAATCGAATGAGCGAGGCGGTCAAGCGCCTCGTCGAGGGCGACATGGAGGTCCACGTTCCCGCAACGAAGCGCAAGGACGAGCTGGGAAGCCTGGCGCGTGCGCTCGAGCGCTTCAAGGATCTGTTCGCCGCCGACCAGCAGCGCGCGCGTCAGGAAGAGGAGCGTGGGCGCGAGGTGCAGGTCACGATCGACGCGATCGGCAGCGGTCTGACCGCACTGGCGCAAGGCAATCTGACCTTCCGCGTCCAGGAGAACGGTCATGGCGCCCTCGCCAAGCTGCATGTCGACTATAACGAGGCGGTCTCGCGTCTGGCCGAAGTGCTGCACGACATCATCGACGGCTGCAACACCATCCGCACCGGCACCAGCGAGATCGCGTCGGCTTCGTCCGACCTGTCGCAGCGGACCGAGCGCCAGGCCGAGTCGATCGGCCATGCGTCGCGGACGCTGGCCGACTTCGCTGGCATGGTGAAACTGTCCGCCGACAATGCGCGCCAGACCAGCAGCCGGCTGGGTGTCGCGCGTCAGACCGCCGAATCGGTCGACCAGACCGCCAAGCAGGCCGTCAACGCGATGCGCAGCATCGAGGCGTCGTCGCAGGAGATGGCGGACATCATTTCGACCATCGACGGTCTGGCCTTCCAGACCAACCTGCTGGCCCTGAACGCGGGCGTCGAAGCGGCGCGTGCGGGTCAATCGGGTGCCGGCTTTGCCGTGGTCGCGTCAGAAGTCCGCACGCTGGCCCAGCGTTCGGCCGAAGCCGCAGCCAAGATCCGCGCTCTCGCCACCACGTCGGGCAGCCAGATCCAGCAGGGCGTGGCTCTGGTCGAGAGCAGCGGCGACGCGCTGCTGCAGATCGTCACCGAGGTGACCTCGGTGTCCGAACTGGTCGGAGAGATCGCCGAGGCCGCGCAGAAGCAGGCGAACGGCATCGCCGACATCTCCGGCATGGTCAACGAAATGGATCAGGCGACCCAGCAGAACGCGGCGATGGTCGAGGAAAGTTCGGCCAGCACGCGCAACCTGTATGAGGAAACCGGCCGCCTGGTGGAAAAGCTGGCGACGTTCGACGTCGGCAAGACCGTCAGCCGGTCGTCGGCCCGCTCCAGTCAACAGTTCTCATCCCCGGAACCCCGTGCGCGCGCCATGCCGGCGTTCCATGGCAACGCAGCGGTCGCTGCCGAGGAAGACGACTGGTCCGAATTCTGATCCGGCGGGCATTCCGCCCGCGTCTCATGACCTCACCAACCGAAATGGCCGCGCCGCAAGCGCGGCCATTTTTTTGTTCAAGGCGGACTGGTTAACGGGCGGGAAACCATGATCGCTAAGCAAATCTCCAGTCCTGCGGGGTACAAGGAACGCAATCCTGCCAAAACCCAAGAGGGGGAACGGATATGAAGGCTTTTGTGACAAAGAAATTCCTGGTCGTCTTCGCGGCGGCTTCCATGATCGGCGCTCCCGCTTTCGCCCAGTCGCCAGACTGGCAGCGCAAGGTTGCGCAGGTCGTCGCCTCCAAGCAGACCTATCCTCGCACCGCGCAGATGCGCGGCGAGGAAGGCACCGCCAAGGTCAAGGTCTATGTCAGCGCATCGGGCGCCGTCGAGAAGGCTGAACTGGTCGGTCCCTCGGGCTCTGCCACGCTGGACAAGGAAGCGATCGCGCTGATCACCAAGATCGGCACGCTTCCGGCCCCTCCGGGCGGCCCGGCTGCGGTCGTGCTGCCGCTCACCTGGAAACTGCTCTGACGCGCGGCTCTTGGCAGGAGGAGCAATGATGGGGGAGGCCAGGAAACTGGCCTCCCCCTTCGCGTTTCCCCGCAGATGGCATCCGTTCCCAACCATGCCTAGGCAATGGCAGGATGAACGGCTATGGTCCTCGTCCCCAAGGGAGGACGTTCGCGCGCATGCAGTTTCTACGCACCGCCATCTGGGTCGTCCTGGCCGTGGCCGTCGCCTTGTTTGCGAAGGCCAACTGGTACATCGCGCCGAGCTATTCCGGCCGGGTGCCCGTCAAGTTGATCGGCGACGCGATCCTGGAAGTGCGACTGCCGCTCCTTATCGTCGGGGCGTTCCTGCTGGGTCTCGTGCCCATGTGGCTGATCGCGCGGGTCAACCGCTGGCGCATGGAGCGGCGGCTTCATACGACCGAACAGGCGCTGGCGGCCAATGCGGCGGCGCTGTCCGCCTCGTCGCCGACCGCTCCCGAGACATCGCCTGCGGCTGACGAACCCGTCATCGCAGCGGAGGCGGCGTCCGTCCCGCCTCTGCGCTCCGACCAAGCGGGGCCGACGCCATGAGCAGCATCGTCTATCTCGCCGTCGACACGCCCCGACTCGACGATGCCGTCGCTCTGGTCAACCGCGTCCACAACCATATCGGGGGCGTCAAGCTGGGGCTGGAGTTCTTCTGCGCCAACGGTCATCACGGCGTGCGCGAGGTCGCGAAATGCGGCCTGCCGATCTTCCTCGACCTTAAGCTCCACGACATCCCCAACACGGTCGGCAAGGCGATGCAGGCGCTCAGCGTGCTGGAGCCCGCCATCGTCACCGTCCATGCGGCCGGCGGCCGCGCAATGCTGGAGGATGCCAAGGCAGCCGCCGGCGCGCATACCAAGGTCGTGGCAGTTACAGTGCTCACCAGCCTGGACACGGACGATCTTTCCACGATCGGGGTCGATCGCTCGCCCGCCGATCAGGTCGAGCGGCTGGCGGAACTGGCGCGGGTGTCAGGCCTGGACGGCATCGTCTGCTCGGGCGCGGAGGTCGGCCGGGTGCGATCGCTCTGGCCCACGGGCTTTTTCGTCGTGCCCGGCGTCAGACCGGCGAGCGGCGCGCTCGGCGACCAGAAGCGGGCGGTGACGCCGCGCGCGGCGCGCGATGCGGGCGCGTCGATTCTGGTGGTCGGCCGGCCGATCAGCCTCGCGCCGGATCCCGACGTCGCCGCACGCGAGATCGAAGCCACGCTTTGACGCGAAGGGGTCGCGGCCCTACATCGCCGCGATGACATCGCCCACCGACATCAAGATCTGCGGCATATCGACACCCGAAGCGCTCGACCGCGCGATCGGCTGCGGCGCGAGCTATGTGGGCTTCGTCCATTTCCCGAAGAGCCCGCGCCATCTGCCGCTCGCCGAGATCATGGGGCTGGCGGGGCGCGTGCCCTCGTCGGTCACGGCGGTCGCGCTGCTGGTCAACCCCGACCAGTCGCAGGTCGAAGCGCTCTGGAACGATCGCCGCATCACGACTCTCCAGATGCACGGCGACGAAAGCCCGGCGCAGATCGTGCAGTATCGCCAGCAATTCCCCTTCCGCTACTGGAAGGCCATCGGCGTCAGTGCGCCCCGGGACCTCGACCTGGCGCGCCCCTATGCGGGCATCGTCGACCGCGTGCTGTTCGACGCCAAACCGCCCGTCGGCTCCGCCCTGCCCGGCGGGAACGGCGTGCGCATCGACTGGGCAATGCTTCGCGGCTATCGCTCCGACACGCTGCCATGGGGCCTTGCCGGAGGCCTGGACCCCGACAATGTGGCCGAAGCCATCCGCATCACCGGAGCGCCGCTCGTCGATGTGTCGTCGGGCGTGGAAAGCGCGCCGGGGATCAAGGATATGGACAAGATCGCCGCCTTCTGCAAAGCGGTTGGCTAGTTATCCTAAACCGTTCGTGTCGAGCGTAGTCGAGACACGTTCGCGCTACCGGTTCTCGACTGCGCTCGAACCGAACGGCAGGTTAAGCAATAGAATGACCCTTTCCAACTCCCTTCGCAACCAACCCGACGAGCGCGGCCATTTCGGTGCCTTCGGTGGCCGCTATGTCGCCGAAACGCTGATGCCGCTGGTCCTCGACCTGGAGCGCCATTATCGCGCGGCAAAGGCCGACCCGGCGTTCACGGCGGAGTTCGAGGACCTTCTTGAGCACTATGTCGGTCGTCCCTCCCCGCTCTACTATGCGGAACGCCTGACCGAGGAGGTTCGCAAGGCCGCTCCAGAGGGCAAGGGCGCGCAGATCTGGTTCAAGCGCGACGAGCTGAACCACACCGGCGCGCACAAGATCAACAATTGCATCGGCCAGATCCTGCTCGCCATCCGCATGGGCAAGACGCGGATCATCGCCGAGACCGGCGCGGGCCAGCATGGCGTGGCGACCGCCACCGTCTGCGCGCGCTTCGGGCTGCCGTGCGTGATCTTCATGGGCGCGACCGATGTCGCCCGGCAGCAGCCCAATGTGTTTCGCATGAAGCTGCTCGGCGCCGAAGTGGTGCCGGTGACCAGCGGCGCGGCGACGCTGAAGGACGCGATGAACGAGGCGCTGCGCGACTGGGTCGCCAATGTCCACGACACCTTCTACATCATCGGCACCGCCGCTGGACCGCACCCCTATCCCGAGCTTGTCCGCGACTTTCAGAGCGTGATCGGCCGCGAGGCGCGCGCGCAGATGCTGGAGCGGATCGGCCGCCTGCCCGACCTCCTCGTCGCCGCGATCGGCGGCGGGTCGAATGCCATCGGCCTGTTCCACCCCTTCCTAGACGATGCCGACGTGGCGATGCTGGGGATCGAGGCTGCGGGCCACGGGCTCGACGCGCAGCATGCCGCCAGCCTGGCGGGCGGCCGCCCCGGCATCCTCCACGGCAACAAGACCTATCTGCTCCAGGACGAGGACGGCCAGATCGCCGAGGCGCATTCGATCAGCGCGGGCCTCGACTATCCCGGCATCGGGCCGGAGCATAGCTGGCTCAAGGAGATCGGCCGCGTCCGCTATGACAGCGTGACCGACAAGGAGGCGCTGGCGGCGTTCCAGCTCCTCTGCCGGACCGAGGGCATCATCCCCGCGCTCGAACCCAGCCACGCCATCGCCGCCGTCGAGCGCGAGGCGGTGAAGATGGACCGCGACCAGATCATCCTCGCCAACCT
>CAZHGR010000030.1:0-29411 GCA_964532255.1 uncultured Sphingobium sp.
CGTGCACCTTGCTGATGAAATGCTTGATCATCTGCTCGGCGATGTCGATGTCGGCAATGACGCCGTCGCGAAGCGGGCGGATCGCCTCGATGCTTGCGGGGGTCTTGCCCATCATCAGCTTGGCGTCGTCGCCGACAGCCTTGACCCGCTTGACGCCGTTCAGCGTTTCCACCGCCACGACCGACGGCTCGTTCAGGACGATCCCGCGTCCGCGGACATACACAACCGTGTTCGCGGTTCCGAGGTCAATGGCCATGTCGTGCGAGGAGAATTTGAACAAACGGCTGAAGAGCGACATTCGGGGTCCTGTTTCGGCCAAGGCGCGCGGAGGATAAGCGCCGGTGTAGGGGCTACTGCGCCAGACGGCCACAAGAATCGGGGGAAAAATGCCGCCGCCTGCTCGCGGAAGTCGCTCGCTTGGGCTAGTCCCAATCTTATGTCAATACGCCGATTGCCAGAAGCGCTCGTCAACCGCATCGCCGCAGGTGAAGTGGTCGAACGGCCCGCCAGCGCGCTCAAGGAGCTGGTAGAAAACAGCATCGACGCGGGGGCGCGGCAGATCGTCGTGCGGATCGCGACGGGCGGGATCGACCGCGTCGAGGTCGCCGACGACGGCTGCGGGATCGCGCGCCACGATCTGGCGCTGGCGCTGGAGCGGCACGCGACGAGCAAGCTCGCCGACGACCGGATCGAAGCCGTCGCCACCATGGGATTTCGCGGGGAGGCGTTGCCGTCGATCGCCAGCGTTGCGCGGCTGACCATCGAAAGCCGGCCCGCCGGTGCTGACGGCTGGGCGATCGTGATGGACAATGGCCGCCGGGTCTCCGACATGCCCGCCGCCATTCCGCCGGGTACCCGGGTGACGGTCGAGGATCTGTTCGGCAAGGTGCCCGCCCGGCGGAAGTTCCTGCGTTCGCCGCGTGCCGAATATGCCGCCTGTCTCGATGTCGTCCGGCGGCTCGCGATGGCGCGGCCCGACATCGGCTTCGCGCTGGAGCATGACGGGCGCCGCGTGCTGTCGGTCCCGGCGGGGGAGAGCCGCGAATCGCGCGTGGCGGCGCTGATCGACCGCGACCTTGCCCACAATCATGTCATCGTCGCCGTGGATCGGGGACCGGTCAGCCTGGCGGGCGTCGCATCGCTGCCGACCTTCAACCGGGGCGTGGCCGATCATCAATATCTGTTCGTCAACGGCCGACCGGTGCGCGACCGGCTGATGGTGGGGGCGGTGCGCGGCGCTTATGCCGACCTGCTCGCCCGCGACCGTCACGCCGTTCTGGCGCTGTTCCTGACCGTCCCGCCCGATCTGGTGGACATCAACGTCCACCCGGCCAAGACCGAGGTGCGCTTCCATGATCCTGCGGCGATGCGCGGGCTGATCGTCGGTGGCCTTCGCCATGCGCTGACCGAGGCAGGCGCGCGCTCCGCCGAGCGTCCGGCGGTGACCGACACCAGCCTGTGGCAGCGCGAGCCGACCTACGCGCCTGCCTATCCCGCGAGCATCGCCCCGACGGTGCCCGCCCCGATGGGCGGCGTCGCCGAGGCGGCGTCGCTGTTCGCCGGCTTTGCGCCGCAGGCGCGCGCACAGCCCGCCGAGGCACCCATACCCGACGCGGGCCGCTATCCGCTCGGCGTGGCGCGCGGGCAGGTGGCGCGCACCTATATCGTCGCGGAGACCGAAGACTCGCTGATCATCGTCGACCAGCATGCGGCGCACGAGCGGCTGGTGCTCGAACGGATGCGCGCGGCGGTGGCGGAAGGGCAGGTGGCGCGGCAGGCGCTGCTGCTGCCCGAGATCGTCGATCTCGACGAGCCCGCTTGCGACCGGCTTGAGGCGCGCGCCGCCGAACTCGCTGACCTCGGCCTCGAAGTCGAGCGCTTCGGCCCGGCGGCGATGATGGTGCGGGCGACGCCCGCGCTGCTCGGATCGGGTGACGTTCAGGGGCTGGTCCGCGACCTCGCCGATGACCTCTCCGCTTATGACGATGCGGTGACTCTCAAGGAAAGGCTGGACCATGTTGCCGCGACGATGGCCTGCCACGGATCGGTGCGGGCAGGCCGGGCGCTGTCGGTGGCGGAAATGAACGCGCTGCTGCGCGAGATGGAGGTCACGCCGCATTCGGGGCAGTGCAATCATGGCCGCCCGACCTGGATCAGGCTGGCCCATGGCGACATCGAAAAGCTGTTCGGTCGGCGATAAGTTTTCCGGGAAGCCGAAGCTCAGACACCGCTGTTACGTCGGCGCACCATGACGGTCGGGCGGAACTGCATCACGATCTCGTCATGCTGGTTATAAACGGTCACCAGCGTCTTGAGGATGCCCCTGTCGGACCGCGAGCGCGATTCGATCTTTTCCACCAGCTCGGTTTGCACGTGGAGCACGTCGCCGGGGTAGACGGGTTTCAGCCATCGCAGCTCGTCGAGGCCCATCGCGCCGAGACTGGCTTCCTGCATTCCGGGCGTCGACTGCCAGTCGGCGACCATCATCGCCATGGCCATCGACCCGGTGTGCCAGCCGCTCGCCGCCATGCGGTCGAACGGCGTGTCGACGGCGCCTTCGTCGGACAGGTGAAAGGGCTGCGGATCATAGCGCTCGGCGAAGGCGCGAACCTCCTCGGCGGTGACTTCGTAGCGGCCGAAGCGACGTTTTGCCCCGACCTCCAGATCCTCGAAAAACATCGACATGGCGTCTCCTGACGCGCAACCGGCTAAGTGCCGCCGGATGAGAGGTCAAGAAACGCGAACGCGGGGAGCGCCGCGCGCCACCTCGGCGCGGAGGCGCGTCCGGATCGGGGAACCGCGCTCGCTGACCTTGTCGAGGACCATCAGGCGGCTGGTCCAGCCGTCGCGCGCGACGTCGCAGACAAGATAACCGCGCTGGTCGCCGACGAACCGGAGCTGCGGGTTGTTCGCCATCAGCATGTCGGTGTCGCCGCGCCTGTCGGACCCGTCGCCGCCCGAGCTGATCGAGGTGCACACGAACTCGACGCCGACCGGCCCCCGGTCATCCGCTATCTCCCCGACGAAGTGGCGATGCTCGTCTCCGGTCAGGACAACGACATCGCCGGTCTCGCGGAGCGACTTCATCAGCCGCTCGCGCGGCGCCTGATAGCCGGCCCAGCTATCGAGATTGAGAATGGGGTCCGGCTGTCCGGCCATGCCGCGCCGGTCGAGCGGCATCATCATCACCTGTTGCGCAAGGCAGGTCCACGCGGCGGATTTCGACCGGAGTCCGTCGAGCAACCACTGTTCCTGCGTGGCGGCAAGCATAGTGGCCTCGGCGCTCGACACGTCGGGGCAGGCCGGCTTGAAACCGTCGCCGCATGGCTGATCGGTCCGATATTGGCGTGTATCAAGCACGTTCAGCGACAGGAGGTCGCCCACGGCGAAGCGCCGGTACATCGCGGTTTGCGATCCCACGGGCAGCGACGCGCGCCGAACCGGCATGAACTCGTACCAGGCCTGAAGCGCCGCCTGCCGCCTGAACGCGAAAACGTCGCGCGGCGCACCGCTCGGCACCAGCATATCCACCCAGTTGTTCGCGATTTCGTGATCGTCATAGCTGGCGAGCCACACATGGTTCGCCCGTGCCGCCAGAAGGTCGGGGTCGGTCAGATACTGGCTGTAGCGAAGACGATAGTCGGAGAGGGTGAAGCATTCCTGCCCCAGATGGCTGCGCACGGTCTGCATCGTCGTACCCCACGGCGTGGGAGCCGTGCCCACCGCGCGCGCTGCGCCCTCATAGATGAAGTCGCCATAATGATAGACGAAGGCGAGGTCTTCCGCCGCCAGATGGCGGAACGCGGTGAAATAGCCCTGCTCGTAATTCTGGCACCCCGCCACGCCGAAGCGGACGGCGCGGGACGTGCTGCCGGGCAGCGGCAGGGTGCGCGCGCGACCGACCGGGGACTGCGTGCCCGTCGCCTCGAACCGATACCAATAGACGCGGTCGGGCTTGAGCCCGGCGACCTCGACATGGACCGAATGGCCGATGTCCGGCCACGCGACCGCCTCGCCCGACGCTGCGATACGGACGAAGGCGCGGTCCTCCGCGACCTGCCATGTCACCGGCACGGGCTTTGTTCCTGTGCCGCCATCGGCGTCGAGCGGACGGGGCGCGAGCCGGGTCCAGATGACAAAACCGTCCGGCGCGGGATCGCCCGCCGTTACCCCCAAAGCGAAAGGATCGGTGGCGGGAGTCTGTGCCCTCAGCAGCGCGGGTGCGCCGATCAGCACTGCCCCCGCCGCACCGATGAATTGTCTGCGTGTCGTCATCCCGCCGACGCTATAGCGCGATGATGACGAAGCGGCGTCAGGCGGCGGCTTCCGCAGCATTGCGCTCGCCCCGCGCGGCCATGGCGCGACTCATGCCGGCCAGGGCCTCGAGCATTGCGGACGCGAATTCGGGGTCGCGCGCGCGCAGCGGGGCCGCCGCGCGGGTCATACAGGCGATCCATTGCTCGCCGGTCTCCCGGTCGATCCCCGGCACTTTGCCATGCGCGGACATGATGCAGGCACCGGGGCGCTGCTCGAACCAGTCGCGCGGGCCGCCCATCCAGGCCATAAGGAAGTCGGTCAGCGATCCGCGCATCGGCGTCAGGTCGGGCGCGTGCAGCGCCCGCAGAGCCGCGTATTCCTGCTCGCTCTCCATCAGGTCGTAAAAGCGGTCGACGAGCGTGGCGATCCCGGCGCGGCCGCCGATGCGATCATAGGGGGTGGAAGCTTGGGTCATCCTGTCTTCATGGCCCGCGTCCGCCAAGCGATCCTTGCGCCAGGTCAAGAATCGGCTTGCCGGTCGCTCAGCTATGCAGGAAGTGCATCACGTCGCCGTCATGGACGACATAGGCCTTGCCCTCGGCGCGCAGCTTGCCGGCCTCGCGCGCGCGCGCCTCGCCGCCGAGCGCGACATAATCGTCGAAGGCGATGGTTTCGGCGCGGATGAAGCCCTTCTCGAAGTCGGTATGGATCTCGCCCGCCGCCTGCGGCGCGGTGGCACCGGCGTGGACTGTCCAGGCGCGCGCTTCCTTCGGGCCCACGGTGAAGAAGGTGAGGAGGTGAAGAAGCTCGTATCCAGCGCGGATCACGCGCGACAGTCCGGTGTCCGAAAGACCCAGCTCGGCGAGGAACTCCATGCGTTCGGCAGGGTCCATCGCGACCAGATCGGCCTCGATTGCGGCGGACACGACGACCGCCTGCGCGCCCTCCGCCGCCGCCTTGTCGAACACGCGCGCAGAAAAAGCGTTTCCGGTCGCGGCCGAACCTTCCTCGACATTGCAGACATAGAGGACCGGCTTGGCGGTCAGGAGCTGCGCCTGCTTCAGGACCCGGGCTTCCTCGGCATCCTTCGGCGCGGTGAGCCGCGCGGGCTTGCCCTCGCGCAGAAGGTCGAGCGCCTGGCCGAGGACCGACGCCGCGACCTTGCTCTCCTTGTCGCCCTGCGCTGCCTTCTTGGCGAGATTGGGCACGCGTTTTTCCAGGCTGTCTAGGTCGGCGAGCATCAGCTCGGTCTCGACCGTCTCGGCATCGGCGATCGGGTCGACTCGGTTGTCGACATGCTGGATATCGTCATCCTCGAAACAGCGCAGCACATGAACGATCGCGTCCACCTCCCGGATGTTGCCGAGGAACTGGTTGCCCAGCCCTTCGCCCTTGGACGCGCCGCGCACCAGGCCGGCAATGTCCACGAAGGCGAGCTGGGTCGGGATGATCTTGGCCGATCCGGCGATCGCCGCCAGCTTCTCCAGCCGTGCGTCGGGGACCGCGACATTGCCGACATTGGGCTCGATCGTGCAGAACGGATAATTGGCCGCCTGCGCCGCCTGAGTCTCCGTCAGCGCGTTGAAAAGGGTGGACTTGCCCACATTGGGCAGGCCCACGATGCCGCATTTGAAACCCATTCGACCGCTCGTCCCGATGTGTGATGTGGCCGCGTCTTTAGAGCCTGATCGATTGAGGTGGAAGCGCTTTGCGTTTCCGCTGAAATCGTGAATCAGGCTCTGTTCACCTGTTTGAGGTCTAGCGCGCGGGGGACTGCAGGTGCCAGTGCGTCGGGGAAGGAGGCGTCGCTTGTGTGGATCAGGCAGCGACGGCGCGGTTGCGCCCGCCGCGTTTCGCCTCATAAAGCGCCATGTCGGCATCATGCTGCAACCGGTCGAGGCTGTCCGTCCCGTTCCAGCGCGCGACGCCGCAACTGATGCGAACCGATACGGCTGCACCGCCGTTCAAGGCGACGGGGGATGCGGCGATTGCGGCAACCAGCCGGTCGCAGGCGCTGCACGCCTCCTCATGCTCCATGTCCGCAAGCAGGATCGCGAACTCGTCCCCGCCCAGTCGGCCGATGATGTCGGTCGAACGGAGATGGCCTTTCATCTGGGTGGCGATCGCCTGAAGGACGATGTCGCCCGCCGCGTGGCCCAGATTGTCGTTGATCAGCTTGAACCGGTCGACATCGATAATGGCCATGAAGACGTTGCCGTCGCCGGCGCTCCCGAGGCGACGCTGCGCCTTCTCAACGAACCCGGCGCGGTTCAGCAGGCCCGTCATGCCATCGACATGCGCGCGCTTGACGAGTTCGCGCTCGCGGCGCTTGCGATCGGTGATGTCCTGGATCGTCAGGCCGACCTCGAACCCCGCTCGCCGATCCGATTCCAGAACCCGGAGACGCGCCTCGCGCCACCGTCCGGGCTTGCCGGGAGCAGCGAATTCGACGACCTGGTCGAAGCCGTCGTCGTCCATCGTCTCCGCGAAGGCTTGCGCCAGCGGCTCGCCGAGTTCGGGTACCAGCGCGTCGAGCCCCTGGCCCAGCAACTCGCCTTCCGACCTGCCGATCAATGTGTGGGCGGCGCCGAATACCCCGATGAAGCGGCCCTCGCTGTCGAGGCGCAGGAGCAGGATTTGCGATTGCTCCGCGAGCAGGCGAACGGACCTTTCGCTCTTGGCGAAGCGCTCGATCAGTTCGGCGCGCGACGTCAGCGCGGCCGCCACCGGCATCTGCATCAGCAGCAGCGACGCGAGATAGATCTGTGCGATAATGACGGGCGGGACGCCGGCGATGTGCGTGGCCGCGAATGGTCCGGTCCCGTCAACGATGGCGATGCCGACGACGACGGCCACGATCATCACCGCCATCTTCGTAGCCAACCAGCCCAGCCGGAACGTCACCAGCATGATCGGCAAAGGCATGACGAACAGGAGGGGCAGCGAAGGGGTCCGGAACACGATGAGGGCGGTCAGGACAACGATGGCCTGCAAGACCATCATCTCGACAAGCTGTCGCGGTGTTCTGCTGCGCAAACACTCCGAGACCTCGCCCCGGAACAGCGAGAAGAAAAACGGTCCGAACAGGAGCAGGCCGAGCGAATCGGCCATCATCCACACCGCCATCGCGGAGAAGAAGGGCTGGTCGAATGCGAGCCACGCCGTCGCCGCGCCGAGCAGTGCGCTGCTCGCCGGCGCGACGATGCCGGCCCAGAAGAGGATGCGGGTCAGCGTCGATGGATGGCGCATAGTGTCCGCGCTGTTTAGCGGTGCCCCCATACCCCAGGCGAAGACAAGCAACTCCACCATGTTCGCGATTCCGAACAGGACCGGCCCCACGAAGGACGAGCGGGTGATGAGGTTGGCCGCGATATTGGCGATGAATCCGGCGATCACGATCTGGCGCCACCGGTCGCGCGGCGCAAGCAGCATCAACGCCGCCAGCACGGCATTGGCCGGCCAAAAGGGTGTGACCTCATTGCCGTTGCTGGTCAACGCGATGGTCGCGACGGCGAGCGCGCAATACAGCAGGCCTGCGAACCAGATTTGCTGCAAAGTCACTGTGACAGCATGGCGCTGCATTCTCGTCGTTCCCCGGGGATCAAGGGTCAACGGTAGGGATGAAATCCTTTACGTTAGCTTGAGATGCGGTGAACCGTTGGTCGCCCCGGCGCAGGCAGAGGTCTTCCTACCGTGAGGGCCCCGCAGGGGTGAACAGGATCGCCTTCTGCGCGGTCATGTCCGCCGGCAGCGGGCGCGATCCGGCGGGCATGCCGTTCTCCTTGAGCAGATAGGCGGTCACGCGGGCCGTGTCCTCTGGCGAGAGCGTGCCGGGTGCCATCTGCGGCATGGCGACGCCGATATAGTCCGCCAGCGTGGCGACTGGACGACCCGCCCAATGCGCGAGAAAGCGGCCCTTCAGTGCGGGAATCTCGTAGGTGCCGTCGAGATTGGCACCATGGCACACCGCGCATTGCGCCTCATAGATGGCGCGCCCTTCTGCGGCCTGCGCCTCGGTATAAGTGCCGGTCGCGGTGCTCGCCCCCTGCAGCGCGGCGGGAAGGGCGGCGGCGAGCAGCATGGCGGCGGTGGCGAGCGGAATCATGCGGCGCATGGCCTCAGCCCCTCCGTGCCGGTGCGGGCATTCCCGCAAAGAGCGGCGCAAAGGCGGCGAGCGCCTCCTCGATCGGTTCGCGCATCGGCAGCTCCATGCTGTCGCCCACCCCAAGCATCGAGCCGAGGTCGGGATTGTTGTTCATGATGACCATGCCGTCCGCCTTGTACTGGATCGACATGTTGTTGAAGCGAAGGCCGTATTTGCACTCGGTCTGCGGTACCAGCCAGCCGGTCTGGCCACGTACCGGAAACACCGTGCGGTCGCGCCACAGATCGCGCGCCGCAAAGCCGGTCGAGTGAATGACCACCTTTTCCTTGAGCGCGGTAACATCGCCGGGCGCGTGAAAGACTCTGTTCTCGAAGCTGCCGCCGCGCGCGAAGAACTCGCCGAGCAGCAGGTCGGCATAGCTGGCGAAGTTGAAGATCATCGTCGAAGTGCGCGTGGTGTAGGGCATCGCGAAGGGGCTTTCCTCCGGCGACAGCGGGCGCGACTGGGGCACGATGTCCCTGATGCGTTCGCCATAATGCCCGAACTCAGAATTCTGCTGCGGCAGGCCCTTTGTCGCGAAGCTGTCGGTGATCGCCGGATCGGGCAGGTCCTCGCGCCGCTTGATGGGTTTGTCCGACACCGCGTAGCTATCGATGAACTCGACGGGGCGCGACGCCAGTCCCAGATAGGTGCGAAAGCTCTTCCAGCTCAGCCGCGCCATCGTCTCCCACAGATCGCCGAACGCCGGGCCGGCGGGCTCCGTGAGCGACACGCGCGCATCGGGGGTGAACGACCCGCTCGCCCGGAACGACCGGGTGCGCGGCAGCATGTCGCGCGCGTAGATCGTCACCTTGAGCCCCGCGCGCTGCGCCACCACGGCGGCGGTCAGGCCGACGATGCCGCAGCCGATCACGGCGACCTCGCGCGGCAGGACCGAAAGCGCCTTGCCTACGGCGACCTCCGCCGAGCCCCAGGACAGCGACCATCCCGACCCGCCATGGCCATAATTGTGGACGACCAGCGTGTCGCCGATCTGCTCGGTGGACAGATTGGGGCCAGCCGCGCGTACCGGGCGAAGGCAGCATTTCACGTCGATCAACTGGTCGGGTGTCACCCGCATCGGCACCAGCGAGTCGCGCGCCATGCCGCCCAGGGCCGGAATGGAGGAGGCCGACGCGAGCCCGCCCGAGCTGGACCCGGTGCAGGCCTGCAACCCGAACAGGCCGCCGGTCGCCAGCGAGCCCTTGATCACGTCCCTGCGGCCGAACCGTCCCTGTCCCGACATGCGATCCCCCGTTTGCCCGCAGGCTGCACGGTGGGGGTTTAGCGGACTTGGCCGCAATGGGACGAAATGCGTATATGCGCGCGGGCCGGGCTGTGGGCGGCGGCTCAGCCGGCCATGCGCAGCGCCACGTCGTTCATGAATCGCACGTCGTCGCCCCTTGCCAGCCATTCGGCCTCGGCAGCGATCGCACCCAGCATGTCGGCCAGCGCGTCGGTCTCGCTCTTGTGATAATTGCCCAGCACATGGCCGGTGACCCGGTCCTTGTGGCCGGGATGGCCAATGCCGATACGGACGCGGCGGAATTCGGGACCGATGTGCGCGTCGGTGGAGCGCAGGCCGTTGTGCCCGGCCGTGCCGCCGCCGCGCTTGACCTTCACCTTCATGGGCGCGAGGTCGAGTTCGTCGTGGAACAGGGTGACGTCGGCGGGGTCGAGCTTGTAGAAATCGAGCGCGGCGCGAACCGCGCGCCCGCTGTCGTTCATGAAGGTCGCGGGCTTGAGGAGCAGGATCTTCTCAGGCCCCAGCCGCCCCTCGGCGGTCCAGCCCTGGAACTGCTTTTTCCAGTCGGAGAAGCGATGCATGTCGGCGATCACGTCAAGCGCCATGAAGCCGACATTGTGCCGATGAAGCGCATATGATGGACCGGGATTGCCGAGGCCGACCCAGAGTTGCATCGCGGATCCCTCCGGCCACACTTGCCCTTGGCCTCACCCCAGCCCTTCGACGCCGCCTGCGGCGGCGCTCAGGATAAACTTCAGCCCGTGGCTGAAGGCCGGGGTCGCGTGAGGCCGGGAGAGATGCCAGCCTCCGCTGGCATGACGCTCGTGGAGTGGGGGGAGCGAACCCATGCCGCTCCCCCAATGATTATTACGCCTCGTCTTCCTTGCTCGCGTCGCCTTCGGACGACTTCAGCGCGGACGGCGCCACGATCGTGGCGATGGTGAAGTCGCGATCCTCGATCGCGGGCTTCGCACCCGCGGGCAGGGTCACGGCGCTGATGTGGATGCTGTCGCCCACGTCGAAGCCGGTCAGATCGACCTGGACGTCGTCGGGTATTTCAGCCGCGTCGCAGATCAGCTCGATCTCATGGCGCACGACGTTCAGCACGCCGCCGCGCTTGATGCCGGGGGCCGCCGCTTCGTTGACGAAGGTGACGGGCACGTTCACATGAACGCTGGCATGCTCCGACACGCGCAGGAAGTCCGCGTGGAGCGGCCGGTCGGACACGGGATGGAAGGCCACGTCCTTGGGCAGGGTGCGGACCTTCTTGCCGCCGACCTCGACCATGACGACCGAATTGAAGAAATGCCCGGTGTGCAGCAGCTTGTTGAGGAGCTTCTCCTCGACATGCACCATCTGGGGATCTTCGTTGTTTCCGTAGATAACGGCGGGTACGCGGCCTTCCCGACGAAGGGCGCGGGAGGCTCCCTTGCCTGCCCGGTCGCGTGCCTCGGCCGCAAGTTCAAGCACTTCGCTCACTTGCTGTCTCCAAAAGCTCTGTCTGCAAAAATTCCGTCACGCCTCCAGGGATGACCATGGCGGAGGCGCGCCTATAGTCGCAGGCGCGCGGAAAGGCAAGCGCGGTGCCCGCCCTCAGCGGCAGGCGTTCTCGACCGCGCTGACGATCAGCGAAATGTTCACCGGCTTGTCGAAGCTGGGCACGTCGTTGAACACCGGCGCGCGCTGCTGCGCGCTGTAGCCCGACGTGACGAAGAACCGGGTGCCCTCACGCTTCAGCCGCTTGGCGATCGGCTCGCTGGTCTCGTCCCGGCCGAGGTTAACGTCCAATATGGCGAGCGAGACCTGGTTCTGGTCGAGAAGCTCCATCGCCTGTTCGACGGTCGCCGCCGGGCCGACCACGGTGAAGCCGCGATCTTCCAGCACGGCGACCAGATCGAGGGCGACCAGCGCCTCGTCCTCGACGACCAGCACCGCGCCGCCCGTCCGCACATCGGCCTGCGCGCGGCGCACCTCCGGAGCGGTGCTGCCGATCACCTGGCCCAGATCGCAGCGGAGCTGCCAGCAGAGGCCATGCTCGCCATAGTCGCGCTGGACCGTCGCCTGAAGGCTCATGCGCGGCAACCGGTCGGTCACTGTGGTGCCGAACCCCGGCTGGCCTGCCGTGGCGCGGGGCGGGCTGCCGCTTTCAGTCCATGTGAGCACGAAATCGGTGCTGCCGCCGCGCGGTTCGGTGGCCCAGTCGATGCGGACCTCTCCGCCCTCGGTCGACAACGCGCCATATTTGCTGGCGTTGGTGCACAGCTCGTGAAGCGCCAGGCCCAGCGTTTCGGCGGCGGATGGCCGGATCAGCAGGTCCGGGCCGTCGATATGGATTCGCCTGCCGATCAGGTCGTCGACATAGGCGAGGTGGGTGCGCACCAGCTCTTCGAGCGGGGCACCGCGCCATTCGCTGCGGATCAGTAGGTCCTGGTTGGCGGACAGCGCGCTGATCCGCTGCTCGAAGCGGGTGATGAACTCCGGCCGGTCGCGCGGGGCGGTACGGCGGGCAAGCGCCTGAATCATCGACAGCATGTTCTTGGCGCGGTGGTTGACCTCCGCCATCAACATCTGGATGCGGTCCTGCTGCGCCCGCTGTTCGGTGACATCGGTATTCGTGCCCATCCACCGGATCACCTGACCGGCCTCGTCCCGGACGGGCATCGCGCGCGAGAGGAACCAGCGATATTCGCCATGGCGGCTGCGCAGCGGGAACAGGTCCTCCCACACTTCACCGGCTTCGAGACTGCGTTGATAGCGGATGACGACCCGCTCCAGATGGTCGGGATGATGGACGGAGCGCCATCCCCATCCTTTCATCTGATCGAAGGTGCTGCCCGTATATTCGTACCAGCGTTGATTATACCAGAAGATCGAGCCGCTCTGGTCCGCCATCCAGGCGAGCTGCGCCATATTGTCGGCCAGCGTCTCGAATCGCTTTTCGCTCTCCATGAGCTGCCGCCGCATTGCGGAATGTTCCGACAGGTCGCGCAGGATCTTCGATGCCGCGACGATCGCCCCCGTCGCATCGCGCACCGGGGACACCGTGACCGATACCGGCTTGAGAACGCCGTCTGCGGTCAGCCGCTTGGTCTCGAACGTGGGGATCGTCTCGCCGGCGCGGAGCCGCGCGAGAATCGCGTCCTCCTCATGCTGGCGGTCGGCGGGGATCAACGTGCGGATCGAGCGCCCGACGATCTCGTCCGCCGTATAGCCCATGATGTGCTCGGCCGCCGGATTCCAACTGATGACGATGCCGTCCAGATCTTTGGCGATGATCGCGTCGCTCGACGAACGGACGATTGCCGCCAGCAAGTCATCGCCCGCGAAATTCGGCAGCGAAAGCGTGTGGGGGAAACTTTGGTTCATCGTTGCCGTCCCGAAACGGTCGCCCCGTCAAAAAAACCGCGCGGACAACGATTTACACAACATATTCGGGGGGGGAAGTGATTTGTGGACAGCGCCCTTCATGGGGGCTTGCGGTCACTGCCATTCTGCCAGGCGTGTTCTCAACTTGTCGAGCGCCGCCTTCTTGATCTGGCAGACGCGCGCGGCGCCGATATCGAGCGTCGCGCCGATCTCCTCGAGGTTCATTTCCTCAACGAAATAAAGCTGGAGAACCATGGCCTCGCGCTCGGGCAGCTCGCGGATACAGGCTGCGACGGCTTTTTTGAGCGATTCGCGTTCGAGAATATCGTCGGCGCGGTCGGTGACATCGGCGAACCACATCGACTGGTCGGAATAGACCTCGTCGATGCTCTGGTGCTGGACCAGATCGGTGCCACCGGCGAGATCGCGCCACGCCTCGGCGTCCAGGCCCATCTCGGCCGCGATTTCCTGCTCGCTCGCCACCCGCCCGGTGCGCTGTTCGACCGCCTCGCGCGCCTTGCCGATCTGCTTGCGCCGCGCCATGGCGGACCGGCAGATGTTGGCATGACGGCGGAGATGGTCGATCATTGCGCCGCGAACGCGCATCTGCGCATAGCTGGCGAAGCCGTGGCCGCGATCCTCGAAGGCATTGGCCGCCTCCACCAGAGCGACCATACCGATCTGCAGCAGATCCTCGACCTCGATCGCGCTTGAGACGCGGCCATGGACATGCCACGCGATCTTGCGGACCAGCGGCATATATTGCCGCGCCAACTGGTCTGGCGAAGGACCGGACGCGGTGCGGCCATAGGTCAGGCCTGCTGGGTCGTAAGCGAGACTACGCATGTGCAACGACTAACCCGAAAGACTTAACCAAGCTTTTCCGTCTCGGACCCTTGCGAAATTCTGTTCGCGGGGTTGATGCGGCTTTCATTGCCGACGACGGCGGCGACCTCGACCGGCTTGCCGTCGGGAATCTCCAGGAAGGACAGCACGGGCGTTTCGGGCATGTGGGGGCGGAACAGGCGGCTGAGCGCCCGCCGCGCGACCGGCGACGTGACGATGGCGAAGCTGCGCGCCTCGGCCATCAGCGGACGCGCGGCCTGAGTCACCTGCTCGATCAGGCGCGCAGACAGGCCGGGCTCGATCGGATGCTTGGCATCGCCCGCGACGCGCATTGCCTGCGCGATCAACCCTTCGAGATCGCCGTCGAGCGTGATGACCGGCAGCGGCATGCGAACGGGCACCAGCGTCTGGATGATCAGCGACCCGATGCGCTGGCGAACCGCCTCCACCAGCGCCTCATGGCTCTGGTCGGGACGCGCGGCATCGACCATGGCCTCGGCGATGCGGCGGAAGTCTTTGAGCGGCACGCCTTCGGAGAGCAGCGCGCGGCACAGCGCGGCGATCTGCGCGAGGCTCAGCGGATTGGGGGTCAGCCCGTCGACAAGCTGCGGCGCGCTTTCCTTGAGCGTGTCGAGCAGCTTGCGTGCCTCGTCCATGCCGAACATCTCGGCGGCGTTATGTGCGATCAGATGGTTGATGTGGGTCGCGATCACCGTCGAGGGATCGACAACCGTATAGCCCGCGACCACAGCCTCGCTGCGCTTGTCGGGGCTGATCCACACCGCGTCGAGGCCGAAGGTGGGGTCCCTGGCGATGCGTCCGTCCACCGTGCCTTCGAGCGCGCCCGAATCGAGTGCGAGCAGGTCGTCGGGCCACACTTCATCCTCGCCGACGACGACGCCGGCGATGGTGATGCGGTAGGCGTTGGGGCCGAGCGCGAGATTGTCCTTCACGCGGATCATTGGCACGACAAAGCCCAGTTCGCGGCTGAGCTGGCGGCGGATTCCGGTGATGCGGCCCATCAGCGGCGCGTCCTTGCGCTCGTCGACCAGGGCGATCAGGCCATAGCCGATCTCAAGCCCCAGGATCGCGGCGTCGGACACGTCGCCCCATTCGATATTGGCGGGATTTTCCGGGACGGGCGGTTCGACCGGCGCATTTTCCGCTGCGACCGCGCTCTGGCGAAGGCGCCAGGCGATGAAGCCCGACAGCGCGGCGGCGGGCAGTATGAGGAAGTGCGGCATGCCGGGCAGCACGCCGAGGATGCCGAGGATCGCGGCAACCGGCACCCACGCCTTGCCGACGCCGAACTGGTGCGAGATCTGACCCGGAAGGTCTTTCTCCGAGGATACGCGGGTGACGATCGCGGCGGCGGCGATCGACAGGAGCAGCGCGGGCACCTGCGCGACCAGCGCGTCGCCGATGGCCAGCAGCACATAGGTCTGGGCTGCGGTGGCGAGGTCGAGGCCGTGGCTGACCACGCCCAGCACGATGCCGCCGACGATGTTGATGATGAGGATCAGGATGCCGGCGACCGCGTCGCCCTTCACGAACTTCGAGGCACCGTCCATCGATCCGTAGAAGTCGGCTTCGGTCGCCACTTCCTGGCGGCGGACCTTGGCTTCCTCTGCGGTCAGCAGTCCGGCGTTGAGGTCGGCGTCGATCGCCATCTGCTTGCCGGGCATCGCGTCGAGGGTGAAGCGCGCCGACACTTCGGACACGCGGCCCGCGCCCTTGGTGATGACGACCATGTTGATGATCATCAGGATCAGGAAGACGAAGATACCGACGACATAGTCGCCGCCGATCAGGAAATTGCCGAACGCCTCGATGACATAGCCCGCCGAGTCGGAGCCACTGTGCCCATCGACCAGCACCACGCGCGTCGACGCGACGTTGAGCGCGAGGCGGAGCAGCGTGGCGAACAGCAGCACCGTCGGAAAGCTGGAGAAATCGAGCGGCTTGGCGGCGTTGAGCGCCACCATCAGCACCGCGAGGCTGATCATGATGTTGGCGATGAAGCCGATGTCGAGCACGATCGACGGAACCGGCACGACCATGAACATGACGAGCATCAGCGTCGCAAAGGGCAGGATCGCACCCTTGGCGGTGTTGAGCCAGATTTTACCGTTGAGCTGCGTGCGGTTCATGATGTCTTACCGTCCGAAAGTGGCGAGCATGAGATAGGCGAGGCGGGCCGTTTCGGCCTTCGGCGCGAATTCGGGATAGTCGGCGGTGGCCTGCGCAATCTCCTGGCTCTGGGCGAGCCGCGCCTGTTCGATCCGCACATAGTCGGCGGGCTGGACCGCCGCCGATCCTTGCGGGAGCGACCAGCCGTCGAGCGTGCCGGCAAAACCAACCTCCGCACCTGCATCGCGCGCGCCGTTGGACAGCTTGCGCGCGAAGTCGGAACGGATTTCGGCGAGGCTGCGGTCGTTGCCCTGGCGGTCGTAGAAGATCGAGCGGTTGGCGCGGGCGGCCTGCGGGAACAGAGCGGCACCGGAGGAGGAGGGGTCCGAGGTCAGGAACTTGGCGGCACCCGCCGCCCCGAGGAAGTGGGCGAGGTAGAGATCGACCGGCTCGGCGGCGCGGCCGATGCGCTGTTCCAGAAAGTCGCGATTTTCCGACGCGAACTCGGCCGCCATCACCGACGCGGTCTCGGGATGCTTCCGCAGGTCCATGATCTGCTGGCGAAGGCCGGGATCGGCGACATAATAGCGGCCGCCGGCGCTGCGCTGGATCGCGTCGGCCGCCCAGCCGAGCCCGTGCCGCGCGCCATGGCTGTTGATGACGCCCAGCCAGCTCTGGTCGATGAACTGGAACAGGCCGGTCGCGCTCGACGTGCGGGCGCGGGCATCGGGGTCAAGGCTGCTTTCGATCTGCGCCTGTCCCAGCAGATAGCCGAAATCGACGCCGGTGCGGCGGCTCGCCGTGGCGATCGCATTCTGGACACGGCCACCGACGGCCCGACCCGCTTGTGTTATGCCGCTGTAATCGGCCATTTCGCACTGTTCCCCGCGTTATCCTCATGCGAGAATAAGCAAGGACCGTGCCAGAAATCTCGCCATATGGGGAATCGGTTTGCGCTCTCGAATGCTCGTCACCCTGAACGTGTTTTAGGGTCCATTTTTGACCCATGCACCACAGCCCGGGAGGCGCCATGGATGCTGAAACAGGTTCAGCATGACGATCCATTATGTGGCGATCCTGATTTCAGGTGAACCGTGCGGGTCACTTGGAAAGAGACGTCAGCGCCGCCCGTAGGTCAGTGGGACTCCCGCCGGCGCGTCGGGCCGCGCGCCCGCGCAGCTCAGCTTTTCGTCGATCAGCCCGGAAATCAGCCGGGCGAAGGTGCGGTCGCTTTCAAGCCGCGCCATGAGGTCCCGGACCCGCTCGCGCGCCGCGGCATCGGCACGAACCGCACCCAGCGCCTGTACGGCGTCGAGCGCTTCGGTGAAATGGCGAGTGTGAAGAAGGATCGAGTCGGCGTCCGATGCTTCCATCGCGCCGCGCAAGGCACGCTCCGCCTGGTCGAGCCGGTCGAGAGCGGCGTCGGTACTCATCGCATCAGTTGAAGGAAACCGGCAGGTCCAGCTCGACCATGCGGTCCGCGATCTTGTCGGGATCGACGGGATAATTGCCCGATGCGATCGCGTCCTTGATCCGCGCGATCTTGTCGGTGTCGAGGGGTGCGCCCGCCGAGGCAAGGCGAGCGGCGGGGCTGGAGACTTTTTCGCCCGCGCTGGATGACGGGGCACGCGAAACCGGCGCCGATGGCTTGGCACCGGCGCTTTCGCGCAGCTTCGCCGCCTCGATCGCGGCGCTCATGGCCTGTCCAACGGGATTGATCATCGCTTGAACCTCTTCAACTACCGGTCACTCTATATACGGCCGGGTTCAGAAAAGATTAAATGCCGGGAACACGAACGACACCATTTTCTTGCACCATGCCCGCAACCGGCGCGGATTTGCGGTCCTCGCGCACCCGGATCATGTCGCCGGCGGCACCGTCCTCGTCGGCGATCATCACCCGCGATACGCTGAACGCGGCGTTGCCGGCGACGAGCTGGACCGGATCGCCCTTGCGCACCAGCACGGTTTTCTGCGCCCGCGCGACGGGTCCGGCCGCCTTGGGAGCGCCGGCGAGCGGCACCCGGATGCGCCAGCCGACCGCATCGCAACGGACGATCGCCGCGCCGAACACGGGGCCTTCGATGCTGGGGATCGCCGGACATGCGGCGAGGCGCAGGCGGCGGTCGATGGGCGCGATCGCGCCGCCGGGCTCACCGACGGTAGCGCCCACCGTGGTCGCGACAAGCCCGTCGAGCCGGTCGAGATTCTCGAACCGCGCACCATTGGCAAAGGCCGGAGCGCCGAGCGTGGCCTGGCCGATCAGGGCGACGAAGAGGCTGAAAAGAAAAGCGCGCATGCTGTCCATCCTGGTCATTTCACCTGGATTGAAGCAATAAGCGTGCCATTATGGGGCTACCGTCGGCTCGGGGGCGGTTTGGGCACCATGCGGATCAGGATCATGTGCCCGCCGCTGCCGATGTCGGTGGTCTCCGCGCCGAGCAGGGCGATATCGCCCGCCGGAACGTCGGCCTGGACCAGCGCCCGCGCCACGGCACCGAGCCGGGCAGAAGCGAGGTCCCATGCATCGAAGCGGCCCGACTGCTCGGCAATGCCCGTCGACGAAAGCTGGAGCGAGCGGCCGCGCGCCTTTGCCTCATTGGCGAAGGCGGCGATGACCTCGCGCCCCTTTGGGGTCAGCATCGCCTCGCGCGGGACGAAAAGGCTGTCGGCGGGCAGTCGCAGTGGCTCCGCGTCGGCGGCGGCATTTGCGCCGCCCCCAAGCTCCGCACCGATGCTGGCGAGCGCGCGCTCCCGATCCTGTTCCTGTGTCGCGTGGAGAAGCACGAAAAAGCCCAGGAGAAGCAGGCACAGATCGGCGAAGCTGAGCGCCCAGCGCCCGCTTTTCGCCAGCAGCCCGGGCTTCATGCGGCGTCCTGCGCGGTCACGTAGCGGAACGAGGGCGACATGGTCGCCTCACGCGCCGCAACCGCGACGAGACGCGTGGCAAGCTCGCGCTGCCAGGCGATTTCCTGCTCGCTCAGCCGTGCCAGCCGCCGCGCCACGGGGGCAGCGATGAAATTCGCCAGCACCAGCCCGTAAAAGGTCGTCATCAGCGCCAGCGCCATGGCGGGGCCGACGCTGTCGGGATCGGCCATATTGGCGAACATCCCGATCAGGCCCAGGATCGTACCGGCCATGCCCAGCGCGGGCGCGGCGTCAGCGACCGCGTCCCACACCATCACCGATCGCGCATGCCGGTCGGCGCGATCGGTGATCGCCTCGTCGAGCCAGCGCGAGAAATCGTCGATGTCGGAGCAGTCGGCAAGGCGGCGGACCGCCTCCGCCACGAAGGGCGGGGTGCGCGCTACACGCTCGACGCGCGGCAGCCCTTCGTCACGCGCGACCCGCGCCGCATTGCGCGCGGCGGACCGGGCGAGCGCGCGGTCGACATCGGGGCGCGCGCTGAACAGCGGAGACAGGGCCGAAAGGGCGGGGGGAAGCGCCGACCAGCCGATCTGGAGCGCCGCGATCAGGAATGCGCCCAATGCAACGGCAAAAAGCGGCACCGGATCGTACAGAATGGCCAGCGCCGGCATCGGCAAACCCTCGTCAAACCGGCCGGAATCCAGCCCGTGCGCGGGGGGCGGCAAAAAATTGCCGCACCCCCGGCAAGGCGTTGCCGCACTTGCCGCCCCCCTGGCCCCGGAATGGCAAGCACCCTGCCGAGAGCGACGGAAATCCGGCCCAAACAGCAATTGGCACGACTTTTGCTGAACCAGCCTTGGAGCGACCCTGCCGGTCTGGTTCGTCAGACATCAGAACGGCAGCGACGCCAAGAGATTTAGAGGGCCAGGAAAAAATGTCCGTCGAAGATCAGTTGTTCGGAATCCACGGCAAGGCGCTGGCGCTGCGGTCGCAGCGGCTGACCCTGCTGGCGTCCAACATTGCGAACGCATCGACGCCCGGATACAAGGCGCAGGACATCGACTTCGACAAGGCACTGGCCGAAGCGTCGAAGCAGCAAGGTACGATCTCCGGCGCTCTCGAAAAGGCGATGGGCTATCGCGTGCCGCTGCAGCCCTCGGCCGACGGCAACACCGTCGAGATGTCGACCGAGCAGACGCTCTTCGCGGAGAATGCGGTCAAGTACCGCACGACGCTGTCCTTCCTCGAAAGCCGCCTCAACACCATCACCCGCGCGCTGAAGGGAGACTGAGCATGGACAAGCCCATGAACATCTTCGCCATATCGGGACGCGCCATGTCGGCGCAGCTCGTGCGGCTGAACGCCACCGCCTCGAACATGGCGAACGCCGGCACCGTCGCCGGATCGGAAAAGGAGGCGTTCCGCGCCATCCGTCCGGTGTTCCGGCCCGTCACCGAAAAGCCGGGCGTCGCCACGGTTTCTGTGGAGCGCGTCGTCACGTCCGACACGCCCGCCACCCGGCGGCACGACCCCGGTCACCCGCTCGCCGACGAGAATGGCGATGTCTGGGAAGCCGGCGTCGATACGAGCGCAGAGCTGGTCGACATGGTCGAGGCCGCGCGCATGTACCAGAACAATGTGCAGGTCCTTCAGACCGCCAAATCCCTCCTCCTCGAAACGATAAGGCTCGGCAAATGACACCATCGCCGATCAGCAGCCCCTGGACGGTCGACGCATCGACCGCCGCCAACAACCGCAACCTCCTCGAGGCCCAATCGAAGAGCAAGTCGGGCAACAGCGCGATCGACATGACCGGATATCTGACGCTGCTCACCGCGCAGATCAAATATCAGGACCCGTTCGAGCCGCTCGACAACAGCCAGATGGTCTCGCAGATGACGCAGTTCTCGCAACTGGCGGGCCAGGCGGAAGCGAACAGCAAGCTCGACACCATCGCATCGGCGCTCAACGGCACGCGCCTTTCGGACGCCGCCGGCTGGATCGGCCGGTCGATGCTGGTCAAGAGCGACGTCGTCGCGCCCGATTATGCGGGCGGCTATTCTGGCCAGATCACGCTCGCCAGCGACAGTTCCAACCTGGCCGTCGATCTGGTCGATGCCGACGGCAAGCTGGTCAAGGCCATCGAGCTCGGTGCGCATGAGGCGGGCGACGTGCCGTTCCACTGGAACGGCCTCGCCGCCGACGGCAGCCGCGCCGCGTCCGGTCCCCTGTCGATCCAGGTCCGTGGCGGCGCGTCCCGGACGATCGCGAGCTGGGCGACCATCGCCGCCGTGCAGTCGCCCGCCAACGGCAGCGACGCCAAACTGATCACGCCGCTGGGGACGTACACGCCCACAGACGCGCTGAGCCTTAGCTGAAGACAGATACCAGAAGGAGCCTTAGTCCATGTCGTTCTACATCTCGCTGTCGGGCCTGAAGGCGGCCCAGTCGGATCTTTCGACGATCTCCAACAACGTCGCCAACGCCGCCTCGACCGCGTTCAAGCGCAGCCGCGTCAACTTCGGCGACATCTTCGCGTCGGCACCGATGCAGACGACGACGCAGGCCGCCGGCCAGGGCGTCCGCCAGATCGGATCGCAGCAGCAGTTCACCCAGGGGACGCTGGAGACGAGCGACAAGACGCTCGACCTCGCGATCACCGGCGAAGGCTTCTTCACCGTCAAGACGCCGCCGCCCGGCAGCAAGGTCAGCTACACACGCAACGGCGCGTTCGGCGTCGACCTCAACCGCAATGTCGTCGACACCACGGGCGCACGGCTTCAGGTGCTTCCCGCGGCTGCCGACGGCACGCCGTCGAGCACCGCGGCAGCTGACCTTGCCGATCTGGTCATTCCGCTCACCAAGCCGCTTGCGCCGACGGTGCAGCTTTCCAGCATCGGCGTGTCCGAGACGGGCCTCGTGACCGCAACCTATGCCGACGGCACCATCGCCAATCTGGGCGTTATCGGCATGGCCACCTTCCCGAGCCAGGAGGGTCTGCGCCAGCAGGGCGACGCGCACTGGACCGCCACGCAGAAGAGCGGCACGGCGAGCTATGGCGCGGGCAACAACGGCCTGTTCGGATCGGTCCGCTCGGGCACGCTCGAACGCTCCAACGTCGACATCACCGAGGAACTGGTCGGCCTCATCTCCGCGCAGCGCAACTTCCAGGCGAACTCCAAGGCGATCGAAACCGCGTCGAGCATGACGCAGGCGATCATCAACCTGCGGACCTAAGACGAACGAGCGGGGCCTGAACCATGGACAAGCTGGTCGACATATCCCGGACGGCGCTTCGCGGCGCGATGGTACGCCAGGCGGCGATCGCCAACAATCTCGCGAACGTCAACACGACGGGGTTCCGCGCCGACATTGCCAATGCGTCGGCGCGGTGGCTCGGCAGCCAGGGGCTGAACACCCGCGCACAGCAGGTCGATCAGGTCGTCGCCGCCGATATGGCGACGGGTACCGTCAGGCAGACCGGCAACACGCTCGACGTCGCGATCAGCGGCGACGGGCTGCTGGCGGTTCAGGCCGACGACGGCAGCGAAGCCTATACGCGGCGCGGCGACCTGCAGATGAACGACAGTGGCCTCCTCACCAATGGTGATGGCCGGCCGGTGCTGGGGGAGGGCGGCCCGATCACGCTGCCGCCCGCCGACAGCATCTCGATCGGCAAGGACGGATCGATCTGGGTCGTCCCCGTAGGCGGGCAGATCGACCAGCCGCAGCTCGTCGACCGGCTGAAGGTCGTCAGCCCCAAGGGATCGTCGATCGCCAAGGGCATGGACGGGCTGTTCCGCGAAGCGAACGGCGGCACGCTGCCGACCGACCCGCTCGCCGAAGTCACGTCGGGATCGCTCGAAGGGTCGAACGTCAGCGCGACGACCGCGCTGGTCGACATGATCGACGCAAGCCGCGCCTGGGAGCAGCAGATCAAGCTCATCGAAACGGCCAAGGACATCGACAGCGGCGGCGCCAGCCTGATGCGGCTGGACGGCTGAACGGCCCTTAACGGCCTTTAACGGAAGGATTTAAGCCATGGGAACCAGCGCACTCCAGGTCGCCCGCACGGGGCTCGACGCGCAGGACATGAAGATGCGGGTCATCGCCAACAATCTGGCGAACGTGAACACGACCGGCTTCAAGAAGGACCGCGCCAATTTCGAGACGCTGGCCTATCAGCAGATCGTCGCAGCGGGCGCGCAGGCGGACGCGGAAAACAAGTTCGCGGTTGGCCTCAACGTCGGGTCGGGCGTCCAGCTTGCGGGAACGCAGCGGGTCGACACGCAAGGGTCGATCACGACCACCGGCAACTCTCTGGACCTCGCCATCGAAGGCGGCGGCTTTTTCCAGGTGCAGCAGTCGGACGGAACCACGGCCTATACGCGCGCGGGCGGCTTCAGCCTGTCGGCGGAAGGCACGATCGTCACGTCCGACGGGCTGCCGCTGATCCCGCAGATCCAGATTCCCGAAGGCACGACGTCGATCACCATCGGCAATGACGGCACCGTCTCCGCGACCGTGAGCGGGCAGAACGAGCCGGTCAATGTCGGTCAGATCGAGACCGCGCGCTTCGTCAACCCGGCGGGCCTTCAGTCGACCGGCAACAATCTGATGATCGCGACCGCCGCATCCGGCCAGCCGCAGGTCGGCGCGGCCGGACAGGAAGGGCGCGGCTTCATCCGCCAGGGCGCGCTCGAAGGGTCGAACGTGAACACCGTCGAGGAGCTGGTCGAGATGATCGAGACGCAGCGCGCCTATGAGGTCGCGAGCAAGATGATCAAGGCGACCGACGAAATGATGCAGTTCGCCAACCAGCAGATCTGACGCGAGTAAATGTTGATGACACCGCTTACCCTGAAGATCGCGGTCCTTGGCCTCTCGCTGGCGATCATCGCCGGACCCGCTCCGGCCGAAGCGCGCAAGCGCGATCGCGAGCATGCCGACTATGCGCCGACCTATGCCGAGCCGGCGGCTGCGACCGCGCTCCCCAACGGCTCCATTTTCCAGGCCGACGCGGGCTATGCCGCGCTGACCAGCGGCGCGCGCGCCGCGCAGGTGGGCGACATCATCACCATCACGCTGGTCGAGCGCACCCAGGCGACCAAGAGCAACAGCGCGAGCATGGGCCGCGAAGGCAGCTTCGGCCTGACGCCGCCCACCACAGGCCCGCTGAGCAAGATTTTCGACCCGTCGGACATCGCCGCCAGCGGCACGCAGGACTTCAAGGGCAGCGGCGACGCGTCGCAGTCCAACGCGCTGTCGGGCGAGATCACCGTCACCGTGGCCAAGGTCTTTCCCAACGGATCGATGCTGGTGCGCGGTCAGAAATATCTGACGCTCAACCGCGGCGACGAGTTCGTACGGATTTCGGGAATCATCCGCCCGGCGGACCTCAGCCCCGACAACCGCGTGCTGTCGACCCGCGTCGCCGATGCGCAGATCACCTATTCGGGCAAGGGCGAGATCGCGCGCGGCAGCCGCCAGGGCTGGCTGCAGCGCTTCTTCTCGCTGATCAGCCCTTTCTGACGAGGTCCTACATGACAGCATATGTCCTTCGTTCGATCGTCCGGCTGGCGGGATGGGGCATTGCCCTGTCGATCCTGCTTGCGCTGCAGATCGTCGCGCCGACACCCGTCCATGCCGAACGGGTCAAGGATCTCGGCCATTTTCAGGGGCTGCGCGTCAACCAGCTCACCGGCTACGGGATCGTCGTCGGCCTTGCCGGAACGGGCGACGACAGCCTCGACTATGCGACCCAGGGCGTGAAGGGCGTCATTTCGCGCTTCGGCCTGACGCTGCCGCCGGGCGTCAACCCGGCGCTCAAGAATGCCGCGGCCGTGCTCATCACCGCCGACCTGCCCGCCTTCGCCAAGCCGGGGCAGCAGCTCGACATCACCGTTTCGGCGCTGGGCAAGGCGAAATCGCTGCGCGGCGGTACGCTCGTCCTGACCCCGCTGCGCGGTGCCGACGGCCAGATCTACGCGATGGCGCAGGGCAATCTCGCGGTCGGCGGGCTGGGCGTCACCGGCGCTGACGGGTCCAACCTGTCGGTCAACATCCCGTCTGCCGGGCGCATCCCGGGCGGTGCGACGGTAGAGCGCGCGGTCGCGACCGGTTTCGACACCGCGCCGCATCTGATCTTCAATCTCGCCGAGGCCGACCTGACCACGGCGCTGCGGGTCGCGGATGCGATCAACCTGACCTTCGGCGACACCCGAGCCCGCGCGACCGACGCCGTGTCGATCGCCATCGACGCGCCGCAGGGTGCCGAAAGCCGGATCATGATGATGGGCCTGATCGAGAATATCGCGGTCAAGCCCGCCGACGCGCCCGCCAAGGTCATCGTCAATGCGCGCTCTGGCACGGTCGTCATCAACGGCGCGGTCCGCATCGCACCCGCCGCCGTCAGCCACGGCAAGCTGACCGTCAATGTCCAGGAGGCACCGCGCGTGGTCCAGCCCGCACCCTTCTCGCGCGGCGAGACGGCGGTCGAGCCGTCGAGCGCGATCAGCGTGAGCGAGGAAAAGAATCCCATGTTCGAGTTTAAAGCCGGTGCCTCGCTGGCCGATATAGTCAAAGCGGTCAACGCGATCGGTGCCGGACCTTCCGATCTTGTCGAAATCCTGCAGGCGCTCAAGCAGGCGGGTGCGATGAAGGCCGAGCTGGAGGTATTGTGACCGCGATCTCTTCCCTTTCCGCGACGACAGCCCCGGCAGCCGCGGCGTCGAAGGCCGCCGAGCGCGCCGAACTCGCTCAGGCGGCCAAGGCGTTCGAGGCGATCTTCGTCCGCAACCTGATCGGGTCGATGCGCAGCACCGGCTTCGGCGACGAACTCACCGGATCGCAGGCAGTCGACCAGTTCCGCGAGATGTCCGACGCGCAGACGGCGGAGAATATGGCCGAGCATGGCACGCTGGGCATCGCTGAAATGCTGCTTGCCCAGCTCGACCGCCGCGAGGCCGCCGCGAGCGTCAAGCCCGCCGGAAGCACGGCCAAGTGAGTTCTTCCGACCTCCTCGCCATCGGCGCCTCGGGCGTCAAGGTCTATCGGGCGGCGCTCGGCGCGGTGTCGGAGAATATCGCGAACGCGACGACCGAGGGCTATAACCGCCGCTCGGTGCGCGTCATGGAATCGCCCGTTTCGGCCGGCGCGGACGTTTTCCAGAAGCCCGGCGTCCTGTTCGGCGGCGTGGTCATCGCCGAAGTGCGCCGGTACAACGAGCCCTATCTCGACCAGGCCTCGCGGCTTGCCTCCGCCAGCTATGAGGATGCGAACGCGCGCGCGCTGTGGATGGCGAACGTCCAGGACTCGCTCGACGACGCCACGCTCGGCGTCGGGCAGCGGCTGACCGCGATGTTCGCCGCCGTCGAGCGGCTGGCGGGCAATCCCACCGACACCACGCTTCGCCAGAATCTTCTGTTCTCGTTCGAGCAGGTCAATCAGGCCTTCGCCAACGCCCAGATCGGGCTGGAGAATGTGAAGACCGGTATTGCGTCGAGCGCCGATATCGAGGTGGCCGCACTCAACACCGCGATCGGCTCGCTCGCGTCGGCCAACAACGCGCTTCGCCGCTCCATTCCCGGTTCGGCGAACGAGGCGCAATTGCTCGACCAGCGCGATCTGGCGCTCGCCAACATCTCGAAGCGGATCGATGCCAGCTTCACCTTCGGCGATCACGGCAGCGTCGAAGTGACCTATGACGGCCAGACGGTGGTTTCGGGGATTACCCCCACGAAGTTCGCCGTGACCGCCAATGCCGACGGAACGCTGGCCTTTACGCATGAAGGCACGGCAGTCGCCGATCCGGGAAGCGGGATGCTGGGCGGCCTGGCCAAGAGCGCGATCGTGGCGCGTGACCGGGAGGTTTCGCTCAACGCGCTTGCCAATCAATATGTCAGCGACATCAATGGCTGGCACGACGACGGCGTGACAGCGGCGGGCGCGGCGGGCGGTACGGTGCTGTCGATCGGTGCCGACGCCGCGTCGATCCAGCTCCTGATCACCGATCCGGCCGCTATCGCCGCCGGATCGTCGGACGGCCGACTGAACGGCAATCTCCTCGCGATCGGCGCGCTGCGCGACCCCGACGGGGTGGAGAATGGCTGGGCCAAGCTGATTTCGGTCAACGCCAACGCCATGGCCGCCACCACTGAGGAAAAGGCTGCCGCCGAATCGCGCTTCGACCAGGCGGAACAGTCGCGCGCGGAAGTGTCGGGTATCGACCTCGATCGCGAGGCAGCCGACATGCTCCGTCTCCAGCAGGCCTATCAGGCGTCCGCGCGGGTCATCCAGGTCGCGCGCGAAATCGTCCAGACGTTGTTCGACGCACTCTGACGCACGGGGTTCATCATGGTCTTCATCAACTCCCAATCGGTCGGCAGCGAGATCAAGCGGCAGCAAAAGCTGGCGCGTGAGATCACCGCGATCCAGTCGCAGGTGTCGTCGGGCCGCAAGTTCGACAGGCCGTCGGACGCGCCGCAGGACTGGCTGCTCATTTCCAACCTGGGCCGCCAGCAGGCGCTTGCCGAGTCCTGGCAGAGCAACCTCGAATTCGCGAAGTCGCGCGCCGAACAGGCGGGGTCGGGGCTCCGCGACATCAACAATCTGATGACCCGCGTCACCGAATTGCTGGTGGCATCGGCCAGCACCAAGGAAGGCTCGCCGGGCGCGGAGGCGGTGGCGCAGGAACTGACCGGTATCCGCGATACGATCCATTCGATCCTCAACCAGAGCGACTATCAGGGTACGCCCAATTACGACGACGGAAGCTCGGTCAGCATCCCCGTGGGAGCCGGGCTGGTCGTCGAGGCGGTGCCGACGCGGCAAAGCATCGAGGCTGGCATCGCGACCGCCGGCGGTCCCAAGACGATCTACGAGGTTCTCGATTCGTCCATTGCCGCGATCCGGGCTGACGACGATGCGCAGCGCGCGACGTCTCTTGGCGATGTCCGCGTCGCGCTCGATCATGTCATCGTCGCGCAGTCGCGGCAGGGTGTGCGAAGCCAGCGTCTCGAGGCGGAGATGGACCGTCTGACCGACCGCGAACTGCAACTGGCAGAGAGCCGGTCGGTGCTGGAGGATACCGACCTCACCGAAGCGCTGGCCAATGTCCAGGCCAAGCTGACGACGCTTCAGGCCGCGCAGGGCGCGTTCTCCCGCATCTCCCAGCAGACGCTGTTCGACCTGATCCGTTAATCGACTGGCACCATCGTTCGTCCTGAGGAGGCGCTGAAGCCGGATGGCTGAAGCGCCGTCTCGAAGGACTGTGGTTCGAGACGAGCCTTCGCTGCGCTCAGTCTCTCCTCACCACGAACGGCGTTGTGGGCATTCGGCATCGATTGCTGCTGCGGCGGAGCCACCTGTTTAACGCTTACCGACACTTCATCCTTAATGCCGCGCTAACCCTGTCGCTAAACCCTGTTTTCGCAGAGCCGTCCTATAGGCGAAGGGACCGCGCCACCCGGCGTGATCGGACCAGCCCTTCCAGGATGCGGGGAATTACATGTTTGCAGCGATCGGCCTCGTCGTACTCCTGGTGATGGTGTTCGGCGGCTTTGCCATGACGGGAGGCGACCTCGGCCCCGTCATGCATGCATTGCCGCACGAAATGCTGATCATCGGCGGCGCTGCCGTCGGCGCGCTCATCATCGGCAATTCGGGGGCGGACCTGAAGGCGATCCTCGGCGGGCTTGCCAAGGTGTTCAAGGGGCCTGCCTACAAGAAGCAGGATTTTCTCGACTGCATCTTCCTGGTCAGCAAGCTGATGAAGACACTGCGCGTCGAAGGGCCGGTGGCGCTCGAACCGCATATCGAGGACCCGAAGAGCAGCAGCATCTTCAGCGAATATCCCCGGCTGATGAAGGACACGACGCTGATCCACCTGATCTGCGACACGCTGCGGCTGGTCGTCGTGTCGTCGGGCACGCTCGACCCGCACGCGGTCGAGGAGGTGATGGACAACGCGCTCAAGACCCACCATCATGAAGCGATCAAGCCCGCCGACAACCTCCAGGGGCTGGCCGACGCACTGCCCGCGCTCGGCATCGTCGCGGCCGTGCTCGGTGTCGTCAAGACGATGGGATCGATCGACAAGCCGCCGGAAATCCTGGGCGGAATGATCGGCTCGGCGCTCGTCGGTACGTTCCTCGGCGTGCTTCTCGCTTATGGCATGGTCGGTCCCTTCGCCAATCGCTGCCGCTCGGTCATCGAGGCGGACGCGGCCATCTACCATGTCGTCAAGCAGATCATCATCGCCTCGCTCCACGGCCATCCGCAGCCGCTGGTGATCGAGGCCGCGCGTTCCAACCTGACCCACGCGAACCAGCCCGCCTTTGCCGAGGTGTTCGACGGCATGCGGGGCCGCTGATCCATGGCCCCGCCCAAAAAGCGCGCGAACGAGCCTGAACCCAGGCCGATCATCGTCAAGAAGATCATCGCCGAGGGCCATGGCGGCCATCATGGCGGTGCGTGGAAGGTTGCCTATGCCGACTTCGTGACGGCGATGATGGCGTTCTTCCTGCTCATGTGGCTGCTCGGCGCGACGACCGA
>CAZHGR010000031.1:0-29186 GCA_964532255.1 uncultured Sphingobium sp.
GGTCGCAGGTTCAAATCCTGCTCCCGCAACCACATACAAAAAGACCGCCCATGGCGTTTGCCTGGGCGGTCCTTTTGCGTCTGTGCCGATGCGATTCTGCTTCTGGTCTGGCGAGACACGGGTGTCCACCGCGCGCGCCCGAGACCGGGTTGCGGAGTAGAGTGCCCTCAGCCGCCCCCGGGCTGCTTGCGCCTGGCCCGTGTGGCTCCGCTCAAGCTGCCATTCTGGCGGCAAACGGGCTTTCAGCGCAGAATAGCTGTGCTAGGTTTCCCTCCCGGATCGTTACTGAGGAAGGGCGGCATGATCGGCTATATACCCGCGAGCGCCGCTGAGATTTGCCGTGCCCGGCAAATCCTCATCGATCCCGAAGCCCGGTTCGGGTTTGAGCGACCCAAGGAAATCCTGCTGGAAGCACCATGCAGCGTCCGGCGCGGCACATATGACATCGACTATCTCGGCGCCTACAGCTATCTCGGCGGGCGCGAGACACTGATCCGCCACGTCGCGACGGTGGGCCGGTTCTGCTCGATCGCCAGTAATATCGTCGCCGGTCAGGTCGAACATCCAGTCGATCTGCTCTCGACATCGGGCGTCCTAACCGCCAGCTCGGAAAGCTGGGGCCTTGAGCCCTTCCTTTCGCGCAACCAGGCGATGGTTGCCAAGGCGGCGCAGGCGGCGTCGCAATCGCTTGCCCATCGAACCGACAAGATCCGGATCGGCAATGATGTCTGGATCGGCGAGGGCGTGTTCATCCGTCGCGGGGTCACGATCGGCGACGGTGCCGTCGTCGCTTCGCGCGCCGTCGTGACGGCGGACGTCCCGCCCTATGCCATCGTGGGCGGCGTTCCGGCCAAAGTCATCCGCTATCGCTTTGACGAGGCGACGATCGAGCGGCTGCTGGCCTCGCAATGGTGGGCCTATGGACTGACCGCGCTCGAGGGGGTCGATTATACCAACGTCCCCCGGGCGCTCGACAGGATCGAGGAGAACATCGCCGGGGGAGCGGAGCCCTATACCGGCACCATTTATGCGGTGGGCGAGGATGAGGGCGTGAAGGAGGTTGTCTTCGACGAAGCGTCGGGCGAGCTTTATTATTTGTAGCTCTGGTTGGCGCTCGCCCCCTCAAATCTCCGGCAGCCGTTGTGCCGCCATGCCCCAGCCCCTGAGCGCTGCGTCGGCCGCGCGGTCGATCAGCCGCACGGCGTCGTCGATCGAGAAAGGGTGCGCGTCCTTCATGCGGTCCAACTCGTCCCAGGTGATTGGCACGGCGACCGGTGCCCCCGCGCGGGCACGCGCCGAATAGGGCAGGACGGCGGTGCTGCCGCGCTGGTTGCGTAGCCAGTCGATGAAGATCTTGCCGCGCCGCTTGGCCTTACTCATCGTTGCGGTGAAGCGCTCCTCCTCCGCCAGGCTCAGCGCCTGCGCGAAGCGCGATGCGAAATCCTTGTGCGTGTCCCAGTCATGCCCCGGCGTCAGCGGCACGACGACATGCACCCCCTTGCCGCCCGACAGCATCGCGAAGGAGATGAGGCCGACATCGGACAGCCGCGCGCGGATGTCGGCGGCGGCGCTGCGGACGTCGGCGAAATCCAGCCTCTCGTCTGGGTCGAGGTCGAAGATCATGCGGTCGGGCTGTTCGACATCGGGCACGCTCGAGCACCAGCCGTGGAACTCGATGCTGCCCATCTGGACGCAGAACAGAATTCCGTCGGTATCGGTGATGTAGAGATAATCCTCCGTCCCGCCGTCCTTCTCGCGGATCGGCACTTGGTGGACATGGTCCCCGAACGATCCGCTGTCATGCTTCTGGAAAAAGCATTTGCGCGCGCGTCCCTGCGGGCAGCGGACGAGACTGATCGGGCGGCTTGCGGCGAACGGCAGCATCAGCGGCGCGACGGCGGCATAATAGTCGGCGAGCTGGCCCTTGGTCTGGCCGCTTTCGGGGAAGATCACCCGGTCGCGACTGGTGATGCGGATGCGGCTTGCGGGCGGATCGGGCGGCGGCGCGGCCTCGGCGCGCTCGGGCGTCACATCCGCCGCCGGCTTGTCACCGCGCAGGCCCAGGAAGCTGCCGTGGCGCACGCGCCCTTCTCCGGTGAATTCGGCGAAGGCGACTTCGCAGACAAGGTCAGGTTCGATCCATTGCGCTCCGCGCGCCTCGGCGCGTGGCACGTCGGCGGGCGCGGACTTGCGGGCCAGAGGCTTCATCGCCGCCGCCAGCATCGCCAGATCGTCGGCGGTGTAGCCGGTGCCGACCTTGCCCTTGTAGACCAGCGGCCCGTCCTTGCCGTCATGCTGCGCCAGCAACAGCGAGGAAAGGGGACGCCCTTTCGCGCTGCTCCGGCTCCAGCCGATGATGACGAATTCCTGCCGCCGCGTGCATTTGACCTTGAGCCAGCTTTTGGTGCGCGCCGAACGATAGGGCGCGTCGATACGCTTGCAGATGATGCCTTCCTGCCCCGCGTCGCACATGGCGCGGTAGAGCGTCTCGCCCGCGCCCAGCACATGCTCGGCGACATGGATCGGCGGCTGCGCGTCGCGAAGCAGCCCCTCCAGCCGCTCCTTGCGCTCGATGTTCGACCGCTTCGTCAGGTCCTCGCCGTCCAGTGAGAGCAGGTCGAAGGCGAAGAGGTGGAGCAAGGTCCCCTCGTCCTGCGATCCGTGCCCGCGCTTCAGCACAGCCTGCAGCGTGGAAAAGTCGGGATTGCCGCTGGCGTCGAGCGAGACGATCTCCCCGTCGATCAGCGACGGCGGCAGGTCCATCGCCGCCAACCGCCGGACGAGCGGGACGAACTTGTCGGTCCATTCGAGGCCGTTGCGGGTGTAGACCGTCACCCGCTCCCCCGCCGCCGCGATTAGCGCGCGATAGCCGTCGAACTTGATCTCGTGCATCCAGTCATTGCCGGTCGGCACCGCATCGACCAGCGTGGCGAGCTGCGGCGCAACGAACTTGGGGGGCGCCGCGGCCTTGCGCCGTGCGGGCGCGCGCTTTGTCGCGACCTTGGCATTGTGGTCGCTCGCTGCCGCCATTTTCGCGGCGAAGGCATCGCCCCGGGCCCCGGCAAGCGACTGGGCACCCGCCTTGTCGGCGGCGATTTCGGCCATCGACCGGCCCGTCAGCACGCTGGTCAGCGCGCGTTCGATCAGCACGTCGCCCGCGCCCGCCTGATCGTCGGCGATCTTGCGGAGCAGCCAGTTCTCGCGCTTCTCGCCGGGCTTCCCGCGCAGGCGGATCAGCAGCCACTCGCCCTTCATGCGCTCGCCGTCGAGGTGGAAATGCAGATGGCCCTTGTCGATGTCCTTCGCGCTTTTGCCAGCGATCGGTGCCCAGGTGCCGCGATCCCACAGCATCACCGTGCCGCCGCCATATTCGCCCGTGGGTATGACGCCTTCGAACTCGGCGTAGCTGAGCGGATGATCCTCGGTCCTGACCGCCATCCTTTTGTCGTCGGGGTCGATGCTCGGTCCCTTGGTGACCGCCCAGCTCTTGAGGACGCCGTCCATCTCCAGCCGCAGGTCCCAGTGGAGCCGGGTGGCGTCATGCTTCTGGACGATGAAACGATCGCCGCGCCCCTTGCCCGCCACACCCTTGGGCTCGCGCGTTTTTGCGAAGTCGCGCTTGGCGTTATAGGGGGCGAGCGGGTCGGCAGCGGCCATGCGCGGTCAGCGACCGATGTCGCGCTTGCGCGCGCGCGGTTCCAGCCAGCGCTCCTCGGCGATCCGCAACACGGTGAGGAGAAGCACGCCGATCAGCGCGCCGAACAGAACCAGCGGCCATTGCCCCGCACCGCAGGCCGCCCCGGTGATCGCCGCGAGCAGCATATGCGCGGCGGTGGTGAGATTGTGGACCTCGCCCTTGTTGAACACGATCATGCCCGCCGCGATGATGCCCGCGAAGGCTGCCGAGGCCTCGAGCACGCGCAGCGGGTCGAGGCGCGACTCATTGCCGCCGAGCTGGAGGTAGAGCGCAATCGCGCTGATCGTCATCAGCGCGGTGGTGAAGCAGATGATGCCGTGCGTCCGGATCCCCGCCGAATGGCCACGCAGTTCTCGGTCGAGGCCGAGGAGGACGCCCAGCACCGCCGCCGCGCCGAGGCGAAGCACGATGGGCCATTCGATCGCATGGAGCGGCACGGCGGGGTTCAGTTCCATCAGGCGCTCTTCTTGCGGCCAGCGGTCTTGGGCGCGGCCTTTTCCGCCGCGGACTTCGCTTGCGCGGCCTTGGCGGGGGAGCGGCGGGTAGCCGCTTTCTTGGCGGTTCCCGAAGAAGCGCTCTCGCCGCTCCCGACCGACTTTCGGAGCGCCGCCATCAGGTCGATGACATTGCCGCCACGCGCGCCGGTATCGGGCTCCTCGACATCCTCCAATATCCGGCCACCCTTGGCCTTGCGCTTTTTCTCGATCAGATCGTGGAGCGCATCGATATAGCGGTCGTGGAACTCTGCCGGCTGGAAAGGCGCGCTCTTCTTGTCGATCAGCGTGGTGGCGAGGTCGAGGAGGTCCGGGTCGGGCTTGATATCCCCGATCTCCCGGAAATAGGTCTGCGCCTTGTGGACCTCGTCGGCATAGCGCAGCACTTCCATGATGAGCCCCCGGCCGCAGGGCTTGAGCGCGACGAGCTGCTCGCGCCCGCGCACCGAAAGCTGGCCGAGGCCGACCTTCTTCGTCGCGCGCAGCGCGTCGCGCAGCACGCCATAGGCTTCCTCCGCCAGATCGTCGGCGGGGATCATGAAATAGGGCTTTTCATAATAGAGCACGTCGATCTCATGCGCGTCGACAAACTGGACCAGCTCCAGCGTCTTGCGGCTCTCGATCTTCACCGCCTCGATCTCGTCGTCGTCGAGAAGGACATAATTGCCCTTCGACAGCTCATAGCCCTTGATGATGTCGTCCTTGTCGACCGGGCCGACGCCGGCGGCGACTTTTTCGTAACGGATCGGCTTGCCGCTGGGTTCGTGGATCTGCCGGAACGCGATCGACGCGCCCGACCGGGTGGCGGGATAGGCCTCGACCGCGATCGAAACCAGCGCCAGCCGGATCTGTCCCCTCCAATATGCGCGTGCCGCCATGTCGTTCGCTCCCTTTGCGGGGAAAAACGACCAGCGGCGACAAGGTTCCGTAGGCGTATCAACCGGCACCCAGTTTGCTGCATCTGCGAACAGCGCTTGCGATGAGGGTGGATCGGCACCACATTAGTTGGTGGTGCGGTGAGCAGGCTATCGTTCCGGTCGAGCCAGCTGCGCGCGCGGAACGGAATTGCCGCTGGCGCGTAGTTATGTGGTGCGGCGCATCGCCCTGATTAACCGCGTTTTTGAATAAAGGTCATGATCATGCGCCAACATCGCTTCGTGCACCCTGATCATGTCGCCGTCGTCGGCAACGCCCTGCCCCGGCGATGTGGTCTCGCCACCTATACCACGCATAGCGTCGCTGCCCTCCGCCAGGAATTTGCCGCACTGCGGGTGGATCATTATGCCATCGACGACGGCCATGGCGCTGCCTATGGCGACGACGTTCAGGGTGTGATCGCCGAGCGCGACGTCGCCAGCTATGTCCGCGCCGGAGCGCAGATCGAGCGATCGGGCGCGCAGGCGCTCTGGGTCCAGCATGAGTTCGGGATATTCGGTGGCCCGGCCGGCGAGCATCTCCTCAGCCTGCTTCGCCATGTGTCGAAGCCGGTGCTGATGACCCTCCACACCGTGCTGGAGCATCCCGACCATGATCAGATGCGCGTGATGCGCGCGCTCGCGAACCGCGTCGACCAGTTCATCGTCATGGCCAACCATGCGGCGCGGTTGCTGACCCGCGTCTATGGCGTGGACCCGGACGACGTCGCGATCATTCCCCATGGCGCGCCCGACCGTCCGCTGATCGAAACCGCCGTCGCCAAGCGGAAGCTCGGCCTGCCAGATGCTCCCCTGATCCTCACCTTCGGCCTGTTGTCGCCCGGCAAGGGGATCGACCATGCGATCGCCGCGATGCCTGCTATTGTCAGCGCGCATCCCGATGCCACCTATATGGTCGTCGGAGCGACCCACCCCGCGCTGATCCGGCAGGAGGGCGAGGCCTATCGAGAGCGGCTTGTGGCGATGGCGGAGGAATTGGGTGTCGGTGCCAATGTCCGCTTCATCAACGAGTTTCTCGACAATGAGCGGCTGCTCGACCATCTGCAGGCGTGTGACATCTATCTGACGCCCTATCTGGCCCGCGATCAGGTGACATCGGGCACTTTGTCCTACGCGCTCGCCATGGGGCGGCCGGTGGTCGCAACGCCCTATGTCCATGCCGAGGAAGCGCTGGCGGGCGGGATCGGCACGCTCGTTCCCTTTGCCGACAGCGATGCCATCGGCACGGCTTGCATTGCCCTGCTCACCGACCGGCAGGCGCTGACCGCGAAGTCGCGGACGATCTGGGAGGCGGCGCGGCCGACCATCTGGTCCCGCAACGCCGGCGCAGTGAACGCGTGCCTGACGCGCATCATCGCCGATGCTCCCGTCAGCCTGTCGGCCCGGCGCGAGGCCCGCTCGGTCGCCACCCTGGACCTGTCGGGCGTCGCGGCCATGACCGACGATGTCGGCATCATCCAGCACACGATTCACGGCATTCCGGACCGGATGCATGGCTATTGCATCGACGACAATGCCCGGGCGCTGATGCTGGTCTGCCAGGCGCGCAGCGGCGATGCGGCGCTCCGCCGCCGCCTTGCCGGGCGTTACGCCGCCTTCGTTCAGCACGGCTGGTGCCCCGAACGGCGTCGGTTCCGCAACTTCATGGGCTACGACCGGTGCTGGCTGGAGGATGAAGGCTCGGAGGACAGCAACGGACGGACGCTCTGGGCGCTCGGCACGGTCGTGCGCGATTCGCAGGATGCCGCTCTCCGGCGCTGGGCCACCGGCCTGTTCAACGAGGCGTTGCCGATTGCCGAGCAAGTGGGCGCCCCGCGCGCGATCGCCTTCGCCCTGCTGGGCATGGCGGCGATGCTCCATGCAGAGCCGGACCATGACGCCTGCAAGGCGCTCACCCGCCGCCATCTCGATCTTTTCTTCCACCTGCTCGAGGAAGCGCGGCGACCGGAATGGCCGTGGTTCGAAGCGGTGCTGGCCTACGACAATGCCCGCCTGCCGCAGGCGATGATCGAGGCGGGCCGGGCGATCGGCCATGAGGCGGCGGTCGCGACGGGTCTGGAAACGCTCGACTGGATCATGGCGATGCAGACCGGACCGCGCGGCATTTTCCGCCCCGTCGGCACCGAAAGCTTCGGCCTGCCCTATGCGCAGCCCGCGCGGTTCGACCAGCAGCCGCTGGAGGCCGCCGCCACCGTCGATGCCTGCGTGGCCGCGTGGAAGGCGACGGGCGACCGGCGATGGGCGGATCATGCCCGCACCGCGCTCCGCTGGTTCACCGGCGACAATGATCTGGGCCTGTCACTCGTCGCAGTGGAAGACGGGCTGTGCTACGACGGCTTGACGCCAGCCGGTGTCAACCTAAACCAAGGCGCTGAATCGACGCTGGCCATGCAGATGGCGCTCCTTTCCGCCCAAAGGCTCGGCGGTTCGCTGGAGCAGGATCTGCTGGCCGTCGTCGCATAACGAGGAGGCGAAGGGGCAGCGCGGTACCGCCACGGGGCGGGCAGCGCTGACATGCCGGTTCGCAGAGCAGTCGCGGGGTACAGGGTGCAGCCGATCTTCAAGCGTCTCGACCTGACGTTGAGCGCCGACCCGGCCCGCGTCGTGGTCCGGCCCTTTCACCTGAGCTGGCAGGCCAACGGATCGCAGCCGAGCCGCGCACGGCGGCTCGTCGATGACATATTGCAACTGAGCGAGAGCCAGGTGCAGGCGAGCCTGCACGCGGTGCTGCATGATTTCGAGCAGCGCCACTGGCAGACGCAGCGCGTGTTCAACACCCGTTTCGAGGATCTCGACCGGGAAATCGGCCTCGACATCGGGCCGGTCAGCGAGGCGCGTCGCCTGCTGATCGGTGCCTATTTCTGTCACGAATACAGCTATGCTGCGGCGGCGCTGATGAACCCGTCGGTCGTCCCGCACCCCGACCAGTCGGGACTCGATGACGACACGATGCGGTTCGTGATGTCGCTGCGCGCTGTGGGCGAAGGGCACATCAGCTCGGTCGCCTTCCGTGAAGGGCTGATCGGCACCGACGGCTCGCTCTACCTCATGCGGCAGCCGCCCTTTGCGACGGCTGCGGAGATTGTCGCGTCCGACACGCCACTGGCCGATGGGGCGGTGATGGTCGGCCGGCATCCCGACAGCACCCTGTCGGGCATGGTGATGTTCCCCGTTACGCCCGAGCAGGCGAACGGGCTGGAGGATCTGCGGCTGACCGCGTTCGACCATGACGACGGCAGCCGCGAGTATATCGGCACCTACACCGCCTTCAGCGGCCGGTCGATCCGGTCGGAAATGCTCCGCACGCGCGATTTCCGCAGCTTCCTCCTCGAACCGCTGAGCGGCCCGGCGACCGTCAACAAAGGGCTGGCGCTGTTCCCCCGGACGATCGACGGGCAATATGCGATGATCGGGCGGCAGGACGGCAAGAATCTGTTCCTGATCCGGTCGGACCGTCTCGATCATTGGGGCGAGGGCGAGCTGATCGCCGAGCCGGCCTTCCCCTGGGAGTTCGTGCAGATCGGCAACTGCGGCCCGCCGATCGAGATCGACGAGGGCTGGCTGCTGCTGACCCATGGCGTCGGCGCGATGCGCAAATATTCGATCGGTGCGGCGCTGCTCGACAAGAAGGACCCGTCGAAGGTCATCGGCCGCACGCGCGAGCCGGTCATCACCGCCGTTTCGCACGAGCGCGAGGGCTATGTGCCCAATGTCGTCTATACCTGCGGCGGCATGCGGCTGGGGTCGAGGCTGTTCATCCCCTATGGCTTGGCCGATAGCGCGGTGGGCTTTGCGATGATCGACGTGCCGGAGCTGCTGCGCCTGATGTAACGGCGGCTTGCTGGCTGGCTCAGGCGTCGGGCAGCGTTGCGACCAGCCAGCAGGCGGTCTCGGCGAGGTCGAGAGTCGCGGGGCCGTCGACCAGCCAGCATTCGCCCGCGCGCCAGTCCTGTCCGTCGATCGTACCCGATCCGCTGAGCGGGACGAACCAGCCGCGGCCTTGCACGTCGAGTGCCGCCGGGCCGGGTTCGCCGATGCGCTGCGACAGCAGGAAGGGTGCCTCTCCGGCGGTCAGCAGCTCCATGTCGTGTGCGCAGGCGGTCGACAGCGGCGGCCGCACATAGGGGCGCGCGCGCGCGACCGCGATCCCCTCGTCAAGGTGGAGCTCGCGCGGGCGGCCATAGTCATAGAGCCGGTAGGTGACGTCGGCATTCTGCTGAACCTCGACCAGCGACAGGCCCGGTCCGATCGCATGAACTGTCCCGGCGGGCACATAGAAGAAGTCGCCCTTTGTTACAGGCTTCCACTCCATCAGCTCCTCGATGCTGCCGTCGAGCGCGCTCTGGCGGAGCTGTTGGGGGGAGAGCGGCTCGCGAACGCCGAGGCCCAGCACCGCGTCGGGTTCCGCGTCGAGGATCAGCCAGCATTCGGACTTGCCCCCGGGCAGACCGGTGGCGCGCGCCTGCTGGTCGTCGGGATGGACCTGCACCGACAGCTTCTCGCTGGTGAAGATATATTTGACGAGCAGGGGCGCGGGCGAGCCCGCCGGCGCCTCGAACCACACCTCGCCCACCCGCTCGTGGGTGGGGCCGCCGAACATGGCGGGCAGGTCGGTACGTCCCCACGGCTTTTCCACCGTCTTCGTCGTCAGCCGAATCGCGCTCACATCGGTGCTCCCTGGTGTCTGCGCGCCAATGATGCTTTTGCCGCCCGAACTCAAGCGGCAGCGGCCAGTGCCCTGCCCAAGTCTGACACAAATTTCGCGCGTTCGATTGCCTTTGCCTGCGCGTCGGGCAGGCGCAGCAGAAAACTTGGATGCACCGTGGCAAGCAGGGTGCGCCCCTGCCACGCGGTCGGCGTGCCGCGAACCGCCGCCAGCCTGTGCCGCTGCGCGGTCAGCGCAAGCAAAGCGGTCGCGCCGAGCGACACCACGACGGCGGGGTTCACCAGCGCGATCTCGCGCTCCAGCCACCAGCGGTAATGCGCGACATCGCCCGCCGTGGGCGTCTGATGGATGCGACGCTTGCCGCGTGGTGCGAATTTGAAGCGCTTGACCGCATTGGTGAGGAACAGCCGCGACCGGTTGCCGCCCGCTTCGCCGAGGCAGCGGTCGAGCATCTGGCCCGCTGGACCAACAAACGGCCGTCCCTGTTCATCCTCCACATCGCCCGGCTGCTCGCCGACGAGCAGGACGCGCGCGTCCACTGGTCCCTCGCCCATGACCAGCCGCTCCGAGAAATCGGGCGAAGGTGGCACATCATCGCGGCTGAGCGCGGCATAAAGCGCATCGAGCGAGGCGAACTGCGCCTCCGACGGGCCGCGCTCATGGGCCAAAGCCTCCGCGAACAGGGGCAGCGCCGAATCGGCATGTGCGATCATGTCGGCCACTCTCCGCTGCGACGCCTCGACAAGGTCCCCAATGAGCGCCGCCTCGGGAAGGTTCCGCCAGTAGCGCACCGGCATCTCGCGCTTCATGGCGCGGATCTTCAGCCGGGCGGGGTTGAAGATGTTGGCATAATAAGCGCGCCACTCCGCCTCGATGTTGTCATTATCGGGTACGTCGTCGCGGCAGCCGCCCGGCCCTTCGGTCAAATGATTCCCGTCCCACGCGATGCTGGCGTCGGGGGTCACGATCAGCCAGTTCATCCCCGCGAACCGGTTGCGAAAGAATCCCGCCACCGCGCGCGTGACATAATGCTGCGGCTCGAACCAGGCGGCAAAGCATTCGCGTCCGTCGGCTTCGCCGGTTTTGCGGAAGCGGACGAAGGCATGCATCTTGTGAATGTCGCGCCGCACCGCCTTGGCGAGCGCATGAAGCGCCATCATGTCGGGATCGGCGGCGTCGAGATGAAGCCGCGGTTCGCTCCGGCTTCGCCACAGCAGGCGATAGCCGAGCGCGAAGCGGCCAGGGTCGCTGTGGAGAAGCGCGGTGCGCAGCAGCCGGACCAGATCGCGCGCGACGGGAAAGGGCGGCGCCGTGCCGTCAAGCACCGGCGGCGGTTCGTCGAACAGCCCGGCGTCCGCCTCGCCTTCGACATGCCACGCCACCCGGCCGGGCGGGATGCGGCGGGCGATGAGCGCTCGCGCGGCGGCCCGCCAGCCCTCGAAATCATCGGGCGCGGCAATCCGCACGCACTGCACGGGCGGCGCGAAGGGCCGGTTCATGCCGCGAACAGCGACAATTGCTTTGGCCGGGGCTTCGGTGCCAGCCGCTCGCGCAGGTCGGCGCGGTCGAGCAGCAAAGTGGGCCGCCAGTCGGCCGCGACGATGAACGGCCGGATCGCCGCCAGCGACCGGCACAGCCGCGCCACATCGTCGAGCCGCAGCCGCCGGAAACGCCGCGCCGCGATCAGCCGGTCCACGACCTTCACCCCCAGCCCCGGCACGCGCAGCATTGCCTCGCGGCCGGCGCGGTTCACATCCACGGGAAAGCTCTCCCGATGCGCCAGCGCCCAGGCGAGCTTGGGATCGATGTCGAGCGGCAGAAGCCCTTCCGCCATCGTTGTCCCGATCTCGTCGACCGAAAAGCCGTAGAAACGCAGCAGCCAGTCGGCCTGATACAGCCGGTGCTCGCGCATCAGCGGCGGGGCGGCCGAGGGCAGGGTGCGGCTGGAATCGGGAATGGGGCTGAACGCCGAATAATAGACGCGGCGAAGACCATAGCTGCCGTACAGCTTCGCACTGGTGCCGAGGAAGGTTGCGTCGGTGGCGTCGTCGGCGCCGACGATCATCTGCGTGCTCTGCCCGCCCGGCGCGAACATCGGCGCCCTGGCCGACGCCTTGCGCTCCGCCCTGGCGGCACCGATCCGCGCGCCGAGATCGGCCATCGTCCGCCGGATGCGCGGTCCGCTCTTCTGCGGTGCCAGCGCGTCGATGGCGCTGTCGGCGGGGAGTTCCAGATTGATCGACAGACGGTCGGCATAAAGTCCCGCGCGCGCGATCAGCGCCGGATCGCCCTCCGGGATCGTCTTGAGGTGGATATAGCCGCGAAAGCCATGATCCTCGCGCAGCGACCGCGCGACCTCGACGATCTGCTCCATCGTATAGTCGGGGCTTCGTACGATCCCGGACGAGAGAAACAACCCCTCGATATAGTTGCGCTTGTAGAAATCGAGCGTCAGGTCGACCACCTCGGCGGGGGTGAAGGCGGCGCGGCGGACATTGCTCGACGACCGGTTGATGCAATAGCTGCAGTCGAACATGCACATGTTCGTCATCAGTATCTTGAGCAGCGAAATGCAGCGGCCGTCGGGGGCATAGCTGTGGCAGATGCCCATGCCCGTGGTGGAGCCGATCCCGCCCGAGCCACGCGAATCGCGCTTGGCGGCACCGCTCGACGCGCAGCTTGCGTCATATTTGGCGGCATCGGCGAGGATGCCCAGCTTTTCGAGGCGGGAGAGCTTGGCCATGGTGTTCCTGTCCTGTTCTAGCGGCATGCTGGAACATTTCAAGAACTCTCAGGCGGTTGCTCCGGTTGCGGCGACGGGCTGTGGAGCGAGGAAGCGCGCGTTGTAAGCGGCGATGACCTGCGCCAGGATCGACACCGCCAGCGTTTCGGGGTCGCGCATCGAAGGGATGATGCCGATCGGCGCGACGATCCGGTCGATGGCGGCCGGTGCCGCGCCGAGCGCACGGAGCGCCTCGATTCGGTCGGCATGGGTCTTGCGACTGCCCATCGCGCCGATGAAGAAGGCGTCCTGATCCAGCATGCGCGCCATCAGACGCGGTTCCCAGTCATGATCGTGGAAGAGAAAGGCGAGGCCGGTCCATGCGTCGGACCGGAAATCCGGAACCATCGACGGCATCGTCAGCAGTTCGCCTGCGTCCCCGCGTTCGTGGGCGCGCGCGATCTGATCGCTGTCGGGCGACAGGATGACCACGTCGGCGGCGGACGCGCCCGCGAGGATCGCCAGCGCGTCGACCGTCGCGCCATGGCCGATCAGCGCCAGCCGAAGCGGCGGGATATGCGTCACCCGGACGCCCTCCGCATCGGCCGAGACGGAGAAACCACCCTCCGTCACCGCGACCTCCGCCGACCCGGCGAAGGGTAGGCTGATCCGCAAGGCCTGTCTTCGGTCGAGGAGATCGAGTGCCTGTGCGCCAAATGTCCCGCTGTCGAGCGGCGAGAACATCAGGTCGACGCCGCCGCCGCAGGGCAGGCGGATGTCGAGATAGGGCGACCCGGCACCGAAGCGCACCTGCCGCGGCTTTCCCGCGTTCAGCACGTCGAGGGCCTCGGCCACCACCGCCGCCTCGACACAGCCGCCGGAGATCGATCCGGCAAAGCGGCCGTCCTCGCTCACTGCCAGATTCGCGCCAGGGCTGCGTGTCGATGCGCCCGCCACCGCGACCACCGTCACGAGAACGCAGCGCTGCCCCGCGCGCTCTGCCTCAGCGATGAATCGGAAAACCGCGCGCGGATTGTACATGGTCCGACGTCGCTAGCACGCGAGCGGCTGGTAGGCAGGCGAAATCACAAAGGCGAAAAACGATGCGCCCCGGTGACGACGGGCCGATGCCCGTCCGCGCTTCGTCAGTACGCGTTCTCGTGGACGACGACTTTGAACGTCGCGGCCAGGATCGAGATGTCGCGCCACAGCCGCCAGCCGTCGAGATATTCGAGGTCGGCGCGCAAGCGGTTTTCAAGGTCGCGCTGGTGGTGGGTCGCGCCGCGGAAGCCGCGGATCTGGGCCAGGCCGGTGATCCCGGGCTTGAGCGCGTGGCGCACCCAATATTCCTCGTTCACGTCCCAGAAGGAGCGGTCCCCGGCGAGCGAGCCGAGCGCATGCGGGCGCGGGCCGACGAGGCTCATGTCGCCGTTCAGCACGTTGAACAGCTGCGGCAGCTCGTCGATGCTGGTGGCGCGGATGATCCGCCCCACGCGCGTGATGCGATCGTCGTCGCGGCTCGCCGACCGGTTGCCGTTGGCGTCGGTCTGCTCGACGCGCATCGAGCGGAACTTCATGATCGCGAACATCCGGTTGCCGCGTCCCACGCGCTGCTGGCGGAAGATGACGGGGCCGGGCGTTTCCAGCTTGATCGCCAGCGCGACGACGATGAGCAGCGGCAGCAGCGCGATAACCGTGGGAACGGCGATCGCCAGGTCGAGCAGGCGCTTCTTCGCGCGATTCGCGAGGTCGAGCGGCCCGCGCGATACGATCAGCGTGTCGTTCGAACCGAATTTGCCGAGCCCGATCGCGTCGAGCGCGAAGGGCGTGTGGATCATCACTTCGCCCTGCACATTCGCGCCCTTGAGGATCAGCGACCAGCCATGCTGACGCTCGGGCGGGCAGGCGATGATCACCCGGTCGAAGCCGTGCATGTAATGCGCGACCCGCGCGATCATCTCCGGGCTGCGGAGGTTGGGCGTGATCTGCTCGGCGCGCGCGTTGATCGTGTAGCGCAGCAGCGGACCCTGATAATTGTCGTCATCGACGATCAGCAGCTCGTCGACCAGCGATCCCTGATGCTGCCGGCGCGCATGATAGCGAAAGCTGAACCGGCCGAACGCCAGCATGGCACCGGCGGCGGCCATGCTGCCGACCACCGGCCAGCGCGGGGTCATGCCATTGCCCGTCTTGACGAGAAAGGCGACCAGCGTCGTGATCAGCATGGTGAAGAACAGCGCGGTCAGCGGACGGCGCAGGCTTTCCCCTTCGCTTTCCAGAACCTGGATCGAATAGGCACCGCTGTTGAAGGCCATCAGCACATAGATCGGCGGCACCATATAGCCGAGCTGCAGCCCGAGCGGCGGCAGCAGCGGGAAGCCGAACAGCAAAGCGGCAACCGCAAAGCCCGTGCTGATGCACAGGAGGTCGAGAACCAACAACTGCGCATACAGCAGAATACGGACCGTCTGTTTCGACGTGGCCCGGGAGCGGCTGGCATTATGACGCAGCGTGGATAGAGCACGGCTGTCGGTCACTGGGAAATCCCCCTCGTGTCTTGCGTTCCGACTTTCATCCGGGACTCATCACCCTGTTTTGCGATGCAATACTATGCAACAGGTCACACTCGCAACCGCACTACGCGCAAGGGCGCGCTCGGTTCACCCCGATTTATCGGGCAATCGTCACATTTTGATTACAAGCCGTCGCCGTCTGTTTCAAAACAGGACAAATGCAATTCCCGCAATTCCGGCCATCAGCAGCGTCGGTCCCGCCGCTCGCGACAGGATCTGGACGGCAGCCTCGAGTCGCTCGGGTGCGACCGGCCGGGGCAAGGCCGCGAACGGCGTTTCGGCGAAGCTGCGCTCGATCTGTGCGTGCAATGCAGCAACGTCGCCATAGGCCGACTCGAAATGGTACGACGGCTCGGCCACAGCCTCGCGCTGGCGAGGTTCAGCCTGTTTCGGTGTGGGCAGCGGCATCCTGTTCCCCTTCGGCACGGCGTTCGCAGCGGCTCCGGCGGAGCGACTGGCGACAGGTGACGATCATGCCGAAGCGGGGTGAAAATGGCGTAAAGCCGGATGGTTTATTCGCGGTTAGTCCACGCCTCGGCCGTCTCCCGCGCCGCGCGATAGGCGTTGACGGCCCCCGCGTGCCGCACCGCGCAGTCCGACAGGGCGCGCGCCGTCTCGATCTGCTTCAGCACCAGCGCGGCGATGTCATTCGACTCGAGCGGGCTCGGCATCGGGCAGGGCGCAGACAATGCCGCCGTCAGCGGCGGGGGCACAGGCGACAGCGGCAAGGGCGCGGTTGACCTCGGCGCGCAGGCCGTCGCTGATGCCAGCAGCAGGATCGGAATAGCGTGTTTCACGGGTCAGCTCCTTTGTGATCGTCGGTTGAATCACGGTGCGGTGGAGCGCGTCGATCCCGGCGACCTGCCCCGCGACTTCGCGATCGAGCGCGTCGATCCGCCCGGCGAGCCGCTGTTCGGACCGGCGCAGATCGGATCGCACCTTGGCCTCGATCCGCGCCGCCTGAGCCGCCAGGCTCGCTTTCGCGCGCTCGTAGCCGCGATGGTCGAGATACCACACGACCCCCAGGATCGCGGCGACCGCGAGGATGTGCGGGAGAAAGGGCTTCAGGCCGAGCGGGATCATGCCAGCCCCTCCAGGCACAGCCGCCGCTCGTCCGCGCGGCGGCGGGTCAGGCCGCGCACGACCTTGCCGCCCGCGCGGTTCCACGCCAGGAACGCGTCGCAGCCGCCGCGCCAGTCACCCCGGTTGAAGCGCCGCGCGACGGTCGACCGCGCAAAGGCGGGGACGCCGATATTATAGGCGAGGCTGATCGACGCGGCGAGCGGGCGCGGGCGGCCCTCGAGCCCCGGCACCGCCGCCAACACGCCCGCGCCATAATCGGACACGACCGCGCGGCGCAGCAGGTCGCGGCATTCGGCGCGGGTGTAGCGGCGCATCGCGACTCGCGTTTCGCCGGTGCAGACGGTCCAGATGCCGACGATATCGCGATAGGGGAGGGGCGCGTGCCCTCCCACCGCTCGATCAGCGGGGTCGCGATCAGCGCGGCGGCAGCGATGGCCCCCGCCGCCGCGCTCGCGCGCACCGGCAGGCCGGGTGCCCGATAGCGTGTCCGCTCGCTCATCGCCGCGCGCCCGGTTGGTTGATGAGCCGTGCAAGGGCCACGAGCAGGAACAGGCACAGCCCGATCCAGTGCGATCCCGGCACCAGCGCTCGGGTATCGGGCGGCAGCGCCAGCCAGCCGGCGGACAGCGCCGCGCCCAGCATCGACAGGCGCAGCGACCAGAAACGCCAGGCGCGGGTCAGGTCGGCGATCATGCAGGCGCGCACATGCGCGCCGAAACGGCGGATTTGGTCTCTTGTGGGAAACATGGCTGTACCTCGGGGATGAAAGGCGCGCTTGGCGGCGCGCTGCGATCCCCCGGTTTGGCCATCGGCCGGCCGCTGTAGGACAGCGGAAAAGTGGATCTTGTCTAAAGCGCCTTCGGCGGCGGGGTCTTGGCCGGATAGCGGCAGAGGTCGGCGATGATGCAGCGCCAGCACTCGGGCGTCCGCGCCTTGCACACATAGCGGCCGTGGAGGATCATCCAGTGGTGCGAGTCGCGGCGGAAGGGGCCGGGCACGCGCTTTTCGAGCTGCTTCTCGACCGCCAGCACGGTCTTGCCGGGCGCGATGCCGGTGCGGTTGCTGACCCGGAAGATATGCGTGTCGACCGCAAAGGTCTCCGCCCCGAAGGCGGTGTTCATCACGACATTGGCGGTCTTGCGCCCGACGCCCGGAAGCGCGGTCAGCGCATCGCGGTCGCGCGGCACCGCCCCGCCATGATCGGCGATCAGCGCCTCCGACAGGGCGATGACATTCTTTGCCTTGGCATTGAACAGGCCGATGGTTTTGATGTGCGCCTTCAACCCCTCTTCGCCCAGCGCCACCATCTCGGCGGGGGTCTTCACGCCCTCGAACAGCGCGCGAGTCGCCTTGTTCACCCCCTTGTCGGTCGCCTGCGCCGACAGGACCACGGCAACGAGCAACTGATAGTCATTGCCATATTCCAGCTCGGTCTCGGGCGCGGGATTCGCCTCCGCGAGCCGCCGGAACAGCTCGAACAGCGACTCGCGGGACAGCGGGCGGGGCATCGTCCCCTATTGCCCCTTCGTCACCCCAGCGGAGGCTGGGGTCTCGCGCGGCAGGGGCGGCACCTCGACGAGAGCGGCCCCAGCCTTGGCTGGGGCGACGGACGGGCGCATCGTCAGATCCCCAGCACGTCGCGCATGGCATAGCGGCCCGGTGCCCGCCCCGCGAGCCAAAGCGCCGCCGTCACTGCGCCGCGTGCGAAGATCGCGCGGGTTTCGGCGCGGTGGGCGATTTCGACCGTTTCGCCCTCGGCGGCGAAGATGACTCGGTGGTCGCCGGGGACCGATCCGCCGCGAAGCGCCGCGAAGCCGATGGCACCGGGCACCCGTGCGCCGGTGATGCCGTCGCGGCCGCGCTCGCTGTGGGTGGCAAGGTCGATGCCGCGCCCGCGCGCCGCCGCTTCGCCCAGCAGCAAGGCGGTGCCCGAGGGCGCGTCGACCTTGTGCCTGTGGTGCATCTCGACGATCTCGATGTCCCAGTCGGGGCCGAGCCGCGCGGCGGCATCCTCGACCAGCGCGGCGATCATGTTGACGCCGAGCGAGGTGTTGCCCGTCTGGAGCAGCGGGATTGCCGCCGCCGCCGCGTCGATCAGCGCATGATGGCCCGGCTCCAGCCCGGTGGTGCCGATCAGCAGCGGCTTGCCCGCGGCGCGTGCCGAATCGAGATTCGCAGCAAGCGCGGCGGGCGCGGAAAAGTCGATCAGCACGTCGGCGGCGCTCGCCAGCGGCGCGGGATCGTCGCCCATGTCGGTGCCGCCCGCGAGCGTCAGGCCACGCGCGGCGATCTCCGCCGCAATCGCCTGCCCCATGCGTCCCGCCGCGCCGAAAATGCCGATGGCCGTCCGATTCTGCCCCATTGCCGCTTGTCTTTGCCCCGCTGCTTTGCTTGGGGTCGGCGATGCCAGAGTTTCGCAACATTGTCATCCTGACCGGCGCGGGCATCTCCGCCGAGAGCGAGCTGGCGACCTTTCGCGGCCCCGACGGGCTGTGGGAGGGGCACCGGGTCGAGGATGTCTGCACGCCCGAGGCGCTGCGCCGTGACGCCGCGCTCGTTCACCGCTTCTATGACGAGCGGCGCGCGAAGCTGGCGGAGGTGGTGCCCAACGCCGCGCACCGGGCGCTGGCGCGGCTCGATGCTGAATGGCCGGGCGATTTGCTGATCGTCACGCAGAATGTCGACGACCTGCACGAGCGTGCGGGCGCGCGGCGGCTGATCCACATGCATGGCGAATTGCGGAGCGCGCTGTGCGCATCGTGCGGCGAGCGGCGGCCGTGGACGGCGGCGCTACCGCCCGCGAGCGCCTGTCCCGCCTGCGCCGCGCCCGCGCTTCGCCCCGACATCGTCTTTTTCGGTGAAATGCCGTACCAGATGGACGCGATCGACGAAGCGCTGCGCGATGCCGACCTGTTCGTGTCGATCGGCACGTCGGGCGCGGTCTATCCGGCGGCGGGTTTCGTCCAGACCGCGCGCTATGTCCGCGCGCACACGGTCGAGCTCAACCTCGACCCGTCGGCGGGGAGCAGTTTCTTCCACGAATGCCGCCTCGGCCCCGCCGGTGTCACGGTGCCCGCGTTCGTCGAGGAGCTGCTCGCATCGCCTCAAAGGTGACTCGATGTGATGGTGTCTCCGTTCGCCCTGAGGAGCCACTGAGCGTTGGCGAAGTGGCGTCTCGAAGGGCCTTCTGTGCCCTTGGGTGGGCTGGAGGTGGCAGAACCTGATGAGAGCAGGCTTCGAGACGGGCCTTCGGCAAGCCTCAGTCCCTCCTCAGCACGAACGGAGCGCTGGTGGAATAGCGCGAACTCACGGCTACCGCGCCGCCCCCATTTGCGCTATGCGCACGCCCATGACATCCGCCTCATCCGACCGGTCCTTCCGGGCTGCATTGCCCGCCGCGCTCGCCTGCCGCTGTCCCGCCTGCGGGTCGGCACCGCTGTTCCGCGCCTTCCTGAAGCCCGTCGATCATTGCCGCGCCTGCGGGCAGGACTGGACTCATCAGCAGGCCGATGACTTTCCCGCCTATCTGGTCATCCTGATCCTCGGCCATCTGCTCGTGCCGATCGTGATCGAGGTGAACCTGATGCTGCCGCTGCCGCTCCTCTGGCAGATGATCCTGTGGCCGGCGCTGACCGCGGTGCTGGCGCTGCTGATGATCCAGCCGGCGAAGGCGGCGGTGATCGCCTGGCAATGGTCGCACCGGATGCACGGCTTCTGATCCTGCTTGCAGCGGGGCGGGGGAGCCGCCACATGACCGGTCATGACTGACAGTACCGAACCGCCGCTGCGCGCCGCCATCGTCCCGGTGACGCCGCTCCAGCAGAATTGCTCGCTGATCTGGTGCACGCGCACCATGCGCGGTGCCTTCGTCGATGCGGGCGGCGACCTGCCCCGGCTCAAGGCGGCGGCGGCGCAGTTCGGCGTCACGATCGAAAAGCTTCTCGTCACGCACGGCCATATCGACCATTGCGGCCAGACGGGCATGCTCGCGGCGGAATTGGGCGTTCCGGTCGAGGGACCGCATGAGGCGGACCGCTTCTGGATCAGCCGGCTCGACGAGGACGGGGCACGGTTCGGCATCAATGGCGCGGTGTTCGAGCCCGACCGCTGGCTGGCGAACGGAGACACGGTGACGGTCGGCGATCTGGTGCTCGACGTCTATCACTGCCCCGGCCACACTCCCGGCCATGTCGTCTTTCATCACGCCCCGTCGAAGCTGGCGATCGTCGGCGACGTGCTGTTCAAGGGCTCGATCGGCCGCACCGATTTCCCGCTCGGCAACCATGGTGACCTGATTGAAGCGATCACCGCGCGGCTGTGGCCGCTCGGCGACGACACCAGCTTCATCCCCGGCCATGGCGAAGCGAGCAGCTTCGGCTATGAGCGGCAGACCAATCCGCTCGTCGCCGACGCGGTTCTGGCGCGCCAATGAACGGCTTGCCTTGCCGCGAAAAGCCGCTATAGGCGCACACTCTCGCGAAAGCCCGGGCCGCCCGGCTGCGGCCGGGTCCGGTTGGCAGCCCGTTGGTGGTCGGCGCTCAAGCGAAGCCGAACGTTGCTATATAGTAGAGAACAGGTGCCACCATGGCTGTACCTAAGAGAAAGACGTCGCCCTCCAAGCGCGGGATGCGCCGCAGCCATGACTCGCTGCGGGTCGAGGCTTTTCAGGAATGCTCCAACTGCGGCGAGCTGAAGCGTCCGCACAATCTGTGCACCGCTTGCGGCCACTATAACGGGCGCGAAATCGTAGCGGTCGCCTGACGGCTCTGGCAAAGGCGGGGACAATGACAGAGCCGCGGATCGCGATCGACGCGATGGGCGGCGACACCGGCGCTCCCGTAATGGTCGCGGGCGCCGCGCTCGCGCTTGAGCAGCATCCCGAACTCCGTTTCCGGCTGATCGGCGATCAGGCCGCGATCCAGGCGGCGCTTGCCGGTCACGGCGCGCTTGCGGCGGCTTCGGAGATTGTTCACACCGACCGCGTGGTCGCGCCCAACGACAAGCCCAGCCAGGCGATACGGTCCGGCCGCGGCAGTTCGATGGCGCTGGCCGTCGATGCCGTGAAGACAGGAGCGGCGGCGGCGGCGGTGTCGGCGGGCAATACCGGCGCGCTGATGGCGATGGCCAAGCTGTCGCTGCGCACGATGCCGGGGATCGACCGGCCGGCGCTCGCGGCGCTGCTGCCCAGCCTCGGCGACAATGACGTGGTCATGCTCGACCTCGGTGCCAATACCGAGTGCGATGCGCACAACCTCTTCCAGTTTGCGGTGATGGGTGCCGCCTATGCGCGCTCGGTCATGGGGATGGAGCGGCCGCGCGTCCGCCTGCTCAACATCGGTACCGAAGAGCTGAAGGGCACCGACGAGATCCGCGATGCCGCCGCGATGATCCGCGCCGCCAAGGGCCTGCCGCTGCAGTTCGACGGTTTCATCGAGGGCGACAAGATCGGCTTCGGCGATGCCGATGTGGTCGTGTCCGAAGGCTTTGCAGGCAATATCGCGCTCAAGACCGCCGAGGGCACCGCCCGGCTCGTCACCGAGTTCCTGCGCCGCGCCTTCACCAGCTCGCTTCGGTCGAAGGCGGGATTCCTGCTGTCTAAGCCCGCGCTGCACATGCTCAAGGTGCATCTCGACCCCAATAACCACAATGGCGCGGTGTTCCTGGGCCTCAACGGGATCGTCGTGAAGAGCCATGGCGGCGCCGACGCCAAGGGGGTCGCCAACGCGATCCATGTTGCGCTTCGCCTCGTCCAGAACGACATCGCCCGGCAGATCGCCGGCGCGATCCTGCCCCCCGATAGCGACAGCACAATCCGGAGCGCCGCCGCGCAATGACAGTTCGTTCGGTTCTGATCGGCACGGGCTCCGCCCTGCCGCAACGCTGCGTGGCCAATGCGGAGCTGGCGGAGCAGGTCGACACCAGCGACGAATGGATCGTCGCGCGCACCGGCATCCGCTCGCGCTACATCGCCGGGGAAGGCGAGACCACGGTCTCGCTGGCGACCGACGCCGCGCGCGCCGCGATCGAGGCTGCCGGTCTCGAGCCGGGTGCGATCGACCTCATCGTGCTGGCCACGGCAACGCCCGACCAGACCTTTCCGTCGAGCGCGACCCAGGTTCAGGCGCGGCTCGGGATCGCGGACTGCGTCGCGTTCGACGTCGCCGCGGTCTGTTCGGGCTTTCTCTATGCGGTCACCGTCGCGGACAACATGCTGCGCGGCGGCGGTGCGCGCCGCGCGCTGGTGATCGGGTCGGAGACCTTCAGCCGCATCCTCGACTGGGAGGACCGCACGACCTGCGTCCTGTTCGGCGACGGCGCGGGTGCGATCGTGCTCGAGGCGCGGGAGGTGGATGCGGAGGCCGGACCCGGCATTCTCGGCAACCGCCTTCACGCCGACGGACGGCATAACGACCTGCTCTACGTCGATGGCGGCCCGTCGACCACGGGGACGGTTGGCAAGCTGCGGATGCGCGGACAGGAAGTGTTTCGGCACGCGGTCACCAATCTGGCGGCGGTGCTGGGCGAGGTGATGGAGGATGCCGGACTGCGGCCGGACGAGGTCGATTGGGTCGTCCCGCACCAGGCGAATGCCCGAATCCTCGACGCGACCGCGCGCAAGCTGGGCATCGACCGCGAAAAGGTGGTGATGACGGTTGACCGTCACGCTAACACGTCAGCGGCCTCGGTTCCGCTGGCGCTTGACGAAGCGATTCGCGACGGACGCATCCGGCAAGGCCAGATCATCGTTCTCGAGGCCATGGGCGGTGGATTTACTTGGGGCGCGTCGGTCTTACGCTATTGAATCGCAAATGATGTTGGCGGGTCGGAACGTTTTGTTTCAGAAGAGAAACATTTTCCGACGTCTTTGAGTTGCAATAATTGTGAAATCGTTGCAGAAGCGCGCGTCTTGGGGTGTCCTGTTTGGCAGGTTAGGGGCGAAATGTCGGGCGAGTCTACGCTGACGCGAGCGGATTTGGCGGAAATGTTGAATCGTCACATCGGCCTGTCCAAGGCAGAGTCGGCGGATGTCGTCGAATCGGTACTCAAGCACATCTCCGACGCTCTCGAACAGGGCGAGCATGTCAAGATTTCCGGCTTCGGGACCTTCACGCTGCGCGACAAGCGCGAGCGGGTGGGCCGCAATCCCAAGACGGGGATCGAGGTGCCGATCGCGCCGCGCCGGGTGCTGACGTTCCGGCCAAGCCAGATCATGCGCGACCGAATCGCGGCGAGGCCGAACGGCCACGATTGACCCCTCCCGCGCAGACGCTACAGTCTGGGCGGATGGACAAGGCCGACGGTGCGTTTCTAACCATAGGCGAGCTGGCGCAGGAACTGGGTGTGGGGCAGCATGTGCTGCGCTACTGGGAAACCCGTTTTCCGCAGCTCAAGCCCCTGCAAAGGTCCGGTAACCGCCGCTATTACCGGCCTGAGGACGTAGCGGTTGCGCGGCGGATCCACCGGCTGCTGACCGTCGAAGGTTTCACGATGAAGGGTGCCCTCAAGGCGCTCGACACGCGCGCCGGCAGCGACGTTCCGATCGAGCAGCCGGAAGAGCGGTCTGCTCCCGATGCCACTGGCAGGCGAGACGCCGACGATCTGCTGACCCGGCTGAGCGCGATACGCGGCGAACTGGCGGCCGCGCTCGGCCCGGACGGGGCCTGATCTCTCCAGGCGGCGTCAGTGGCCGCCCGGCCGCGCGGTTTCCGGGCCCAGCGCCGGATCGACATCGCGCGGGCGCTTGAACAGCTCGAGCCGCGCACCCTTGCCGATGTCCGACCAGCGATCGGCATCGAAGCACAGCCTCGCCATGCTCGCGGTCGGGAACTTGATCTCCACCTCGGCCCGCAGCGCATCGTCGGCGGAGTCGGGAACGAGATCGAGGACGAGATCCTCGAGCCCCGGATTATGGCCCGCCATCAGCACCGCGTCGGTCGTATCGGGCAGATCGCGCAGCAGGTCGAGCAGCGTCGCCGACGATGCCAGATAGATACGGCGGTCCCAGCGAATGTCGGCGGCGCGCGCATAGCCCTCGAGGAAATGGTCGAGCGTTTCGATGACCCGCACGGCCGGCGATGCGACGATGCTGTCGAACGTCATCGCATGCTCTCTTGCCCATTGCCCCATCACATGCGCCGCCCGCTGGCCGCGCGCGTTGAGCGGCCGGTCGAAGTCGCGCTGAACCGTGTCGCTCCAGTCGGATTTGGCGTGGCGCAACAGGATAACAGTTTTCATGGGCGGCCCGCTCCTCACTCCGTCGCCTTTGCCCATGGCGCAATTTTGCGACGGAACCAAGTCGAACCCGCAACGTCCACCTGCTCTTATCCGGGTGCGGCGTCCCGCTCGTCGTGCGACGGCGGCGCGGAGGGGATGTCGGCTGGCGCGCCGGGGCCGACCAGCCCCTGCACCGCCGCCACGGCGTCGTCGAGGGTCAACCGGGCGACGGGGACTTCGGGCGGAAAGGCGGCCAGCATCCGGCTGGGCACCGCCGACGACAGCAGGACGAACACGCCGCGATCGTCATGCCGCCGGATCAGCCGCCCGAAGGCCTGCGCCAAACGCGCGCGCACGATCCGGTCGTTATACTCCTGCCCGTCCCACGCCAGCTTGCGCGCGGCGTGGAGCACCGAGGGCTTCGGCCAGGGAACGCCCTCCATCACCACCAGCCGTAGCGTGTCGCCGGGCACGTCGATGCCGTCGCGCAGCGAATCGGTGCCGAGCAGCGAGGCTGCCGGGTCGGCGCGGAACAGGTCGACCAGCGTGCCGACGTCCATCGGGTCGACATGCTGCGCGAACACCGGCAGGCCCGACCGCGCCAGCCGGTCGACGATTCGCGCATGGACCGCGCGCAGCCGCCGGATCGCGGTGAACAGGCCGAGCGCGCCGCCGCCCGACGCCTCGATCAGCCGCCCATAGGCCCCCGACAGCGCGGCGATATCGCCCCGCTTCACGTCGGTGACGATCAGCACGCGCGCCTGCCGGGCATAATCGAACGGGCTTCCGGCGGTGAATGTCGCGGGCGCGGCCCCCAGATGCATGGCACCGGTCAGTGCCCGCGCCTGGTCCCAGTCGCCGCCCGAACGGAGCGTCGCCGAGGTGATGAGCGCGCCATGGGCGGGCCGAAGCACATGATCGGCGAGCGGCCTTGTCGGGTCGAGCCAGTGGCGGCGAAGCGCGATGTCATATTCCCGGCCGTCGAACCGCTCCACCGCCATCCAGTCGACCAGATCGGGATCCCCCGGCCCGCCGATCCTGAGCAACATCGCCACCCATGCCGCGAGCGTGTCGGCGCGTCGGCCGAGCGCGATCCGGCTGCCCTCGATCCGGCTGCGCCCGTCGCCGTCGAGCCAGTCGGGCGGGTCGGCGATGATCCGTTCCAGCCGCTCGTCGAGCGCGCGGAGCGGTGCCGCGATTCGGGTCAGCGCGTCGGCCGCACGCTGCGCCGCCTCGATCAGCGCCGGAGGCGGATCGGCCAGCTCGGCTTCCAGTCCGTAGCCGGGATCGCTGTCCGCCGAACGGCCGGACTCCTGCGCCCGGGCAAGCACCGTCGCGCGCACTTCGTGAAGCAGCGCCTCGACCGGACCTTCGCCCGTGCCCGCGCAGACCCGCGCCAGCCAGTCGTCGGACGGGAGCGCCATGGCCGCCGCGACGGCCGTCTCGATCGCCACCCCCGCCTCGGCGTCGTAGCTGGCGACATCGGCGAGCCGCGCCGACAGCCCGCGCCGCCGCCCGCGACGGCTGCCCTCGCGGCCGATGATCCAGCGCCGCATCTCGATCGCCTCCGCTCCCGACAGCGCGGCGGAGAACGCGGAATCGGCGGCGCCAAACAGATGATGACCCTCGTCGAAGACATAGCGGGTCGGGCTTTGCTGCTGCCCCTGCACCGCCTGCACCAGGACAAGCGCATGGTTGGCGATGACAAGGTCGGCCGCCTCCGCCGACCGGGTGGCGCGCTCGATATAGCAGCGGCGGTAATGCGGGCATCCGGCATAGATGCACTCGCCGCGCCGGTCGGTCAGCGCGGCGGTGCCGCTGCGGCGGAACAAGGTCGGCAGCCAGCCGGGCAGGTCGCCGCCGACCATGTCGCCGTCGCGGCTGTACAGCGCCCAGCGCGCGACCAGATGCGCGAACACCGCGCCGCGTCCGCTGGCCGCGCCCTGCAGCGCCTCCTCCAGGTTGAGCAGGCAGAGATAGTTCTCGCGCCCCTTGCGGATCACGACGCGGCGGCGGTGCTGCGCGGCGTCGGGATAGATGCGCGCGCTTTCGCGGCCCAACTGCCGCTGCAGCGCCTTGGTGAAGGTGGAAATCCACACCGGGCCGCCCGCCTCCGCCGCCCACAGCGATGCCGGCGCGAGATAGCCGAGCGTCTTGCCGGTGCCGGTTCCCGCTTCGGCCAGCACGACCCGGGGGCTGTCGCGGCGGTCGCGCGGGGCGAAGGCATCGGCGGCGGCGGCGGCATAGGCACGCTGCGCGGGCCGTGCTTCGCCGTCGGGGCCAAGCAGCGAATCGAGATGGTCGGCGAGCGCGTCGGGGTCGATGCGATGCTCGCGCGTCGGCGGTCGCGGTGCCTGCTCGTCCCACTCGGGAAGTGCGCTGAACAGCCAGGGCTCGCTGCGGTCGCTGTCGGGGAGCGCGGCGCGCACGAAAGGGGCCCATGACCAGCGCGCCCGTTCCAGTCCGCGTGCGGCCATCGCGGCCCCGGCGCGCTCCGGCCAAGCGGAATCGCGGAGCGTGGCGAGCAGCTGGGCGGCCAGTTGGCGGATTGCCGGCGCATTGGCGCTTTCCTCCTCCGGTCTTGGCAGGCCCAGGGCGTCGCAAAGCCCTGCGACGGTGGGAACGGCAAAGCGCGCGGGATGGACGAAGGCGAACAGTTCGAGCAGGTCGAGCCCCGACACTTCCGCGAATCCCAGACGCGCGCCGACCAGCGGCGCGTTCACGATCATGACCGGGGATGCCAGCGTCAGCGCCTTGGCGTCCTGCCGGCCGACGCGCCTTGGTTCGCCGCCCTCGTCCAGCCAGGCGCCGATATGACTTATGTGCAGTGCGGCAAGATGGTCGAAATTCACCGACAACCGAATAGATCAGCGGCGCGCGGGTTCCATGGATTTTCGTCGGGCGCGAAGATTTTTTTGCGGCGGCTGGCATTCTGTGCGGGCTGCACCATGCCGCGACAATAGGGCAGGCCGCGACGAAAGACGAGGGCCATGCCTTTCCGCAATGAATTGACTCGGGATGATGGTCAGAGGCGTTCCAGTCCTGTGTAAAGGCGAAGAGATCGGTGAAGGATGATTTAAGATGAGCGGTACGATTCAAGCATCTTACTGTGAATTTGGCACACTGACTCAGTAGATGCTATTGTGCTGGCGCGAAGGCCCTCGGAAAAGCGCAGCACCGGTGCAAATTAATGTTGCGAAGTCCGGAACCGAACCTTATCTCAATCGCTAGGAAGCGATAAACAAGACATCAAAACGCTTCTTACGGTTTCACATCGAGATTGGGAGAGGGTCGCCCCATGAACGTTCGTAGTTTTCCAGACACGCCCTTAAGGGCAGATTCGTATCTCGATCGCGGCGCGCATCTGGTGTCGCGGGTCGGAGGCTTGGGTCTTTTTCTTTTGAGCCTGCTGGGCCTGGTCTATCTGCTGATTGACTGATCGTGGCGCACGGCTGGCCGACGCAAGGTTCAGCCGTGCCGCACCGCCGTCTGCGCACGTCGCCCGAAAGATGATCGTCCCGCTGCCCGCGCGAGCGGAAATCCGCCATGCTCGTCAAAGCCGGGCGTGGCTGTGCTGCCCTTGAGCGCCCGCGCCTGGAGCAGCCGGTCGTGCAGCGGTCCGTCGTGCAGGCCGAAGGGGAACATGACGCCCATGCGGTCGATTTCGGACCAGCGGCACTGCGCGTAAACGATCTGGTCCTGATAGGCGATCTGGAACTTGGTGCCGACGGCAAGGCCAACGCCGTGAATCTGCGCCCCCTTTTCGTTGAGGTCGATGACACGCGCTTCCATCGAATCGAGAACCGTCGTCAATATGACGGCGATATCCACGGCGGTGCGCAGGCGCGCGCGATTCATATCCATGTCGGCCTCCCAGAGCCGGCAAACTGACGTATATTGATTAAATTTGTGACAAGCATGACGGAAAGCTGCGCTTCGTTACGACGCTGGCGAACGGTGTCGGCGGAATTGAAAGTGCTTCGGCCTCAATCGATCAAGGTCTCGCCAGGTTGAGCAGGGCCTGATTCACGATTTCAGCGGAAGCGCAAAGCGCTTCCACCTCGATGGATCAGGCTCTAGAGGGCCGGAATGAGCACTGACAGCGATATTTCCGGACTGCGCGCCGCCGCACACACATCGAAGGCCTGGCCGTTCGAGGAAGCGCGGAAGGTCCTGCGGCGGACCGGAGGCACCGTCCCTGCAAAGGGCCATGTCCTGTTCGAGACCGGCTATGGCCCGTCGGGGCTGCCGCACATCGGCACCTTCAACGAAGTGCTGCGCACGACGATGGTCCGCCGGGCCTTCGCGGCGCTGAGCGACGTGCCGACGCGGCTGGTGGCCTTCAGCGACGACATGGACGGGTTGCGCAAGGTCCCCGACAATGTGCCCAACCAGGCGATGCTGGCGGCGCATCTCGGCAAGCCGCTCACCGCCATTCCCGATCCGTTCGGCACATATGAGAGCTTCGCGCATCACAACAACGCGATGCTGCGCGCTTTCCTCGACCGCTTCGGCTTCGACTATGAATTCGTCTCGTCGACCGAGCGCTACACGTCGGGCGCGTTCGACGAGCAGCTCCGCATGGTGCTTCGCCGCTATCAGGCGATCATGGACATCATGCTGCCCACGCTGCGCGCCGAGCGCGCGGCGACCTATTCGCCGGTACTGCCGGTCAGCCCGACGAGCGGGATCGTGCTGCAGGTGCCGATCGAGGTCGTCGATGCCGACGCCGGGCTGGTCCGTTTCGAAGACGGCGGGCGGACGATCGAGCATTGCATCCTGTCGGGCGGTGCCAAGCTGCA
>CAZHGR010000032.1:0-28853 GCA_964532255.1 uncultured Sphingobium sp.
ATCAGACTACGAATCTGAGGGTCGGACGTTCGAATCGTTCCGGGCGCGCCATTTTTCAGTGGCTTGGTGACTTTGATGTCCCTTCCACTGGCGTCCAGCAAAGAGGTCCGGGCTTGCTCGACGGGTGGGCGTGCAGCGCGACAGCCCCACGACGCTCTCGATCGCGTCTGTTCGCCAGGTTTGGCTCCTACCGAATCAGGTCAGCAACGATTTATCGCCAGGCGCTGAGGCTCATCGGAAGCGACCGGATACGCTTGCCCGTCGCCGCATAGATCGCGTTGGAGAGCGCGGGAATGACCGGTGGCAGCGCGGGTTCGCCCAGTCCGGTCGGGGGATATGGCGATCGCACGAATTTGACCGCGACCTCGGCCGGGACGGAATCCATGCGAAGGAGCGGGAACCCGTCGAAGTTTTCCTGAGCAATCGCGCCCTCCACTTGATCGATCCTCTGTCCGATCATCGCCTGGGCCAGTCCGTCCAGGACCGACCCCTGAACCTGATGCTCTGCGTTCAGCGGGTTGATCACGGGGGTTCCGATGTCCGCGACCACCCAGACCTTGGCTACCTTGATCTCTCCGGCGTCGGAGACGTTAACCTCCAACACTTCGGCAACATAGCCGGAGTGGCTGAAATAAAAGCCGAAGCCTTTGCCCGTGCCGGTCGGGGAGGGCGCGCGCCTGCCGTCCCATGCCGCAAACGCGCTGACCTCCTCGATGACCTTGCGCGCACGGGCGGTGTTGAACGGTGCCGACCGTCCGATCTTGGGCAAGACCCTGTTCTCGCCCAGCGTCCGGAGCATGAGCGTCGGCAGGTCTGTTCCCGCCGCCTCCGCAACCTCATCGAGGAACGACTGGAAAACAAAGGCCATCGCGTTGGACGTAGGGGCACGCAGCCAGCCGGTGGGGAGGTTCGTCGCAAGATAGGAAGCGCCGAAGCCGACATGCGGTACAAGCTGCGCGGGAAACTCTCCAGGTGCCAGCCCGGCGGCGCGCACGGGCTTTTCGTCGACGCCAAAGCTGATGAAATGATCCTTCAGCGCGACGATGTTGCCGCTGTCGTTCAGGCCGCAGGTCAGTTCATGCCAACCGGCGGGCCGATAATAATCGTGGCGCATGTCATCGGCACGCGTGAACAGCATCTTCACCGGACGACCGGGTACCGCGCGCGCGATCTGAGCGGCCTGAACCATATAGTCGCTCATCAGCCGCCGTCCGAACCCGCCGCCGATCCGCGTAAGATTGATGGTTATCGATGCAGGCGGGATGCCGAGCAGTTCGGCGATCTCCATGCGACCATCCTCCGGTGCCTGCGAAGGTGCCCAGAGCGTGAGCGCGCCGTCCTGAAACATCGCGGTGCAGTTCTGGGGTTCGAGCGTGCTATGCGCCAGGAACGGGTAATCATAGCGTGCGGTGACCGTTTTGGCCGCACCTGACAGTGCCGCTGCAACGTCGCCCGTTTCCAGGATGCTCGTTTGCGGTGCGCGCGCCAATGCGGCTGCGGCCTGAACGCCATAGGCTTCGGTGGAATGCGCCCTGTGTCCCTGGTCGTCCCATTCTATCGTCAGCCGGGATCGCGCCTGCTGGGCTGTCCACCAGCTGTCGGCCACGATGGCTACTGCATCTGACGATCCCTTTGGCACGATACCGCTGTTGAGGGGCACGACGGCGATGACGCCCTTTACGGCCTTGACCGCGTGGTCGTCGAACGACTTGATGGTCCCGAGGGCGACCGGGCAGATCTCGATCGCTGCATAGAGCATTCCCGGAAGATCGGTGTCGATTCCGAACAGGGGCTTTCCTTGCAGGATCGCGGGCGTGTCAACGCCCGGCCTGGGGGTCCCGATGATCTTGAACGCGCTTTCCGGCTTGAGGGGAACGCTCTCCAGCGCGGGTGGGGAGACTTTCGACGCCGCCTCGGCAAGCGACGCATAGGTGGCCGCGCGACCGGAGCCCTTGTGGTGGACCATCCCGCTGCCCGTGCTGATGCCGTCCGCCGCAACGCCCCACTGATCGGCGGCCGCCAGCACCAGCATCTGCCGCGCGGCCGCACCCGCCTGTCGCATCGGCAGCCAGTTTTCCTCCGTCGCGCGGCTTCCGCCCGCGCTCTGCGGACCATAGACGCTTTCATCGACCGGCTTCTGTTCGATCCGCACCTGGTCCCAATCGACGTCCAGCTCCTCGGCGATCAGCATGGGGAGCATCGTCTTGATGCCCTGGCCGATCTCGGGGTTCTTGGCACCGATGGTGACACTGTTGTCAGGATTGATGCGGACGAACGCGGTGAGAGCCTTTGCACCCGTGTCGTCCCCCGCCAGCGCAAGACGCACCTGGATCGACAGAACGGCTCCTGAAACGATCGTGGCGGTCAGGAACGACCGGCGGCTGACCCGGACCGACGCGCTCATGCTGCCGCTCCACCGGCCCGCGCCTTCGCAGCCTGCTTGATCGCCTTTCGGATACGCAAATAGGTGGAACACCGGCAGATATTGCCCGCCATCGCGCCGTCGATCTCGTCATCGCCGGGTTGGCGAGAATCGTTGAGCAAAGCGGTGGCGGACATGATCTGCCCCGCCTGGCAGTAGCCGCACTGCGGTACGTCAAGATCGGCCCACGCCGCCAGGACATGCTTGCCGGCGGGCTGCGACGTGACATCCTCGATGGTCGTGATCGCCGCACCGCCGATGGACCCAACCGGCGTCTGGCAGGACCGGATCGGTTGCCCGTCCATCAGCACTGTGCATGCGCCGCAGAGTCCCGCACCGCAGCCGAACTTTGTCCCGGGCAGGCGAAGCTCCTCCCGGAGCACCCAGAGCAGCGGCTTCTCTGGATCTGCACTGACATGGTGTCCGATCCTGTTCACGGTCAGATTGATGGCCACCGCCGCGCTCCCCTCGCGAATCGCCCACTCCAGGCGGGTGCACCCTTGTGCCAATCCGCGTGACGATTCCATACGCCAGTTGACCACTACGCATCACGCAAGCCTGTTCCTATGCTGACGATGGCATGCTCCGACTTGGGGCCATGCAGCTACACAGTCGGAGCCGAGATGCAGAATTTGTCGATCCGCGCCGCCGGAATGGTTCTGACCGCGCTGGCCATGTCCGTTTCCCCAGCGTTCGGCCAACCTGCCGCGCCTGCTGGAGCCGCGCCTGTCGAGGGGTTGCCCGTCGATGCGAGGCCGGCCTTCGTTTCCGATGCCTTCGAAGTGCCGACGCTCGTCGAAGCGGAAGGATTCAGGATTGTGCCCTTGGGACCGGATGTGGTCGAGCAGGACTTCGCGGCCTATATGTCGTCCATCGAGCATCTGCAGACGACGTTCACGCGGAGCACCGATTGGCCCCACGCAGGCATCTCCCGCGCGGACGCCATGAAAGACATGCAAACCGAAGAGGCAAGGTTCAAGGCACGGACGTCGTTCGCCTACGCCGTGCTGACGCCCGACGGTCGTCGCGAGCGGGGGTGCGTATATGTCTATCCCAGCACTGTCGAAGGCTTTGATGCGGTCGTCAGGCTGTGGGTGACCAAAGCGGAGTATGACGCCGGTTTCGACGCAGAGCTCTACCGATGGGTGCGTCACTGGATTGAGACACGGTGGCCGTTTGGAAAGATTGCCTATCCTGGCCGCTCGATAGCGTGGAGCGAATGGGATGCGCTCGTCGCAGCGGGCACGCCGTCCAAATCCACCGATTGATAGCGCACGCCGTGGAAATGCTCTGCTGCGGCAACAACAGCCGGGATCGTTCGGGCTGTAAGCTGCTTCAGGCGTTTGACAGTCGCTTCTTGAACTCCCGTCTGATCAAGAACGCTTCCAGGATACGGCCAGCAACGTAGAGTACGGAAAAAATGCCGGCGAAAACATAAGCTGGGGTCGGAGAGTATTTTTTTCTCTCCTCTTCCTTCGCCTCTTCTTCTTCCTTTTTCTTGTCCTTCTTCTCGGGCTCCGGTGCGCCCAGGAACTTATCTATGGGGTGCATCGGCCTTTCGGCCTTCTCCTTGTCCTTTTTCTCCGACGTCTCGGCAGGCTTGTTGGCCATCTCATATTCGCCGAGAGCAATGATCGCTTGGCTGAACGCAAGAAACAGGAACGGAGCGAGGAAGCAAAACAGCAAGGCGCGGCTGAACAGATCGTAGCGCAGCCGGCTTTCGGCACCGCTCTGCTCGACATGGAGCGCGCCGGAATCGTAGATGGACATTTTGTCCTGCGCCGCCTGATCCTTCTTGCGGAACAGCAGCGTGTGGCCACTCCTCTCGTAACTGGTTCCCTTCTCCTGAAAGAGAGGGCCAAGCTTGTCAAAAACCTCGGCGCCCGACTGTCCGGGAGCGAGCGGAAGGCTGCCCCTGATCCGCCAGATCCAGTCAATATACCGCAGAGGTGTTAGCGACAGTTCGCGCAAGGGCATCGGTGCGACGCCGTCGTGGCCAGCAATCTTCATTCCAGCACACTCACAATGACAGGGACTGAGACAGGGACGACCCCCGATGAAATCGAGCAAGGGCAGGGTGGGCGATCATTCCGCAGGTACCGCAACCGGGTGGCCGAACCGGGCCTTGATCGTCTTCCATGCCTCCGTGAACGGATAGGTCATCTGCTCGCGGATCGACATCCGCCGACCGCCCTCCATTCCGAGCAACTCGGCTTCGCCATCGACGCACGTGCCGAACATGCGATCGATGAAGATATAGGTGCCGGAGTAGTTGCTCCGGGAGGCCTCGAAATCCTGCGAGTGATGCAGGCTGTGGTGTTCAGTCGTGTTGAAGAGATAGCGCCACCAGCGAGGCGAATTGAATCGCGTGTTGATGTGCTGGTAGGTCGCGATCGCCATGCCAATCGCACCAGCCAGTAGAAACGCGCGCGGCAGGAAATCGAAAAATCCGCCGATGCCAAGGCCGATCAGGAAGAGTTCTACCGGGTTGCCGACCGCGCCTTTGTTGATGTTGAGCTGCGTGATATAGTGGTGCACCGAGTGGGTGAGCCAGAGCGGATACCAGTTGTGCATCCCGCGATGCATCCAATATTGCCCGAAATCGAAGATGAACGAGATCAGGAACGCCTGGACCAGCAACGGAAGTCCCACGAACCATGCAAATGCTTCCCAGTCGAAAAGACCTTGAACCGCTTCGATCATCGCACCATCGCCGACGTAATTTTCGACAACGGCCAGGAAGGTATAGCCGAGGCTGACGTAAAATAGATCGGTGACGAACTCTTTCCAGGTGAGCCGCCAGCTGTCGTATCTTGGGTTCACCCACTCAAGGATGAGAAGCAAGACCTTGAAGCCGATGCCGATGCCGATTGCGGTCGAAGCCTTGGCGATCGAGTTGGGAGCATAGTACCAGAAGGCGATCAGCGCGAACAGCACCGCAGGCTGAAACCAGGTGAAAAACAGGCGCTTGAACGGCCCCCCTTCGACCTTGGGGATGTTTTCCCAGCCGACCGTCACCGGCGAGTCCGCCCCGATGATCCTGTTGCCCACGCGCGTACCCTGCATGATGTCCTCTTTGTAGAACGCTTCCGCTCTAAGATAGCTGACACGTCCGGTCCCCGGTATGAGGCGTTTGCCCCATGCCGGAGGCGACCCCGTCAGTCAGGCCGTTCGGCCACGGGAACGATGATGAAGTCCTTGTGAACCTGCACGTCGTCAGGGACGCTGGAAACCGATTTCAGCCCGTCTTGAAGTTCCAGGATGCTGGATGCCGGCAACTCGAGCCGATGTTCGTCAGGGTGCTGAAGAACTTCATGGGGATAGTCCTTGCCCGCTTCGCGCGTCATCTCGATATGCGCGCCGAGTACGGCGCGGATCGCGTGCGCCCTTGCAAAGCCCGCGAGGCGATCGACGCTGGCGCGTTCGTCCGGCAGGAAATTGACCGGCACGTAAAGCCGGCCAGGATAGAGCGTGTCGCCGGCCAGGAGAAGCTTCAACTGCGGGTCGTACACCGCGATCGCGGCTGCCTGATGCCCCGGAATCGGGATGATGCTGAGCGCGCGCCCGCCGAGATCGAAGCGGGCGATGTTGGACGGCCAGTTCCGGATATGGAAGAACTCCGCGACATCTGCCGGCTTCAGCCCGACGACGATGGTGTCGGCGCGCTCGCGGAAAGCGGCGTCGGCCGCGACATGATCGCCATGGCTGTGCGAATGAGCCACCACGAGCGGGATCGTGCGGCGCTTGTGGGCGGCGAGCCACCGTTCGATCAGCCGGTCGACCGTCGGCCGGATCACTCCGCCGTCTGCGCCGGTATCGATCAGCAGCGCTCTGTCGCGTCCGAACATCAAATAGAGGAATGGTGCCTCGAAATTGGTCTTGATCGATTGCCGGATGACGAACGTGTCTGCATCGAGCGCCTGAACATGCGTCGAGGGTTCAACATCGAGCGTGCCGTCGATCCACCGTTCCTGGAACAGCGCGGGCGCCGCCTCTGCGGCAGTCGGCTGAATGCTGCCAACCCCGGCGAGGATGAAGCAGGCGAGGAATAGCCGAGTCCTGCCTGTCCTCACCTGCCCAACAGCACGGCGGATCATCCGGGTGATCCCACCGAACTGCGACTGCGAGCCCTGATGGCGGCGATGACCGGCTCGAAGGGGAACTTCGCCTGCTCCCATATCGACAGCCGCTTACGTTCGTCCTGGCCGACCACGGACGCCTCACCCTCCTTGTACGTGCCGAAAATGCGGTCGAGCAGGATCAACGAATTGCCGTAGTTGCAGCGCGTGTCCTCGTACGGCACCGAATGGTGCAGGCTGTGATGGCGGATCGTCGTGAAGACATAGCTGTACCAGATCGGTGGGTCGGCCCGCACATTGGCATGGGCAAAGGTTGAAATGACGCCCGTGCAGTTCAGCGCACAGAAGATCGCCGTTTCCTTGAAGTCGAAAAGGGCGATGACGCTCAGGCTGATGAGGAAGAGCTCGATAGGATTACCGACTGCGCCCTTCATCGCGTTGAGCTGCGTCAGGTGGTGATGCGGTGCATGGGTCAGCCAGAAGGGTGTCCAGTTGTGCATCAGGCGATGCATCCAGTACTGGCCGAACTCGACCAGGAATATGACCATCGCCACCTGGACGATAAAGGGCAACTCGCCGATCCAGAGCGTGGAAAATCCCATCGCTTCCTTCAGCGCGGCCAGGGGATCATCCGCCAGCGTTCCCGCGAGCCACGCAATCACCGTCGCCATGAATATCGTGTAGCCAAGGTCTGTGAGGAACTCCGTGCGGTTTATTCGCCAGCCCGGATGACGTTCGGCAACCAGTTCCAGTCCTTGCACCGTCGCGGTGATCAGCGCCGATACCGCAATGAAGGTCCAGCCAGCGTCTAGCACCGCCTTCGGAGCCAGCATCCAGAAGAGGACGACCATCGCCACCATGAGCGGCGGAAGAAGATCTATGAACCGTTGCTTCATGTCACACCTGCTCAGAGACGAAACGTCGTTTACGCTATGCCCCGAAAGGCATGTTGCCCATAAGTCAAATACCTTACGGGGAGCGGCCGGGCCGCTCCCCTCGATCCATGCTGACGCCTTCGCCGGTCAGTATCTGAACCGGACTTCGACGCCGAGGGTACGCGGATTGATGACCGTCTGCTTGTAGTAGCGGAGCACCACGCCATCGTTCACGCCCACGCGCGATCGATCGTTCGCGACAGAGGCAACCGCATATTTGTCGAAGATGTTGTTGGCGAAAAGCCCGACGCTGAAGCGTTCGGTTTCGTAGGTCAGCGAGGCACGGTGGAGCGTGTAGCTGGGTAGCTTGTCTCCATAGGCGCGATCCCAGCCGAGGCGAGTCACGACGCTGCCGCGATAGGTCGCCGTCCAGTCGGCGATCAGCTCGCCGTCCTTGAACGGCATGGCGTAGCTGATGCCGAGGCTGCCCGAGTTTTTCGCGGAGCCCGGCAGACGATCGCCGGGAAGCGCGTCGAGCTTTATGGGAACGCTGGGATAGGTCCCAGGCGGATCGTTGACCGGAATATTCTCTGGAACCCGTTCGGTCAGCTTCGCGTCAACGTAGGAATAGGTGCCCTGAATCGAAAGCCCGGTGATAGGGCGAATCTGGAAGGATGTTTCAAAGCCCTCGGATTTGGCCTTACCGCCGTTCACCGTGATGCCCACAATACCGTTCAGCGTGGCGGAGTCCACCTGTATTCCGTCCCACTTGATCTGGAACACGTTGAAGTTGAACGTGAGCTTGCGATCGAACAACTGTGTTCGTAGGCCGATTTCAATGTTCTTTGTAGTGTCGGGACCGAATTGCAGTTCGTTCGGAAGCCCGCAAGGCAACTGGGTGTTGTTGATCATGTCGCCGTCAGGATCGTTGGGCAACGGATTGGGGCATGGCGCCACGCTGTTCGGCCCACCGATGCGATAACCCTTGCTGTAGGTGCCGTAGAGCATGATGTCGGGCGTGAAATTGTACGAGCTGTTGAACTTCCAGACCCATCCCGTCTTTTCGGCCGTGCCACCCGCTGGTGGAAGGTCGTACGGGCTGACCGGATCACCGATGAGCGGAACGACCAGATTGCCAGCGATTTCGGAAGTATATCCAAAGTAGCGCGCACCGGCAGTCACCTGCCACTGAGGTAAAATCCGGAAAGTGCCCTCGCCGAAAAGCGCCTTTTCCGTGACTTTTGAGGTTACGTACGACGCGTATTCGACTTCATCAGGATTTGGTAGGGTGCCGAATTCCACCCACGGGTGATTTGGCAGGTGTTCGATATAATCCTGCTGCCGCTTCTGCTCGTTATAGAAGCCGCCGATGACCCAGTTGAACGGCCCGCCGTGACGGGAGACGAGTCGAACTTCTTGGTTGAACTGCTTGCGGGTGTTCTCGTTCTCGTTCCAGCTCGAGAAGGCGGGAAATTCCTCATAGCCATAGTCGAGATCGAGAAGGAGATCCGTGTTGTCCGACTCGGTCCTGTTCTTGACGAACGTATATGCAGTGGTCGAAACAAGGTCCACTATGTCAGCGATGTTGGCGTTGATTTCCATGCTGACCAGATGCGCGTGACGGGCTGCTGGCTCGATATAGCGGCCCGCGCTTTCATATCGCCCGGTCCCCAGAACGCCGTCGCTGTTGTACTGCCCGCCATCGGTCTTGGTTTCCTGATAAGCATAAGTAAAGTTGGTCGATATGTCGGGGTTGAACTGGATGAGGAGCTGGTTCCGGCTGGTGAAGGTCCGCTCGAAGTTGAGGTCCTTCTCCCTGTAGAGGTTCGCATCATAGCCGGCGCTCGAGATGCTGTCGGGGCCGTCCGGCTGCGGAAGCGAAACGCCGGGCTCCTGGAGAAGCAGCGGATAGTCGATGAAACCCGGATCGAAGAAATAGCCTGTCGCCGAGCGGAAGCCGATGTGGTCCTGCAGAATCGGAATGTTGATAACGGCATCGACCTGGTAACCTATGTCGCTGCTGTGATCTTTCGCGTAAAGGCGGCTGTGAACTTCCCCTTCGAACACGTCCGTCTTGGGACGGTTCGGAATGTTCCTGATCGCTCCGGCAAGCGTCCCGAGGCCGTATAGCGTGCCCTGCGGCCCGAGCAGGGTTTCGACCCGTGCGATGTCGAGCAGCTTGAAGTCGTAATAGAGGGGGACCTCGCCGAGATACACGCCCAGTGCATCGTCATAGGAAGCCCCGGTGGTATCGGAGTCCGATGCGTTGAGGCCGCGAAGCACGATTGTCCCTGTTGCGCGCGGACCCGTGTCCGAAATGGTCATGCCAGGGGTGAAGTCCGCAAGGTCACGGACGTCGTCGATCCGCTGCCTCTCGAGCTGTTCTCCGCCCACGGCACTGATGTTGATCGGAACATTCTGCAGCGTGACTGCGCGGCGAGTGCCCGTGACGACAATATCGCCCGAGTTGGCATCTTCCGCAGCGCCGCCGGCTGCATCTGCTGCCTCCGCATCGGCTGCGGCCGACGCATGGCAGGGCATGGCCCCCATGCTGGCCAAAATGGTTGCGCACAGTAGACCGCTACTGATCCTTGTCTTTGTCGTTGTCACTTCGACCCCTTTCTCTGCCCCGAAAAAGCCCGTCGTTCAGTGACATCCTTCCCCTATTGGTGCGTGTGTCGTGCCCGCACCTTGTTGACCACCCTCATGCCAGACCGGCTGTTGGAAACACTCCTGCGCCCGCTGTAAAACCTGTGTGCAACGCAGCATGCCGTCCTGCCGGAACCGGAATTCCCGATTTGACTTGCGCCCTCTGTTGTCGGGATCGGTCGAGCCGAAAGCGCTGAGAACAGACTCCTTCCGGTTCTGAGAATCGGCAGAGATCGCGTTGCTTGATGCATCTCTATCCTTCGCACATCAGGAGGAAACTGAACAAATCTCCATGCATCGCCCGCTTGGCGACCTCAACGGCGCTGCTGACGACTCATACGGTATTGATATTACCGTTTCGGTCAAGCGTAATAATTTATCGGCTTTTGAGTATCACTCTGCCATCGCGGCACCACCTCCGAGCGGCCGCCATAGATAGAGTATTACAGAATACTCCTATCGTAATAATTTGTGCTGGACAGCGTCGAACTTTGCCGCAATGCTGCATTGCGAAAGGGGTCGAATCATGATCGAGATCATCGCAAGATTCGCGAAGCTGTCGTGGGTAGCCGCAGCCTTCATGCTTGCCTCCTGCTCGGGGGCGCAGACCGAGGCGCCGGAGCCGCGTACGGAGTTCAACATCGGCTGGTCGATCTACGCGGGCTGGATGCCCTGGCCCTATGCCCAGCAGGCAGGCATCGTCAAAAAATGGGCTGACAAGTACGGGCTGAAAATCAACATCGTCCAGGTGAACGACTATGTGGAGTCGGTAAACCAGTACACGGCAGGCAAGCTTGACGGCGTGACGGTTGCAAACATGGATGCGCTCACCATTCCGGCCGCAGGAGGCAAGGACACCAGCGCGATCATCGTCGGCGACTATTCAAACGGCAATGATGGCGTCCTTCTCAAGGGATCGGACAATCTGGCGGGCATTAAGGGCAAGCAGGTTTATCTCGTTGAGCTGTCGGTGTCGCATTATCTGCTGGCCCGGGCGCTCAATTCGATCAACGTCCCGCTGAGCGACGTCCGGACCGTCAATACCGGCGATGCCGATATCGTCGGCGCGTTCGGCAGTGCCGATGTCGAGGCCGCTGTCGCCTGGAACCCGCAGTTGTCGGTCATGAAGGGCGGCGCCGGTGTGAATCAGGTGTTCAGTTCCGCCGATATTCCCGGCGAGATCCTCGATCTGCTGGTCGTCGATACCGCGACGCTCAACGCCAATCCGAACCTCGGCAAGGCGCTGGCCGGCATATGGTACGAGACGATCGCGCTCATGACGCGGAATGATGCCGAAGGCGCGGCGGCACGCGCCGCAATGGCAAAGCTCGCCGGCGCAACCCCTCAGACATTCGATGATCAGCTTGCCACGACCTATCTCTATGCTGACCCGAAGGCGGCCGTCGCGGCAACCTCGGATCCGGCGCTCATCACGACGATGCAGCGCGTACGCGACTTCAGCTTCTCGAAAGGGCTGTTCAAGGGCGCTTCATCGGCGGATGCGGTCGGGATGGCCTTTCCAGGCGGCAAGACACTCGGCGATGCCAACCGGGTGACGCTTCGTTTCGACGCCACCTACATGCAGATGGCTGCCGACGGGAAACTCTGAACCCGTTCGCGTCAAACCCGGTCGCAAGGACGAGCAGCGCATGCATCTCGTGAATCGCACGTTCAGGCCAAGCCAGCGCATCCTTATGGGCGCGGTGCCCGTGGTCCTCCTGATTTTGTTGTATCTGTTCGTAGCGGCCGGGCGGCACGCAGTGAATCCGGCTGACAAGATATTGCCTTTGCCGGACGAAATGGCCCGCAGCATGCACGCGCTGATATTCCAGCCGGATCAGTTGTCGGGTCAGTTCCTTTTCTGGGCCGACACGCTGGCCAGCGTGCAGCGTCTGGCGCTCGGGATCGCCATATCGACGCTCGCCGCGCTGGTGGTCGGCCTGACGCTGGGCGTCCTGCCCCCCGTGAATGCAACCTTCGGTCCGCTGGTGACCGGCATCGCCGTGATTCCGCCGATCGCGCTTCTTCCGATCCTGTTCATCGCGCTGGGTCTGGGAGAGACCGCCAAGGTCGCATTAATCGTGATCGGCATCGCGCCGGTCATGGTTCGCGACATCGCCGCTCATGTCCTGGGCCTGCCGCGCGAGCAGATCATCAAGGCGCAAACGCTGGGTGCGAACAGCTGGCAGATCATGATCCGGGTTGCCTTGCCGCAAGCCATGCCGCGCCTTCTGCACGCCTTGCGGCTCGCCCTCGGTCCGGCGTGGGTCTTCCTGATCTCGGCGGAGGCCATCGCGTCGGACATCGGTCTGGGCTATCGCATATTTCTGGTCCGCCGCTATCTGTCGATGGACGTCATCATCCCCTATGTGGCGTGGATCGCCGTTCTCGCGATCATGATGGACTTCGCGTTGGTGCAGCTCAGCCGGCGACTGTTTCCCTGGGCGCATGGGGGACGCCATTGAGCCCGCTGCTGAGCCTTCGCAACATCTGGGTCGAATATGGCGATCGCATCATCCTGGAGAAGGTCAATCTGGATGTGGCGCCCGGAGCATTCGTCTCGATCGTGGGCCCGTCGGGCGCGGGCAAGAGCAGCCTGCTACGGCTCGTCCTGGGGCAGGAGGCCCCCACGCGCGGAACGATAATGCTGGACGGCGAGCGGCTTGCGCCGGAATGTGGCCCCGACAGGGGCGTGGTGTTCCAGCGCTACTCGGTGTTCCCGCATCTGTCTGCGCTCGGCAACACCGTGTTCGGTCTGGAATGTGCCGAGGCGCCGCTGACCGCCCGGCTGTTCGGGGCTGCGAGGCGCAGGGCCAGGGAGGAAGCCGAGGCCATGCTGGTCGCGGTCGGTCTTGGCGACAGTCTGCACCTCCATCCGGCGCAGATGTCGGGCGGGATGCAGCAGCGGCTCGCCATCGCTCAGGCGCTGATCAAGAGGCCGCGCATCCTGTTGCTCGACGAGCCATTCGGTGCGCTTGATCCCGGCATCCGCGTTGACATGCATGCCCTCATCACCCGGCTATGGCGACAATATGCGCTGACCGTGATCATGGTGACTCACGACATACGCGAGGCCTTCACGCTCGGGACCCGCTTGCTCGCGCTCGACAAGCGCCGCCACGATCCCCACGCGCCCCACCGTTTCGGCGCAACCATCGTCTACGATCTAGCACTCGACGGGCCGGTCGCTGCGTCGGTCGGCGAGCCGGAGGGCGAGGCCGTCAAGGCTGATCAAAACAGCAGTGAAATGACAGGAGCAGGCGCATGAACGCCGAAGCTACAGGCCTGGCGAGGCTGAGTATGAGCATGCCGCAAGAACTGTTTCGCCAGCTCGACATGATGGTGGAAGAGCGTGGTCTTCCGTCGCGCTCGCAGTTGATTGCCGAGTTGATCCGGCATGCACTTGCCCAGCATGAGGCTCTCATTCGCCCCTCTGAGACGCTCGCGGGGACGATCACCCTGGTCTATCGCGGCGACAAGGGGCGGGTGCGTCATCAGCTTGCCCAGACCCAGTCTGAGTATCTGAAGGAAGTCATCTCCTCGCAGCATGTTTTTCTGGAGGATGACCAATCGCTTGAGGTGCTGCTTGTCCAGGGACCGGCGGTGCGGCTCAAGGAACTTTGCGACGCGCTCAGGCGGGTGAGGGGCCTCCAGCAGCTAGAACTGGTGGCAACGACTGCGCTTCTGCCACCGCTCCACGAGCAGGACGGCGCGAGCCAGCGCCTCGAAGGGGTAGCGTGATGACGGAAGCTCTTTCCAATCCGCTGGCTGCTCGCGATCATGCGCGTGCGATGGCCGGCACAGTCGTCGAGGCAATGCCCGTCCTGCCACCCATCGCGGATGATTTGCCGCCGGACGTGGACTCCGGCGATCTGCTTTGGGAGGAGACAGTGGCAGCGGGCGGTTATGCGACCCGTCGCCTGCCCCGCGGCGCACGCCTGCGGCTGGTCGATCTCAAGGGGGACGCGTGCGCTTCTCTTCTCATATTCAACGCGGAGTTACCATCCGAGCGGCTGAACGTCGCCGATACCGTGAAGGTTCAGTGGAACGCCTATCTGGGCCGGGGCAAGCTGTTGCTGTCGGACATGGGGCGCGTCCTGATGAGCATCGTCGAGGATGATGCCGGCACGCATGATTGTTTTTGCGGTGTCTCGAATGCAGCCACCAACGGTGCCAAATATGGCAATGGTGCCAACAGCGGGCCGTATCCGAACGCTCGTGACCGTTTTCTGCTCGGCGCGGCCAAGCATGGTCTGCAACGCCGCGACGTCCATGCTGCCATCAACCTGTTCAAGGGCGTCAGGATCGAGGCTGACGGTTCGATAACGCCCGACATCGGGCCGTTTGCTCCTGGCCGGGCCGTGGTCCTGCGGGCGGAGATGAACGTCATCGTCGTGATCGCCAACTGCCCGCATGTTCTCGACCCGCGCACCGACTGGACCGTGACTCCGCTGCGCGCAACCGCCTGGCGCGGAGCAGTGACGCCGGCCGACGACCCCATACGTCTCGCCACGCCCGAGGGCCTGCGCGCCTTTGAAAATGTCGAAGATTTCTTTCGCCGCTGAAGGACGATAAAAGACTCATGTCCTCCGATCCTCATCTGACAGGCCTGCCCCCCAGCATCGTGCATGACGTTGTCGTGCCCGCCCGCGCACCCTGGCGTCATCCCATTTTGGCGGGCCAGACGCTTCGAGTGGTCGATCTTGAGGGTAATCAGGCAGTTGATTTCCTCATTTACTCTGCTGACGACGACTCCGAGCGGTACAGCGCTCAGGACACGGTGGCGGCGCAGGGAAATCTCTTCCTGCGCGAGGGCGCGGTGCTCCGGTCGAACGAAGGCCGCGCGATGATGACCATTGTCGCCACCTCGGTCGACTATCATGACACGATCGGTGGTGCGTGCTCGTGCGAATCGAACACGTTGCGTTACGGTCATCACACCAAGGCGCAACACGCCTGCGTCGAGAACTTCCTCGAAGCGAACCTGCTGGATGGGCGGGGCAAGCGGGACATCGTCCCCAACATCAACTTCTTCATGAATGTGCCCGTCGAAGCCGACGGATCGCTCGGCATCGTCGATGGCATCTCTGCACCCGGCCTCTCGGTCGACCTGCGCGCGGAGATGGATGTGATCGTGGTCGTGTCCAATTGCCCGCAGATCAATAATCCCTGCAATGGGTTCAATCCGACGCCTGTCCGCATGATCGTCGCAGCATGAGCTTCGACACCGTTCTCGTCGCAAATCGCGGCGCCATTGCCACCCGGATCATCCGTACGCTTCGCCGGATGGGGCTGCGGTCGGTAGCGGTATACTCGGAGGCTGACGAAGGTTCGCTCCATGTCGCCATGGCCGACGAGGCGGTGTGCATCGGCCCCGCCAAGGCGTCCGACAGCTATCTCAACATCCCGGCGATCCTCGATGCCGCGCGCAGGACGGGCGCAGGCGCGATCCATCCGGGCTATGGCTTCCTCGCCGAAAACACGGAGTTTGCGGAAGCATGCGCTGCCGCCGGGATCGCTTTCGTCGGACCGACGCCGGACAACATTCGAACGTTCGGCCTGAAGCACAGCGCACGGGCGCTCGCAGCGGCGCATGACGTGCCGCTCGCACCCGGCACGAATCTGCTGACGGACGAGACTGAGGCGGTGCGCGCCGCGAACAGCATCGGCTTCCCGGTGATGTTGAAGGCGACGGCGGGCGGCGGCGGCATCGGCATGCGCGTGTGCGAAAGCGAGGGCGACATTCGCGACGGCTTCGCGGCGGTCGCGCGCCAGGCGCTCGGCAGCTTCGGCGATTCCGGCGTATTCCTCGAGCGCTATGTGCGCCGCGCGCGGCATATCGAGGTGCAGATTTTCGGGGACGGTCAAGGTCTGGTCCGGGCGCTCGGCGAGCGCGACTGTTCGCTCCAGCGCCGCAACCAGAAGGTGGTCGAGGAAGCGCCCGCGCCGAACCTGCCGGACGATGCGCGACAGGCACTGATTTCCGCGGCGATCCGATTGGGGGAGGCAGCGCGCTATCGTTCGGCCGGGACGGTCGAGTTCCTGTACGACGCGGACCGCGAGCAGTTCTTCTTCCTGGAGATGAACACCCGCATCCAGGTAGAGCATGGCGTCACTGAGGAGGTCATGGGCATTGACCTGATCGAGTGGATGATACGCGGCGCGGCGGGCGATTATCGGTTCCTGCAAGACGTCCCTGTGGTCCCGCGCGGCCACGCCGTGCAGGTGCGCCTCTATGCCGAGGATCCCTCGCTCGACTATCGCCCGACGTCGGGCACGCTGACGCATGTCGATTTCCCCGCCGACGTCCGTGTCGAAAGCTGGTGCATGGCGGGCAGCACGGTCAGCGCGTGGTACGATCCGATGCTCGCCAAGCTGATCGTCCACGCCGACACCCGCGAGGCGGCGACGGCCGCCATGCAGGCCGCGCTCGACCGGACCCGCATCGACGGCATCGAGACGAACCTTCGCTGGCTGAGGGCCGTCGTCCACTCGACACCGTTCACGAGCGGTGCCGTTTCGACCCGCGCTCTGGAAGACGTCGTGTTCGCTCCGCGCAGCATCCGCGTGATCAGTGGCGGGACGGCCACCACCGTTCAGGACTGGCCGGGCCGCCAGCGCCTGTGGGCGGTCGGAGTGCCGCCGTCGGGGCCGATGGATGACCAGTCCTTTCGTCTCGGCAACCGACTGCTGGGCAATGCGGAGGGCACGCCGGGCCTGGAGGTGACAGTCAGCGGGCCAACCCTGTCCTTTACCGCACCCACACACATCTGCCTCACGGGCGCTGATTTCGGTGCTACGCTCGACGGGAAGCCGGTTCCGCGCGGCGTGCCGGTTGCGGTATCCGCCTGCCAGACGCTGGCGATGGGACGCGCGGCCAATGGCGGCATGCGCGGCTATATCCTGATTGCGGGCGGCCTTGACGTTGCGCCCTATCTCGACAGTTGCAGCACTTTCGAACTGGGCCAGTTCGGAGGTCACGCCGCGCGGCGTCTGCTTGCGGGCGACACGCTCCATCTGGGCAGCGCTCCGCCCGTTGATGCTCTGAAGGGTGTTGCCCTGCCGGCCTTCTCCAACGACTGGACGCTGCGCGTCATGTCCGGCCCCCACGGCGCGCCGGACTTTTTCACTGAAGCCGACATCGCAACGATCGCGGCTGCAGAGTGGCAGGTTCACTATAACAGCAATCGCACCGGTGTTCGCCTCGTCGGGCCGAAGCCCGAATGGGCGCGCAAGGACGGCGGTGAGGCAGGGCTTCATCCGTCGAATATTCACGATAATCCCTATGCCATCGGTGCCGTCGACTTTACCGGCGACATGCCGATCATCCTTGGTCCGGACGGGCCATCGCTCGGGGGGTTCGTCTGTCCGTTCGTGGTGATCGCCGCCGATCGCTGGAAGATCGGACAGCTTGCGCCGGGGGACAAGCTGCGGTTCCTGCCGGTCGATATAGACCACGCGACAGCGGCCGCAGCAGCGCAACGCGAAATGGTCGCTACCGGCGCCTGGGCGTCGAAGGACGCGGTACGAGCAGATGCCATAGCCTCACCGATACTGGCTGAGATAGCAGAAGGGCCGGGGCGTCCGCGTACCGTCTATCGCCAGCAGGGCGACCGCAACATCCTCGTCGAATATGGGCCCATCGTCCTTGACCTCGAACTGCGTATACGGGTCCATGCGCTGATGACCGAGCTTGAGCGGCTTGCCCTGCCAGGCATGATCGACATCGTGCCCGGCATCCGCTCGCTTCAAGTCCATTTCGACGGCGAACAGATGGACCAGCGCGCGGCGCTCGCGTTGCTGATCGCGGCTGAGGAGCGGCTGGGCGATCTCATGGATTGGGCGATCCCGTCCCGCATCGTTCATCTGCCGCTGAGTTGGCGCGACCCTGCAACGATCGAGACGATCGAAAAATATATGGGGGCGGTCCGCGCCGATGCGCCCTGGTGTCCCGACAACATCGAGTTCATCCGCCGCATCAACGGGTTTCCGGATGTGGCGTCAGTCGAGCGCTTGATCTTCGACGCGAACTATCTCGTGCTCGGGCTGGGCGATGTCTATCTGGGTGCGCCGGTGGCGACGCCGGTCGATCCCAGGCATCGGCTCGTCACCACGAAGTACAACCCCGCGCGCACATGGACGCCGCCCAATGTGGTGGGAATCGGCGGTGCCTATATGTGCATCTACGGGATGGAAGGGCCGGGGGGCTATCAGCTCTTCGGGCGCACCATACAGGTCTGGAACACCTATCGCCAAACCGACACCTTCACCGAAGGCAAGCCCTGGCTGCTGCGCTTTTTCGACCAGATCCGTTTCTACCCGGTCAGCGCCGAGGAACTCGCCGAATGGCGCAGGGATTTCCCGACCGGCCGGCGTACCATCCGGATCGAGCCATCCGAGTTCCGCCTTGCCGATTATCGCGCCTTCCTTGCCGAAAACGCGAAGTCCATCGCAGCGTTCGAGGCGCGGCGGCAGGCAGCCTTCGACGAAGAGCGCGCGGAATGGCAGCGGCGCGGCGAGTTCGACCGGATCGGTGACCTGGCAGGTGGCGACGGTTCCGAGACTGCGGCGATCACGGTACCCGAGGGGGCGGACCTCATCGAAGCACCGTTCGGCGGCAGCGTGTGGAAGCTGCTGGTGGAAGCAGGCGATGAGGTCGCTGCGGGCGACACGATCGCAGTGTTCGAAACGATGAAGATGGAGTTCCCCGTCGAAAGCCCCGGGACGGGGACTATTGCGGCCCTGTACATGCATGAACGGCAATCGCTGCAACCGGGCGCACCCATGCTGGCGCTAAGGCGGCGGGCATGACGGCGCTCGACCGCCGCAGCGCCTCGGCCATCGCCGCTGCCGTCAACGGCGCGACCATGCGCGCGCAAGATGTCGTCGAGGAAACGATCCGACGCCTTGCCGCCTATGACGCCGTGCAGCCGCAGATCTGGATATCGCGGGCGTCAAGCGATCAGCTTCTCGCGGCCGCCCGAGCGGTCGATGCACGGGTGGCTGCTGGTGAGACGCTGCCGCTTGCGGGTGTGCCGTTTGCCGTCAAGGACAATATCGACGTCGCCGGATTCGAGACAACCGCTGGATGTCCGGCGTTTGCATATCGTCCGGACGCCTCGGCCAAGGTCGTCGAACAGTTGCTTGCCGCTGGCGCGATATGCATCGGCAAGACCAACCTCGATCAGTTCGCGACCGGACTCGTGGGGACGCGCAGCCCTTACGGCATTCCGCGCAACGCCTATAATCTCGGCTACGTCAGCGGCGGCTCCAGTTCCGGTTCGGCGGTCGCGGTCGCGGCGGGGCTGGTGGCGTTTGCGCTCGGCACCGATACAGCCGGTTCGGGGCGTGTACCGGCGGCGTTCAATCACCTTGTCGGGTTCAAGCCGAGCAAGGGGCGCTGGAGCACGCGGGGCCTTGTGCCTGCCTGCCGGACGCTGGACTGCATTTCGGTCTTCACCAACAGCCCGGACGATGCGCGTCTCGTCGATCAAAGTCTTGCGGGCTTCGATCCGATCGACGCCTATTCCAAACCGCTCGCCGACCGCGCACGTGCGCGGGCAGTCATCGGCGTGCCGCGCCGGGATCAGCGCGCGTGGTTCGGCGACGCCGAGTCGGAGTTTCTCTACGATCGCGCGATTGAGCTGCTCGCCGGGTCGGCAGAGATCGTTGAGATTGGACTCGATCAGCTTCAGGAGGCGGCGCGGCTGCTCTACAGCGGGCCTTGGGTTGCTGAACGCACGGCGGCGATCCAGACCCTTCTCTCTACCATGCCCGATGCGATCGATCCGACAGTGCGCACGATCGTCGCGCCGGGCGCTTCGATCAGCGCGACAGACGTCTTCAACGGCATGTACCGCCTTGCCGAACTGAAACGTGCAGCCGACGGCCTCTGGCAAGCGGTCGACATGCTGGCTTTTCCGACCACCGGCACGACATATCGGGTCAAGGAACTTGGTGCGGCACCCGTCGCCCTCAACAGCAATCTGGGCTTCTACACCAATTTCGTGAACCTGCTCGACATGGCCGCTGTCGCGGTGCCGGCGGGCACCCGCGACAATGCGACTGGCTTCGGCATTACGCTCATCGGTCCGGCGGACAGTGACCTTGCCCTGATACGCGCCGCCGACGCCTTTCTGGCGGCTATGGATTATCCGGCCCCGCCACCGCTCGACATGGAGGGAAAAATGCAGACCGTGAAACTTGCCGTTGTCGGTGCCCATCTCAAGGACATGCCACTCCACTGGCAGCTTACATCGCGCGATGCGACTTTCGTCGGCGCGTTCGAGACCGCGCCGACCTATCGCCTTTTCGCGATGGCGGACAGCGTGCCGCCTAAGCCGGCATTGGTGCACAGCGCCGATGGCGGAGCGATTGCGGTCGAAGTCTACGAACTGGGCGTGGCGGAGTTCGGCAGCTTCGTGGCGGAGGTGCCCGCACCGCTCGCCATCGGTACTGTCACATTGGCCGACGGCAGCAGCGTGAAGGGCTTTGTCGCCGAACCGCGCGCGACGGTGGGGGCGGAGGACATAACGCATCTCGGCGGGTGGCGAGCCTATGTAACCCGGCAGGCATGAGGAGACTGGCGATGAGAATGTTGCGCGAACTCTCTGTGGCGGCGCTGATGGTCGCAGGTGTCGCCGCCGCGCCTGGCGCTGCCGCGCAAGGGGAAACGGCGATGGTCGTGCCGGGCTTTGCAGACTTTCTTGCGGTCGACGGAGAAAGTGTCTGGACGACCAACCGAGGGCGCGTCGAGCAATGGTCGCTGAAGGGCAAGCTGGCCGAAGTGAAACTGACCCGCCCCTGTGGTGCGATGGCGATCGCGGACGGCGGTCTGTGGGTCGCCAATTGCGCCGACGCCACGCTCAACCGCATCGATGTCGCCACCGCGACTTTGACCGCGTCCATCCCGACCGGTATCGCCAATCAGGCGCAGGGCGAGCTTAACGTGGTGGCGGGAGCCGGGTCGATCTGGGTTGCCAGCGATCCCAAGGGAGTCGTCGCGCGGGTGGACCCCGCCACGAACAGCGTCATTGCAAAGATCCCGGTGGACTCTGCGACGTCCTACCTCGCTTTCGGGTTCGGCGCTGTCTGGGCGGTGAGCCTGCCGCAGCGATCGATCCAACGTATCGACCCCGCGACCAACAGCGTGACGGCACGCACTGGTCTCGGGCGCGATCCGGGCTTTCTGACTGCTGGCGAGGGCGCTGTCTGGGTCCAGGAGCAGGGCGACGGAACCGTGGCGCGGATCGATCCTGAAAGCGGCAAAGTCACCGGCCGGGTAAAGGTCGGCGAAGTCCTCAAATATGGGGATATCGATACCGGCGGCGGCAAGGTCTGGTTGCGAACGACCGAGGGTCAGGAGTTCGCCGTCATCGATCCTGTTTCGCTGTCCGTCGTTGCGCGGAAGGGCAAGGAAGCAGGCAGCGGAGCGCTCCGCTACACCGGGAGCGGCATCTGGACGAGCGCGCACGATCTCCATACGCTGACTTGGTGGCCGAACCCCGTCGAGCTGTCCAAGTAAGCCTGTAGAAAAACGGCACGCCCGGGTGACCCCAGGCGTGCCGTGATATTCAACCGAACAAACGCAGTGCGATCAGCGGCTTGCGAGCTGTACCTTGGCATCGTCCGCAGCAGCCATGCGCGCCTCGATCTGGCTGCGGATGTCTGCGACGACACGGGCGCGGCAATCGCGGGCCTGTTCGCCGAGAGCAAGATGGAGGGCCGCTACGCGATCGCCGCAAACGGTGCGCGATGCGGCATCCATGCGCATGGCGAGCCGCTGCTGGCCGTCGGCCGTCTTGAGATCAAGATCGTGCAACTGAAGGAGCGTCGAATCCTGAGCGAAGGGGTTTTCGGCGTAGGCGACGGAGCTCGACGCGCCGAACGACAGCATGGCGAGTGCTGCAAAAAGCGTCTTCATGATCTTCTCCTGCAAAGAGTATTGCGATGGACATTGCTGCTCTATTGGCAGTGTTGGATAGCGCCCATAGCACAAAGGGCCGTCCGGCACAAGATGCCGGCGGCCTGCAGGAAGTATTATTCGCTCAGCGCGCTATTATTACTAGCGCGGCGAGAGTCGTCACGTTGCCGAGCAAGCCAATCGGCAATGCAGCTTCGGCAGTATCTTCAATCCTTCCCTCTGCATCCTTGACCGAAATCGTCATCGCGCGCGCGCCGGGGCTTGACCAGGCGCGAACGGCGTCCAGCGGCAGGATCACGCGCCAGTGCCGTTCTCCATCGACAGCGACTGGCCGGTCGTTGATCAGTATCTGCGACTGCGGTGTTTCTCTCTTGCCGGAGACAAGCAGACAGCTTTCCGAACCGCAGTGCACGAGCCTGCTTCGGGGGGTGTCGGCTGCACTGGCGGCAACCGGCAAACTGCTGCTGACAAGTGCAGCGGCAAGTGCGATAAGTTGAGCCCTCGTTCCCTTGTGCATACCGCATCATGGCAACTAATGTTGCGACGCGGCATGGGGCGTTTGACGTATCAGGCCCAGGCAAATGTGATCTGCCGGTCAGTCGACCGCTATTCCGTTGTCCACGAGGAATTGCCGGACGGGTTCGAGGGCTTCGGCGTGGCGCTTCCAGCGCGCTACCGAGTCGGTGTAGATGGGACGCCGGACCTGCGCCGCGCTCGGTGTCGAAACGGGTGCGCTGTTGCGGTGGAAGGCGAGACAGTCATCGTGCCAAGGCAGGCCGCAATGGGCGAGCAGCCTTGCGGTGCCCTGGGTTTGGTCGGCAACCAGATCTTCGTAGGGGATTTCCAGCAGGCGATCGCCAAGCCGTTCGCGCCAGAACGCCATCAGCCGGTCGAACCGGACATAGTAAGCCGCAATGTCGAGCAGATCGTAGCTATAGTCGTAGTAACGGGAGCTGACCGCGAAAAGGTTGCGAAAGTTGCTGAGGACGGTGTCCATCGGATGGCGTCGAAGGCAGACGATTCGCGCCTGCGGGAGCGCTGTTGCAATAAAGCCGGCGTAAAGGAAGTTGCCGGGAAACTTGTCTGTGAACCGCGGTTTCTTTCCGGACCGATGTGCGGCCGCTCGCCGCAGATACGCCTGACCGATCTCTCCGACATCGCGGATCGATGCGCGCGCCACGGTTTCCGGGTCGAGCACCTCACGTCCGCTCGTCGCGGCAATTTGCTTGACGGCGAGCGGCATTGTCTGCAGCTCGCCAGCGCTCTCGACCTCCGGATGCGACGACAGGATGCGATCGACCAATGTGGTGCCGGTGCGGGGCATCCCGATGATGAAAATCGGTGCTTCTTCAGAGGCTCCTGAAGCATTTCCGGCGCTAAGGCTGGGCCAGGCCGCCTCCATCGCGTCGAAATTCGCTGCATCTCTCTGGAAGATATAGTCAAGCGTGCGCCGGTGTTCGGCATTGACCGTGCGAAGCGTGTCGAGGGCCAGTGCCTCTTCCTCCAGATCCTCCAGTTCCTTGGCCAGCGCGTAGCCGATCAGCAGCCGGTTGCGACCAGGAGACGCCCGGTCAAGTGCCGTCCTCAGCCTTGTGACATGATGGTGATCCTTTCGCTGCTTGCGGAGATTGGCGAGGAGGTGATGGGCGCGGGCATTATCGGGGGCGAGCGCGATCAGCGCCTCGAGCGCTGACTCTGCAGCCGCCGTGTCTCCCAGGAAGTTGAGAGTGACGGCATGATTGTACCGAAACTGGCAATCGTCGGGCGCGAGCGTCACCGCGCGCTCGAAGTGCGGCAGAGCAGCGCGATGGTCACCCAGTCGCGCGTAGACGCACCCCATAGTGTCGAGGCTCAGTGCGTCGGACGGCAGTGCCCCTTCGGCGTCGCGCAACACATCCGCCGCATCACCGTCACGGCGCACGAGGCAGTAAAGCTTTGCGAGTTGGGCGCGATACTCGCCCTGGGCATCGAGCGCCACCGCCCGAACGATGTGATCGATGCCGGCGCGTACCTGCCCCAGCTCTGCCGCCGCGACGCCTAGCAGGAAGTGCCCCTCTGCGGCATCTGGCGCGCCTGCGACAATCGATGCGGCGACCCGGTGAACCATGGCAAAGTCACCTTGGCGCAGTGCCGCTCTCGCTGCGGCAGTATCGGGGTGAACATCGGTCGTCATGCGTTCGCTTCCACGGTCATCGGTTGAGCGTCCCGACGGCGATGGCCGTCGCCGATGCTCGCGTTTCGACCCCCAATTTCTCGAACACCTGTTCGAGATGCTTGTTGACCGTTCGTGGACTGATACCAAGTATTTCACTGACCTCCCGGTTCTTCTTGCCGCGACTGATCCAGAGCAGCACCTCCGCTTCCCGAGAGGTGAGGCCGTGGCGCTCTACGAGCAGGCGTTCTTCGTCGCCTTCGCGCTGCTCGGTCAGCCTGAACAGCCATTCGTCCGCCTCCGTGCGACGCAGGAGCGCCAGGGTGAGCCGGCTGTCCGCCACATCGATGCTGGCCTGGATGCCGCTTGCCGGCTTGCTGGCCTGGAGCTGGGCCAATGACGCTGCGAGAGCCGGCGGCAACTGCTGCTGATCCTCCCGCCACGATGGGAACAGGCGGTCGAGTGTCTTCGACACCAACGGCGTGAACCACAGCAGCCTGCCGGTGCCATCCACGCCGAATGACGGACGACCCGCCGTGTCGAGCGCCAACTGGCTCGACAGGGCGACCCGGGCATTCGCGAGATGCGCACGGACCCTGGCGAGCAGTTCATCGATGACGATCGGTTTGTGAACATAGTCGACGCCGCCCGCCTCAAAGCCCTGCAACACATGCTCCGTCTCCGACAGGCCTGTGATGAAAATGACCGGCAAATGCCTGAAACGGGGGTCTGCCTTCAGGCGGCGAGTGGTCTCGAACCCGTCCATGCCCGGCATGACGGCATCCATCAGCACGAGGTCGGGCATGATGTGCGCGAGAAGGTCCAGCGCAGCCTGGCCGTCGATCGCCACAAGCGCCTTGATGTCCTGATCCTCAAGAGTACGCGAAATGAGGCGGAGGGACTCGGGGGAGTCGTCCACGACAAGGACGGTCGGCCGCAGCTCGACGGTCTCGCTGTCAGAGCGGCTGGACATCGTCGAGTGCCTTCATGAGCGATCGGAGATCGAAATCGTTCAGATGTTCGCGCATGATCGCCACCGCCGGAGCGCTTTCCGGGACTGCCGCCTGCATTGCGGCCAGTTGCTCTTCGACCCCGCGTGCATCGCCGATCCTGGCGAGGTTGCGCAGCTCTGCGACCAGCGGGGCAGCCCCCGCCGGTAGCGGCCCGGTGGGTTTCCTGCCGGCAGGCTGACCCTCGTCCGCATATTTCCATCGCAGATCAAGCTGCTCCCCGATCAACTCTAGCAGAGCCTGCATATCGACCGGCTTTGGGAGGTGGGCGTCGTGATCAGACCGGAGGCCATGCGCTTCCTGAAGTTCCTGCACATTGGCGGATACCATTATGATCCGCAGTGCACGGCCATGTGCAAGACGGAGCCGCGCGGCCACTTCCCAGCCCGACATGGAGGGCATCTGAATGTCGAGCAGCACCAGTTCCGGCGCACATCGGTCCGCAAGGAAAATGGCCTCCTGTCCCTGAGACGCGGTGTAGACGACGAAACCGAGCGGGCGGAGCAAGTCCGCCAACAAAGCGGTCTGCGCAGTGTCGTCATCGATGACCAGCACGGTTTTTTGTGGCCCGGCATAGCCGGCGATCGGTCGCGGCGGAGCCGCATCTTCTGGCATGGCCGCCGGCTCCGGCAGAAACACGCGCAGCCGGAAACAGCTCCCCTCTCCGGGGGACGAGCGGACCGTGACTTCTCCGCCCATGACATGCGCCAGCATCCGCGTGATGGCCAGCCCCATGCCAAAACCGGTATGCGCCGCAATCTCGTCCGATGTGCCGCGCTCGAACGGCTCGAAAATCCGTTCCTGGTCCTCGACCGCTATGCCGGGGCCGGTGTCGGTCACGTCCACATGCGCTACCTGGCTGCGATAGGCGAACACCAGGGTCACGCCCCCGGCCTGGGTATATTTGACCGCATTGGACAGGAGGTTGATCAAAATCTGCCGCAGGCGCTTCTCGTCCGTTCGCACGAGGTCCGGCATACGCCCCGCGACGCGATAATCGAGAACCAGCCCTTTCGCATCGGCCTGCATGCGGAACATGGAGATGATGTCTTCAAGCAGCGCCGGCAAGCGCACCATGTCCGCCCGCAGCGTCAGCGCCCCGCTCTCGATCCGCGATATCTCGAGCAGGCTCTCGACCATGTGAGTCAGATATTCGGCCGACTTGCAGATCGCATGGCCCGCTTCAGCAGGCTCCACCTTGCCACCGCGCGACAGCAACTGCGCATAGCCATAGATGGCGTTGAGAGGAGAACGGATCTCGTGGCTCACCGCCACGAGATAACGGCTTTTGGCTGAGTTGGCGGCTTCCGCGGCATTGCGTGCGCGTTCAAGTCTGGCGATGACGTCTCGCTGTTCGGCGATCTGGCACCTCAGCGGGTCAAGCCGAGCGTCGTTGATCTGGTCGCCGCCGTCCTGGTGCGCTCGCAAGCGCGCGAACCAGAATCTGCGCAGTGGCTTCAGCATGGCGCAACGATAGACAATCCGAGCCGCTTGGTCGATGGCGACCTGCTCCCCGAAATGCCATCAGACAGGGCTCGGCCTGTTCCCGCCCACTAGTGCCTTGGGCCCCGGCAGTTTGACGTCCGCACGCTTGGTTGCCATGCCCCGATGTCGTCGGCCGGAACGCCGTACGCCTGATACCTCAGGTGACACGCGAAGCCAGAAGCTCCTAAAAACAGGCGGTACAGACCGGACAGAAATCCGGGCAGGCCATCGAAGGACGTTCGAATCGTTCCGGGCGCGCCATTCCCATGACTATTTGATAATGGCTCGGCCGGCCTTGTAGCCGAGGACCAGCAATATCACCGTGCCGATCAGCGCGACGACGAAGATGATCAGCGCCAGGTCGGCCAAAGCGCCCGCGATGCCGCCGAAACCGAGAATAGCGGCGACCAATGCGACGATCGCCAGCGTGAATGCCCATCCGTACATGTTCAATCTCCTTTTGTTGCCGGCGTCAGCCGCTGCCGCCCTGCCGGTCTTCCCGGTCGAGCTGGTCGTAGAGGTCGTGAGTGCCGGCCTCGGTTCGCGCTTCGCAGCGCATAGTCCGCTGCCGGCGGTTGCGGATGATCGCCCAGATCAGGACCAGGCCGATCAGTATCGGTCCGAGCACGGTCAAAAGGCTCCAGAGTTCGCCCATCGTGTCGTCTCCGTGAATAGAGGGGTCTTTCCTGAACGTCGGCCGCGCGGCTCGTATCCCTCGACGGCGGAATAACCGTCCGGCGACCATATTCCCGGCCGCCGCGGCTCTATCGTTGCGGCCGTTCGTCGGCTAAAGGCGCCGCCAACTGCATTTTTCAGGGAGAATGTGATGGCAGCGCGCATCGAACGATCGGGGTTGATGATCGACGCGGTTCTGGCGGACTTCATCGAGGCACAGGCGCTTCCCGGAACAGGGATCGATGCTGCCGCCTTCTGGACGGGTGTCGCCGGCATTTTCGGAACCTTCACCCCGCGCAACCGTGCGCTGCTTGCCGAGCGCGAGCGGCTTCAGTCCGCCATCGACGCATGGCATCAGGAGCGCGCGGGGCAGCCGATCGATCCCGCTGCCTATCAGGCGTTCCTGCGTGCGATCGGCTATCTGGTCGAGGAACCCGCGCCGTTCACTGTCACGACGCAGAATGTCGATGCGGAAATCGCCGAGAGCGCCGGCCCGCAGCTGGTTGTTCCCGTCCTGAACGCGCGCTTCCTCCTCAATGCCGCCAATGCCCGCTGGGGCAGCCTCTACGACGCGCTCTACGGCACCGATGCGATCGAGGCACCGCAGCCGGGCGGCTATGATACCGCGCGCGGGGCCAAGGTGATCGCCTGGGCCAAGGCGTTTCTCGACCGCGCCGTTCCGCTGGCATCGGGAAGCTGGGCCGACTGGAGCGGCGACGAGCCGGTCCTGGCCGATCCGTCGCTGCTGGTGGGGCGCTCCGGCGACAATCTGCTCTTCCGCCACAACGGTCTGCATATCGAGCTTGTGATCGACAAGACGCATCGCATTGGGCGCGACGACCCCGCAGGGCTGGCCGACATCCTCCTCGAGTCGGCGCTGACCACCATTGTCGACCTGGAGGACTCGGTCGCGGCGGTCGACGCCGAGGACAAGGCGGCCGCCTATGCCAACTGGCTGGGCCTGATGCGCGGCGACCTGGAAGACAGCTTCGAGAAGGGCGGGGCGATCATGACCCGGCGGCTCAATCCCGATCGCAGCTATACGGCCACCGACGGCTCGACGCTGACGTTGCCGGGCCGCAGCCTCCTGTTCGTGCGCAACGTCGGACATCTGATGACCACGCCCGCCATCCTGCTGCCCGACGGTTCGGAGGCGCCCGAAGGCATTCTGGACGGGATCGTGACGAGCCTGATCGCGCTTCACGACCTGAAGGGGCAGGGCCAGTTCCGCAACAGCCGCACGGGTTCGGTCTACATCGTCAAGCCCAAGATGCACGGGCCGGACGAAGCGGCATTCACCAACGACCTGTTCGACGCGGTCGAGGACCTGCTGGGCGTGGCGCGCAACACGCTGAAGGTCGGCGTGATGGACGAGGAGCGGCGGACCTCCGCCAACCTCGCCGCGTGCATCCATGCGGTGCGAGGCCGCATCGTGTTCATCAACACCGGCTTCCTCGACCGCACCGGCGACGAGATGCACACCTCGATGCGGGCGGGTGCGATGATCCGCAAGGGCGACATGAAGAATGCCGACTGGATCAAGTCCTATGAGGACCGGAACGTCCAGATCGGGCTTGCCTGCG
>CAZHGR010000033.1:0-27923 GCA_964532255.1 uncultured Sphingobium sp.
TGATCCAGATGGTCCGGCTGCTGCGCGACGGCGAGCCGGTCAAGATGTCCAAGCGCGCGGGCAATTTCGTCACGCTCGCCGAGGTGGTGAGCGAGGTCGGCAAGGATGTCGTGCGCTTCACCATGCTGACCCGCAAGCCCGACGCGCAGATGGACTTCGACTTCGCCAAGGTGGTGGAGGCGTCGAAGGACAATCCGGTCTTCTACGTCCAATATGCGCATGCCCGCATCGCGTCGCTCGGCCGGCGGGCGGCGGAGGCGTTCGCCGATTTGCCCGCCGCCGACCTGTCCCTTCTCGGGACGGACGAGATCGCCTTGGTAAAAGCGGCTGCCAATTTCCCCCGAATCGTCGAAGCTGCGGCTAAGAATCGCGAGCCGCACCGAGTCGCCTTCTACCTCTACGACCTTGCGGCGGCCTTTCATGCCTGGTGGAATCTCGGCAACGATCAACCCGACAAGCGGGTCATCGTGGCCGAGGACGCGGGGGTCAGTGCGGCGCGTCTCTATCTCAGCGGGGCGGTCGGGCAGATCATTCGCAACGGTCTGGGCCTGATGGGCGTCGCGGCGCTGACGGAGATGACGTGATGACGAACGGGGACAGGAACGATCTGAACCTTGACGACGCGGATCGCCTGCCCTGGCTCGAACCCGCGGAGCTCGACGAGCCGGAGGGCGTGTCGCCGCTGCGCATGGTCGGTTTCATCGTGGTCGGTCTCGTGCTCCTTGGCCTGATCGTCGGCGGCGGCTACTGGCTCCGCAACCGTCAGCCGGCGAGCGAGGCCGAGGCGGTGTTCATTCCCGCTCAGGGCGGCGACTACAAGATTCCGGCGAACGAAGCGGCGGGAGCCGAAGGCGGTGGCAAGGTCTTCAAGGGCGAAGGCGACACCAGCTATGCCACCAGCGAGGGCGTCGCGCGCGAGGGCAATGTCGACATCAGCCGCGCGCCCGAAACGCCGCTGGCGGGTGCCGCGCGCGGATCGGTCGCGGCGGATGACAAGCCCGTCGCCAAATCCGCCACAAAGGTCAGCGCGGCCGTGAAGGACGCGACGGCGGCAGGTGCCGGCGGCGCGACAAAGACCGCGCCTGCTGCGTCCTCGGCTGGACCGATGATCCAGCTCGGCGCCTATGCCACGCGCGAGACGGCCGAGGCGGGCTGGACCAAGCTGTCCAAGCGCTTCGACTATGTGGCGTCGCTTTCGCACAGCATCGAGAAGGCGGAGGTCAACGACCGCACAGTCTATCGCCTGCGCGCCGGGGTGACGAGCGCGGCTGAGGCGGCGAACCTGTGCGGCCGGCTCAAGGTCGCGGGCGAGAACTGTCTGGTGGTGCGCTGACGGCCATTCGACTGCCCGCCCGCTGATCCTTGCGCTCATCGCGCGAGGGGTTAGGGTGCGGCGATGCTGCCCGTCATCTTCGGCCTGTCCGGCCCCGCCCTCACTTCCGACGAACGCGCCTTCTTCCGCGACGCCGATCCTGCGGGCTATATCCTTTTCAGGCGCAACTGCGTCGACGCCGCCCAGCTTCGCGCGCTGACCGACGATCTCAGGGCGCTGGCAGGGCGCGACGACCTGCTCATCATGATCGACCAGGAGGGCGGCCGGGTCGCGCGGATGCAGCCCCCCGAATGGCCCGCCTTTCCCTCGGCCGAGCCCTTCGATCGGCTCTACCGTCAGGCACCGTCGAGCGCGATCGCGGCCGCAAGGGCCAATGCCCGTGCGATCGCGGCAGCGCTGCACGGGGCGGGGATCAATGTCGATGCGCTGCCGCTCCTCGATCTCAGGATCGACGGGCAGAGCGACATCATCGGCGACCGGGCGCTGGGCGCGGACCCGATGCAGGTGGCGGCGCTCGGCCGGGCGGTGATCGAGGGGCTTCGCGCGGGCGGCGTGGTCGGCATCGTCAAGCATATGCCGGGGCATGGCCGGGCGACCGTGGACAGCCATGAGACGCTGCCCACCGTCACCGCGAGCGCCGAAGAACTGGAGGCGGACATTGCGCCCTTCCGCAGCCTTGCCTCCGCGCCGATGGGGATGACGGCCCATATCGTCTATACTGCCTGGGACGCCGACCGGCCGGCAAGCCTGTCGCCAGCGGTGATCGGTGACATCGTCCGCACCCGCATCGGCTTCGACGGCCTCCTCATGTCCGACGATCTCGACATGAAGGCGCTCGACGGCGACATGGCCGCGCGCGCGGCGGGGGTCGTCGCGGCGGGATGCGACATCGCGCTCAACTGCTGGGGACGGATGGACGACATGATCGCCATCGCGGGGGCGCTCCCGACGATCAGCGACGCCGCCCGCCATCGTCTCGACCGCGCGATGGCCACCGTGGCAAGCGGTCCCGACGGCGCGCAGGTGGAGGCGCTGGTGGCGGCGCGCGACCAGTTGCTGGCGCTCGCATGACCGACGAGGCGGCCGGTGAGACCGCACCGGATTCATGGGACAGCCCGGTCTTCACGCCGCCGCCGGGTGACGGCGACCGGCTGACCCTGAGCTTCGAGAGCTGGGAGGGGCCGCTCGACCTGCTCCTCAACCTGGCGCGCGCGCAGAAGGTCGATCTGCGCGAAATATCGATCCTCGCGCTGGTCGAGCAATATCTTGCCTTCATCGACAATGCCCGCTCGCTGAAGCTGGAGGTCGCGGCCGATTATCTGGTGATGGCGGCGTGGCTCGCCTATCTCAAGTCGGGATTGCTGCTGCCCCGGGCGGAGCAGCCCGACCCCTCGCCCGAGGAATTGGCGCTTCGCCTGCAATTGCGGCTGCAGCGGCTCGACGCGATGCGCGAGGCGGGCGCGCGATTGATGGCGCGCGATCTCGTCGGTCGCGACATCTTCCTGCGCGGCGCGCCCGAGGGACTGCATCGGCCGCGCGCGCCGCTGTGGACCGATACGCTGTACGACGTCATCACCGCTTATGCGCAGATCCGCGCGCGCAACCGGCCCGTCATGCACGTCGTCGCGCGGCGCGAGGTGATGACTCTCGACCAGGCGATCACGCGGGTCGGCGCGATGCTGGGCATGGCGATCGACTGGATGGCGCTCGAAGGCTTTCTCCCGCCCGAAACCGACCCCGCCGCGCAGCGGTCCGCACGCGCGAGCAGCTTCGTCGCGGCGCTCGAACTCGCGCGCCAGCGGCGCTGCGACCTGCGCCAGCAGTCGCCCTTCGCGCCGCTGTACCTCAAGGCTGTGCCCGCATGACGGGCGAGGGGGAACAGCTTCTGCGGCTGGTCGAAGGGCTGCTGTTCGCGTCCGACAAGCCGCTGACACCTGCCGAGATCGCCGATCACGCGGGCATCGACGCGGATGTGCGGCCGCATCTCGCGGCGCTGGCGGATCACTATGCCGGGCGCGGGATCGAGCTGGTCGAGCGTGGCGGGCGCTGGCATTTCCAGACCGCTGCGGACCTTGCGCATATCCTCCGCCGCGAGCGCGAGGTGCCGCGCCGCCTGTCGCGCGCGGCGGTCGAGACGCTGGCGATCATCGCCTATCATGAACCGGTCAGCCGCGCCGAGATCGAATCGATTCGCGGCGCGCAGGTCGCGCGCGGAACTCTCGACGTGCTGATGGAGGCGGGCTGGATTCGGCCAGCGGGCCGCCGCGAGACGCCGGGGCGGCCGCTGACCTATGCCACGACCGGCGATTTCCTCAGCCATTTCGGCCTGGCGAGCCGCCGCGACCTGCCGGGGCTGGAGGATCTGCGTGCCGCGGGCCTGCTGGAACCCGTCGACAGCGCGTTCGAGGCCGCGCTCGCCGCGACCGATCGCAGCGAGGACGAAAAGGAGACAGATGACGACAGGGCAGGGGTTTCGGTCGAGGACGCAATAGACTAGATAGGCGGCACGTCAGGAGATTGAACCATGGGTTTCGGATCACCCCTACACTGGATTGTCCTCGTCCTCGTCATCGTGCTGCTGTTCGGCGGCGGGCGCATATCGTCGCTGATGGGTGACGTCGCGAAGGGCATCAAGAGCTTCAAGAAGGGGCTCGCGGACGATGACGACGATCAGGTCGCCGCGCGCAAGGCCGCGCCGACGCAGATCGAAGGCTCGGCGGACCGCGTCAGCCAGCCTGCTGCGACGACGACGGCCGCCGACCAGAAGCAGGGCTGAGCGGGCCGCGATAGACTGGCACCGTCGTCATGCTGGATATCGGCTCGTCTGAGCTGCTCGTCATCGTCGTTGTTGCGATTCTGGTCATCGGGCCGAAGGATTTGCCGCGCGCCTTGCACATGATGGGCCGCTATCTGGGCAAGGCGCGCGCGATGACGCGCCATTTCCGGTCCGGGATCGACGAGATGGTCCGTCAGGCGGAGCTTGCGGAACTGGAAAAGAAATGGGCCGCGGAAAACGCGCGGATCATGGCGCAGCATCCGCCGGCACCCCCGGCTGACGAAGGCACGACGGCAATGGAGGCAGGGCAGTCCGGCGTGCCCCAGACGGCTGCCGAGCCTGCAGCGGTTGATTCTGCGGTGGCCGATCCTGCGGCAGAGCCTTCGGGAGGGCGCGAGCGGGCGTGAGGGATATCGACGACAGCAAGGCTCCGCTTCTCGATCATCTGGTCGAGCTGCGATCCCGCCTCCTGCGCTGCGTCTGGGCGCTGCTGCTGGCGGGGGCGGTCTGCTATTATTTCTCGGACCGCATCTTTGCGTTCCTGGTCCAGCCGCTGCGCGACGCCTTCGGGGAGGGCGGCGGCCGGCTGGTGTACACCAAGCTGTACGAGGCCTTTTTCGTTCAGCTCAAGGTCGCGATCTTCGGCGCGTTCTTCGTCTCCTTCCCGATCATCGCCAACCAGCTCTGGGCGTTCGTTGCGCCGGGCCTCTATTCCAAGGAAAAGCGCGCGCTGCTGCCGTTCCTGATCGCGACGCCGGTCCTGTTCGTCTCGGGTGCGGCGCTGGCCTATTATTTCGTGATGCCGACGGCCTTTCACTTCTTCCTGACGTTCCAGGGGGATGCGGGCGGCATCGAGGTGGAGGCGCTGCCCAGCACCGACGCCTATCTCGGCCTTGTCATGCAGTTCATGCTGGCGTTCGGGATCAGCTTCCTGCTGCCGGTTCTGCTGATGCTGCTCAATCAGGCGGGCATCGTGACTCGCGCGCAGCTTGTGGCGTCGCGGCGCTACATGATCGTGGCGGCGGTGGCGGTGGCGGCGGTCGCGACGCCCCCCGACGTGGTATCGCAGCTGATGCTGGCGATCCCGCTCATCCTGCTGTTCGAACTCAGCCTTGTGGCGATGTGGCTGACCGACCGGCGGCGCGCCAAGGAGGAAGCGGAGGAAGCGGACGAAAATCAGGCCGGGTTGCCCCGGCCTGATTGACGACCCGTAGACCGGGCCGCCGAAACTGTCCCAATGGCGCTCCGAAGAGCGGAGGCGGTCAGTCGGCCGCGTTTTCCACGGCCGAACCGGCACTCTGGAGATCCTCGCCTGCGCCCTCGACGGTGTTGCAGGCCGCCAGGAGCAGCATGGCGGAAGCGAACGCGGCGGTCAGGAACGACGTCTTCATCGGAGTACCTCTTTGTCGGATCGGGTGCCGGATAACGGCAGACGGCATCTTCAACCGGCGACACAGGAGAAGGTTCCGGCGCGGCAAAGACACTCCGCACGGACCGGGCCGTCGCTTCAAGTCATTGATGTAAAGGAAACAAGTCGGCCCGGAACGTTGGTCGGGTGGGGGGGATAACGTTCCGGGCCTTGAAAGTGGATAGCAAGAGCGGGGGGGCAAAGATTTGCTATCCGAAGACAAGAACCCCGACCCCATCGGTGAGTTCCCGGCACCCTTCAAAAAATTCGCGCGCTTTCTCTCAATCCTTCGCGGCGCGGTCGAGCGGCCGGCCGGAGTTCAGGAACTCTGGCCTGATGCGGGAGATCGGCAGTCGGGACGAGGCTGCACTCGCAGGTGCCGGTTCACGGCTCGACACCGCCGGAGGTGATGCCACAAGCGCCGGTGACGCGAAAGCCCCGGCCTGAGTCGCCGGCCATGCCGGGGCAGCGGCGACCGCCAGCCAGTCAGGCGCAGGGCCGACCGGGAGCGGCGGTAGAGGCCGGGGCGGTCGGACATAGGCATAGGGCCCAGGCCGCGCGGTCTCGACGCCCGACAGCGCCTGGCCGAACGCGCCGGCCGCGCCGCGTGGGCCGGGCAGGCGATAGAAGATATGCGCACCGACCACCGCCACCGGCCTGACGCTGTCGGACCAGCCCGGCCGCACCGCAAGCGTGTGGTAGAATGTGGCGAGCCCGACCGGCGGGAACACGTCGCCGCCAAGCGCGCGCTGGGCGACCCGCCACGCGCGCGCCCATTTGTCGCTGACGGGCACGCGCGCCATCGAGCCGTCGCAACTGAAGGTGAACTGGCAGCGCATGTCGGCCCGCTCGCCCCCCTGATAGACGACGCCGCACACGCTGTCGGGCCAGAGGGGCGAGGCGACGCGGTTCAGAACCACCTGTGCCACCGCGCGCTGGCCTTCCTCCGGCTCGTTGCCTGCCTCATAATAAATGGCGTTGGTCAGGCATTGCAGCGCACGGATTCGATCCGGCCCCGACAGCCGGGCAGCGTCGATCCGCCCGGCGGCAGGTCCGCGCTCGAGCGTCAGGACATGCGCATTGCTCGCGAAGGGATCGTCGGCAATCGGTGGCGCGACGACAAAGGCGTCCTCGGCGAAGAAATAGGCGGAGCCGGTAAAGCTGTCGCCTTGCGCGTCCATCGTCGTGCCGACCTGCGCGGGGCGTGGCGCGCCCTCTGCCTGCGCGGGGCGCGCGCGTTGGTCGAGCGCGAGCGGCCCGGCCGGAGCGAGCATATGCGCCATAGCGACGAGCAGCGCGACGCCGAGCATGGCAAGCCAGGCGGGTGCGCCGCGGCGTCGGATCGATGCGGGCGAGGCCATGACCCGCACGCTATCAGCAATTGCTTACCGAAATGGCGGCCGCTCGGCCGGGATGCACACAGCGCAGCTTTGCGGCCCCCAAGTTTCCGCTGCTTGCCCCCGGCATGGCGGAGGCGCTACAGCAGCATCATGTCGATGTCCGTTGCTCCGCCCGTGTCGAACGCCCTCGCCCTGATCGGCAACACGCCCCTTGTCCGGCTGGAGGGGCCCTCGGCCGAGGCGGGATGCGACATCTTCGGCAAGTGCGAATTCGCCAATCCCGGCGCGTCGGTCAAGGATCGCGCCGCGCTGTCGATCATCGAAGATGCGGAGGAGCGCGGGCTGCTCTCCCCCGGCGGCATCATCGTCGAAGGTACGGCGGGCAACACCGGCATCGGCCTGGCGCTGGTCGCCAATGCCAAGGGCTATCGCACCATCATCGTGATGCCCGAGACGCAGAGCCGCGAGAAGATGGACACGCTGCGGGCGCTGGGTGCCGAGCTGGTCACGGTTCCGGCGGCACCCTATTCGAACCCCGGCCATTTCGTCCACACCTCGCGCCGTATCGCGGAGGAAACCGAAGGTGCGATCTGGGCCAACCAGTTCGACAATATCGCCAACCGCCGCGCCCACGTCACCGGCACTGCCGAGGAAATCTGGGCGCAGATGGACGGGCGCATCGACGGCTTCATCTGCGCGGCGGGTACCGGCGGCACCATCGCCGGAGTCGGCCTGGGCCTCAAGGCCAAGGACGAGCGGGTCACGATCGCGCTGGCCGATCCGCACGGCGCGGCGCTGTACAATTATTATGCCTGCGGAGAGCTAAAGGCCGAAGGCTCGTCGGTCGCCGAAGGGATCGGTCAGGGGCGGATCACCGCCAATCTGGAAGGCGCGCCGATCGACACGCAGTTCCGCATTTCCGACGAGGAAGGGCTGCTCTGGGTCCGGCGGATGCTGAGCGAGGAAGGGCTGTGCCTGGGCCTGTCGTCGGGAATCAACGTCGCGGGCGCGGTCGCGCTCGGGCGGCAGCTCGGGCCGGGTGCGCGGATCGTGACGATCCTGTGCGACACGGGTTTCCGCTATCTCTCGACCCTCTACAATCGTGACTGGCTGGTGGCGAAGGGCTTGACGCCCTTCCCCTGGCTGGAACAGAAGCAGGACGCCTGAGGCGGCGCAGCGCGCACGCTGCGGCACAATAGCTGGCGGTGCATGACTCAACCGACACGAGAGCAGAACCGGCGTGAAGCCATTCGCAGGGTCCAGATGGGACTGGGCGGGCTGGCGGCGGTCGTGCTGCTGGTCAGCCTGACCAACATCATCATCGAGAATGTCCGCAAGGAGGAGGCCGCCGATGGCGGGCAGGCGACGACGTCGGCCGCCGCCGCTGCCGAGGCGGTGAACATGGCCGAGTCCGCCCCCTTGACCGAACCGCTGGCCGATCTGGGCGTCACGCCGGTGCAGGAAGACGAGCTTGATGGCGGGGGCGTTCCGGCGGTCGTGCCCGATCTCGATCCCGATCCCGCGCTTCAGAAACCCATGGACCGCGATCCGGGGATGAGGGGCGACGGCCCCCGCCAGTGACGCCCGTCGCCGCCGCGCTGCTATCGGGCGCGCTGGCGTTCGCTGCCGGGCTGGCCGTGCTGGTCGCGGGGCTGGTGCCGCCGGGCCTGCTCGCCACCGGACAGATCGACGCGCAGCGCTGGTTGTTGCCGCTCGCGGCGGCGGCGGTCGTTGTCATCCTGTTGCTGCGCCGGCTGGCGGGGGGATGGTCCGCACTTGTCGTGGCATGTGCGCTGCTCGCGCTCGCCGCGCCCTCGTTGGCGCTGTGGGTGCAAGGATCGAACCCCGCGATCGGGCGACCGCAGCCGGTGAGCGCACCGCTTCCTGCGGACCGCCCGCTTGTGGGGCTGTTGTCGGGGCCGCCGCTGTACGGCCCGCATGCGGACGGCGGTTTCGCCGGTTCGCCGCTGTGGCGCATCCTGTCGCGGCAGGTCGCGATGCGTCCGCTCGACGCGGTCGAGCCGGACATGATAGCATCGCTCGACGCCATTCTCGTCATCCAGCCGCGCGCGCTGGCGCCCGACGAGCTGGTGGCGCTCGATCATTGGGTGCGAATGGGAGGCCATGGGGTGGTGCTCGCCGATCCTGAACTGCTGTGGGACGATGGCCGCCCGATGGGCCATACGCTGAAACCGCCGCGCCAATCGCTGCTCGGTCCGCTCCTGACCCGCTGGGGCGTGGCGCTGGAACCGGCGGCGGCGCGGGCTCCGGGCGCGGACCCGGTGGAGCGGCGTTTCCTGTCGGGCGGCGCGCTTCTGCAGGTCGCGGGTGCGTCCCGCTTTCAACTGACGGGGGCGGGATGCCGCCTTGCCGAACGCGGGCTTATCGCCCGCTGCACGCTGGGCAGGGGCAGCGCCGTCCTGATCGCCGACGCGGATTTCGCGAATGATGCGCTGTGGACGGCGGCTCCCGACATGCCGGAGCGCGCCGACCGCTGGACGAGCGATGCGCCCGCCGTGGTCGCCGCGCTGCTGGCGGGCGAGGGCGGGTGGCGGGTCACGCCGCGCAACTGGCTGGCCCGCGCCGACGGGCTACCCGCGGCGCTGCGATGGCCGCTCGCGCTGCTGCTCCTCTTCGCGGCGCTGACCGGGCTTGTTTGCGGCAGGACGAGAACAAAAATAGAAAAACAGGGGGTCGTCCCACGGATGCGATAGTCTGAACCAAAAAATCCCATCTCATCCCATGTTCTCCCTTCCAAGCCCCCTGCCTTGCTGATAGAAACAGCCGCGAGGGGCGATCCTGCGACTCCGCATATCCGGCACCTGGAAATGACGATTTCCGGGGCGGGCGCGGCTGTGCCCCGCGACGGGAGTGCTGGGAGTGGTTGCGGCCAGGGATTACAGGGGTATTTATTATTGCGGAGCGGACGCCAAGTCCCGCTTCACCCTGCCTGCCGAGCTGCGCCACCGGGTCAAGGCCGGTAACGGCGGCGAAAACTACCTTCATCTCAGCCTTGATGGCGACAAGCCTTATCTGCTTGCATTTGCGGAAGATTATTTCGCCAGAGCCAAGGCCGAGATCGACGCCATGGCCGAAGCCGCGCGGTCGCGGGGCGAGGCGTTCGACCGGCACAGCGCCGCCAAGAAGCTTGCCGCGCACACCGAAACCGTGACCTTCGACGACGGCGGGCGCTTCGCCATTCCCGACGATATCCGCGAAGCCATGGGGATGGGCGACGAGTTGGTCTTCATCGGCGCGACCGATACGTTCGAGATCTGGTCGACCGAGCGGTTCAAGGCCGAATCGGGTGACGCGAACACGATCCAGCTCAAGCGGTGCGAGGCGTTCCAGCGCGACTATGCGGCCAAGTCCGCCGGTCGGGGGCGTCGCGCATGATCGCCGATCCCATGCCAGCCCATATTCCGGTCCTCCTCGACGAAGTGCTCGATGCGCTTGCCATCGCCCCTGGCGAGCGCCACGTCGACGGCACCTTCGGCGCGGGCGGCTACAGCCGCGCGATGGCGTCGGCGGGCGCGATCGTCTTCGCCATCGACCGCGACCCTACCGCCATTGCGGCGGGCCGCTCGCTGGCCGAAGTCGCCGACGGGCGGATCACGCTGGTCGAGGGGGAATATTCGGGCATGGCCCGGCTGCTGGCGGATGCGGGGATCGACGCGGTCGATGGCGTGGTGCTCGATATCGGCGTCTCCTCGATGCAGATCGACCAGGCGGAGCGCGGCTTTTCCTTCCAGAAGGATGGTCCGCTCGACATGCGCATGGCCGCGTCGGGCATGACCGCCGCCGAATGGCTGAACAGCGCGGACGAGGCGGAGATCGCCGACGTGCTTTACCGCTATGGCGAGGAGCGCCAGTCGCGCCGCATCGCCCGCGCCATCGTCGCGGCGCGGCCGCTGTCGCGCACGGCCGAGCTGGCGGCGCTGGTGCGGCGCGCACTGGGCCATCGTCCCGGCCAGCCCAAGGACCCGGCCACGCGCACCTTCCAGGCGATCCGAATCTTCATCAATCGCGAACTGGAGGAGCTGGAGGCGGGACTTGCCGCCGCCGAGCAGGTGCTCGCGCCTGGCGGCCGGCTGGCGGTCGTCACCTTCCACAGCCTCGAGGATCGCATTGTGAAGCAGTTTCTCCGCACCCGCAGCGGCGGTGAGGGCGGTGGATCGCGGCACCGACCCGAGGCGGCGTCGCGCCATCACCCCACCTTCCGCCGCCCCGCGCGCGCCGTCACCGGCGGCTCCGACGAACTCGCCCGCAACCCCCGCGCCCGGTCGGCCACGCTGCGCAGCGCGGTGCGGACCGATGCACCCGCCTGGACCCACGCCCTAGGAGCGACGGCATGATCGCCATCAAGCGCCTTCAGAACATCCTGTGGATCATCATCGTGGCCTTCGGGGCGTTGACGGCCTATCTCATTTCGCTGCGAGTGGCGACCGAACGCAATGCGGCGGAGGCGCTTGACCGGCGTATCGAGCAGGTGCGCGCCGACATCCGCTATCTCGAAATCGAGTATGAGGCGCGGACCAACATGCGCCAACTGGAGCAGTGGAACAGCCAGGTGTATCGCTACACCGCCCCGCAATCGGCGCAGTATCTGCCCGATGAGCGCGCGCTCGCGCATCTCGAGCGGGTCGAGCCCAATGGCGAACTGTATGTCGCGCCGCCGGTGATGATGGCGATGGCCGAGGACTCGCCGCAGGCATCGGTGGCAGCAGCGCCCGTCGCCAGTCCTGCCGCGACGCAAATCCGCGAGAGCGCGCCTGCGCCTGCTCCGGCCGTGGTTGCCGCCCCGGTGCGGTCCGCGGCGATGGAGCGCACGCCTGAACGCACGAGCACGCCCGGGGCCGCGCCCAAGCCCGCGACGCGACTCGCGGCGGTCGAGGTGAAGCCGGCTGCGGGCAATGAGCTGGCGCGGCGCAGCCAGCGCATGGCGATGCTCGACGGCATGCTGCTCGACGACCGCACGCTGCGCGACATCGGTGCCCGGGCGGCCGCCGAACGTGGAAGCAAATCGCACTGATGGCGACGGTCCTCGCCCGCCCCGTCACTCATAGCGACGCGCCGCAACGGATCGACCTGATCGGGATCGCGCATCGGCGTCTGATCGTCCTGCTGCTGATCTTCCTGGCGCTAACCTGCATCCTGTCGGGCCGCATGCTGTGGCTCGGGATCTTTTCGGAAGGCGCGGCGGGCGCGCGGCAGTCTCTTGAGTATGTGCCGCCGCGCGCCGACATCCTCGACCGCAACGGCGAGCCGCTGGCGCGCACCATCAGCGGCTATTCGATTGCGGTCCGGCCCGACCGCGTGATCGGCGACCGGGTAGAACTCGCGCGGGAGCTTCACCGCATCTTCCCCGACACGCCTGTCAGCGCCTTTTTCGAGAAGCTCCGCCCGACACGAAGCTGGACCTATTTGCGGCGGCGGGCGCTGCCGGAGGAAGTGGCGGCCGTCAACGCGCTGGGCGAGGTGGGGATCGAATTTCCGCGCGAGGACGAACGCCTCTATCCGCAGCGGACGCTTGCGGCGCATGTTCTGGGCTTCATCAGCACCGGCGACGACGGCCGGGTCGGCGGGCTGGGCATAGAGCGCGCCTTCCACGACCGGGTGACCGACCCGGCCGCACGCGGCACGCCGCTGGTGCTGTCGATCGACGCGCGGGTCCAGGCAGTGATGGAGGGCGAAATCTATCGCCAGCTCGTCGCGCATCAGGCGCGGGGCGCGGGCGGCGTGATCCTCGACGTCGACACGGGCGAGGTTATCGCGATGGCGTCTCTGCCCGTGTTCGATCCCAACAAGATCGACGGCCGCTTCAAGGACGCGCAGCGCAACGACGTCGTCCAGTCGGTGTATGAGCTCGGCTCCACGCTCAAGCCGCTCTCGGTCGCCGCAGCCATGGACGCCGGTGTCGTGACGAGCATGAGCAAGCGCTATGACGCGACCAAGCCGCTGATGGTCGGCGGCCATCCGATCCGCGACGATCACGCGCTGAACCGCTGGCTGAACGTGCCCGAAATCCTGGTGCACAGCTCGAACATCGGCACGTCGCGGATCGCCGACGAGATGGGCGCGGAGCGGCTCCAGAAGGTCTATCGCTCGCTCGGTTTCGGCGACCGCTCGCCGATCGAGCTTCGCGAGGGCGCGGGCACTATCTTCCCCGCCGAATGGGGCCGCTCGCGGACGATGACCGCGTCCTTCGGCCATGGCATCGCGGTCACGCCGCTCCATCTGGCGTCGGCCTATGCGGCGCTCGTCAACGGCGGCATGTGGCGGCCCGCCACCCTGCTCAAGGTGCGCGGCGCGGCGGTGCCCGAGGGGCGGCGGGTCTTTTCGGCGGCGACCAGCGCGCGCATGCGCCAGCTCCTGCGCCTGATCGTGATGGACGGCACCGGCCGTAGCGCCGATGCAAAGGGCTATCGCGTCGGCGGCAAGACCGGCAGCGCCGAAAAGCCGAGCGCGGGCGGCTATGCCCGGCATTCGCTGGTGACGACCTTCGCTTCGGCTTTCCCGATGGACAAGCCGCGCTATGTCGTGCTGGTGATGATGGATGAGCCCAAGGGCAATGCCGAAACCTTCGGACTGCGCACCGCCGCCTGGACCGCCGCGCCGGTCGTCAAGCGCGTGATCGAGCGCGCCGCACCGATGCTGGGCGTCTTTCCGGAGGCTAACCGCGATGTCGACGTGTCCGAACTGCTGCCGCTGCTCGGCAAGGAAGAGGGTGGCGATTGACCCGGCTGGGCGATCTGGTGACCGACAGTGGCTTCGCACTCGCGGAGGCTGACGCCGCGCGGCCGGTCGGCGGCTTCGCCATCGATCATCGCAAGGTCGCGCCCGGCACGGTGTTCGGCGCCTTTCCCGGCCTTCGCTTCAATGGCGAGGATTTCATCGCCGACGCGATCCGCGCGGGCGCGGTCGCTGTGGTGGCGCGGCCGGGTGCAACGGTCGAGGGCGCGGTGCATCTGGCCGCCGAGGAGCCGAGACGCCTGTTCGCCGCGATAGCCGCACGTTACTTCGCCCCCTATCCCGAAACCGTGGTCGCGGTGACCGGAACCAACGGCAAGACCTCGACCGTGGAGATCGCGCGCCAGCTCTGGCGCATGGCGGGGCACAGTGCGGCGTCGATCGGCACGCTGGGCGTCACAACGTCGGTCGATCAGGCGTCAACCGGCCTCACCACCCCCGACATCGTCACCTTTCTCGCCAACATGGCGGGCCTTCGCCGCGAGGGGATCAGCCATGTCGCCTATGAGGCGTCGAGCCATGGCCTGTCGCAGTTTCGGAGCGAGGGGCTGCGCGTGGCGGCGGCGGCGTTCACCAATCTCAGCCGCGACCATCTCGACTATCATGGCGACATGGACAGCTATTTCGCGGCCAAGATGCGGCTGTTCGACGACGTGGTCGCCGCCGACGGCACGGCGGTGGTGTGGGCCGACGATGCCCGCTCGGCGGACGTTTGCGCGCATGCAAAGGCGCGCGGACTGAGGCTGATGACTGTGGGCGCGGGCGGCGTTTCGCTTCGCCTCGTCAGCCGCACGCCCACCCCTTATGGCCAGGACCTCGTGATCGCCGGCGAGCAGGGCGATCATCGCCTGTCGCTGCCGCTGATCGGTGCGTATCAGGCGGCCAATGCGCTGGTCGCGGCGGGACTGGTCATCGCCACCGGCATGGCCCCGGCAACTGCGTTCGGGGGGCTGGCGCGAATCCAGCCCGTGCGCGGCCGGCTCGAACGGGCGGTCATCACGCGCGCGGGCGCTCCGGTCTATGTCGACTATGCGCACACCCCTGACGGGCTGCGCGCCGCGATCGAGGCGCTGCGGCCCCATGCCACGGGGCGCGTCATCACGCTGTTCGGCGCGGGCGGCGACCGCGATACCGGCAAGCGTCCGCAAATGGCCGAGGTGGCGGCATCGCTCAGCGACCTCGTGATCGTCACCGACGACAATCCGCGCACCGAGGACCCCGCCGCGATCCGCGCGGAGGTGATGGCCGGTGCCCCCGACGCGCGCGAGATCGGCGGGCGACGCGAAGCCATTGCCGCCGCGATCGCCGAGGCAGGGCCGGGGGACATCGTCCTGCTGGCGGGCAAGGGCCATGAGCAGGGCCAGATCGTCGGCGATCGCATTCTGCCCTTTGACGATGTCACCGTTGCGCGCGAGTGCGCGGCATGAGCGTTGCCGAACCGCTCTGGACCTCTGCCGCGATAGCCGCCGCTACGGGAGGCATCGCGTCGGGCGCTTTCGCGGTCGAGGGTGTCGCCTTCGACAGCCGCGAGGTGGGGCCGGGCGATCTCTTCGTGGCGCTCAAGGGCACCGAAGCCGATGGCCATGACTATGTCGCGCGCGCCTTCGCCGCCGGAGCCGCCGGAGCCGTCGTCAGCCGCCCGGTGGAAGGGCCGCATGTCCTTGCCGGCGATACCACCGACGCGCTGGTCGCTCTGGCCCGTCGCGCGCGCGCGCGGACAGAGGCGCGGATCGTCGGCGTGACGGGATCGGTCGGCAAGACGGGGGTGAAGGAGGCGCTGTTCCAGGCGCTCGACCGCCAGTCCTTCGGCGCCGCGCATCGCTCCGTCAAAAGCTACAACAATCATGTCGGCGTGCCGCTCAGCCTCGCGCGAATGCCCGCCGCGAGCCGCTATGGCGTGTTCGAGATGGGCATGAACCATTCCGGCGAGCTGTCGCTGCTCACCCGACTGGTCCGCCCCCATGTCGCGCTCGTCACCGCGATCGCACCCGCGCATATCGGTCACTTCGACAGCGAGGAGCAGATCGCCGAGGCCAAGGCCGAGATCTTCGAGGGGCTGGCCCCCGGCGGCACCGCCGTCGTTCCGGCCGACAGCCCGCATTGCGCGCGTCTGTACAACAAGGCCGTGCTCCATGCGGAGCGAGTCGTGACCTTCGGTTTCAGCGAGAAGGCCGATGTTCGCGTCCTCGATCATGTACCCGCAGCGGGCGGAGGCACGCTGGTCAACGCCGCGCTTCGTGGTGGCCGGGTGAGCTTTCACGTCGCGCATCCGGGGCTTCACTGGGTCTCCAACGCGCTGGCGGTGATGGCGGCGGTCGAGGCGCTGGGCGGCGACTGCGGGCAGGCGGGGCTTGCGCTTGCCGAACTGCCCGGCATGCCGGGGCGTGGCGCGCGCGTGCGTGCCACGGTCGGCGGCCGTGGCATCCTGATCATCGACGAGAGCTACAACGCCAATCCCGCATCGATGGCGGCCACTCTGGCGCAGCTCGGCGAGGAGAGCGGCGGGCGGCGGATCGCGGTTCTGGGCGCGATGAAGGAGCTTGGCGCGCAGAGTGACGCGCTGCATGCAGGACTCGCCGCACCGGTCGCGGCTGCGGGGCTTGACCGGCTGATCCTCGTCGGACAGGAGACCGCGCCGCTGGCCGACGCGGTGCGGGACATCGTGTCCGTTTGCCGCGTCGACGATGCAGCAAGCGCAAGCGAAGCGCTGCGCGAAGATCTCAGGGAAGGCGACATTATCTTGGTGAAGGGTTCGAACAGCCTCGGGCTGTCGCGGCTGGTTGCGGCCATGACGGAAGGGGAGGGCTGAGATGTTCTACCTGATCGCGGAACAGCTCGGCTTTCCCGGCATATTGAACCTCGTCCGCTACCTGACCTTTCGCGCGGGGGCGTCGATCATCACCGCGCTGATGATCGGTCTCATCATCGGCCCGCGCTTCATCGGCTGGCTGCGCATCCGTCAGGGCAAGGGGCAGCCGATCCGCAGCGACGGCCCGCAAACGCACCTCGCCAAGCGCGGCACGCCCACCATGGGCGGGCTGATGATCCTGACCGCGCTGACGCTGTCGGTGCTGCTGTGGATGGACCTGCGGTCGATCTACGTCTGGGCCTGCCTGTTCGTGACGCTGGGTTTCGGCGCGATCGGTTTCCTCGACGACTATGACAAGGTGACCAAGGCGAGCCACAAGGGTCTGTCGGGCAAGCTGCGTCTGCTGCTGGAATTCGCCATCGCCGGCTTCGCGACCTGGCTGATCGTCACCCGCAACGGCACAGACCTTTACCTGCCGTTCTGGAGCGGCGGCGCGATCGACCTCGGCATCCTCTATTATTTCTTCGGCGCGTTCGTGATCGTGTCGTTCGGCAATGCGGTGAACCTGACCGACGGGCTCGACGGGCTGGCGTCGATGCCGGTGATCGTCGCGTGCATGGCGTTCATGGCGATCACCTATCTGGTGGGCCGCGCCGACTATGCCGCCTATCTCGGCATTCCCTATGTGCCGGGCGCGGGCGATCTTATCATCCTGTGCGGCGGGATCGTCGGGGCGTGCCTCGCCTTCCTGTGGTTCAACGCGCCCCCCGCCGCGGTGTTCATGGGCGATACCGGCAGCCTGGCGCTGGGCGGTGCGATCGGGGTCATCGCGGTCGCCTCGCATCATGAAATCGTGCTGGCGATCATCGGCGGCCTCTTCGTCATGGAGGCGCTGTCGGTGATCATCCAGGTGTTCTTCTACAAGCGGACGGGCAAGCGCGTGTTCCGCATGGCGCCGATCCACCATCATTTCGAACAGCTCGGCTGGCCCGAATCGACCGTCGTGATCCGTTTCTGGATCATCTCGTTCGTGCTGGCGCTCGCCGGCCTTGCGACGCTGAAGCTGCGATGATCGTGTCGTCCGCCTTCGTCGGCAAGCGCTATGCGGTGCTCGGGCTCGCTCGTTCAGGGCTTGCCACCGTCGAGTCGCTGGCGGCGAGCCACGCCGATGTGGTCGCATGGGACTCGCGCGAGGAGGCGCGCGCGCAGGTCGCCGACAAGGCAGAGATCGCCGACCTCCTGGAAATCGACCTCTCGGCCTTCGACGCGATCGTCGTCTCGCCCGGCGTGCCGCTCAACACGCATCCCGTGGCATCGCGGGCCCGCGACGCCGGCGTGCCGCTGATCGGCGATATCGAGCTGTTCGCTCAGGCCCGCGCCAGCCTGCCGCCGCACCGCGTCGTCGGCATCACCGGCACCAACGGCAAGTCGACCACCACTGCTCTGGTCGACCACATCCTGCGCAACGCCGGGCTGCCGACGCGGATGGGGGGCAATATCGGCCTGCCGATCCTGGCGCAGCAGCCGCTGCCGCCCGGCGGCGTCTATGTCCTCGAATTGTCGAGCTACCAGATCGACATCACCCACAGCCTCGACTGCGACGTCGCGGCGCTGCTCAACATCACGCCCGACCATCTCGACCGCTATGAGGGTTTCGCGGGCTATGCCGCCGCCAAGGAGCGGCTCTTCGCGATGCAGTCGGACAAGCATGTCGCGGTCATCGCGACCGATGACGAGCCGACGCGCAGCTTTGCCGCGCGCCTGCCGCGTGCGGTGCGGGTCAGCGGATGGAGCGTCGATCTGTCGGACCAGGCGAAGTGGCCGTCGTTGCAGGGACCGCACAACGCGCAGAACGTCGCCGTCGCGCTGGCGATCGCGGAAGCGCTCGGCGTGTCGGCGTCGAGCGCGCGCGCCGCTCTGCAAAGCTATGCCAGCCTGCCGCACCGGATGCAGATTGTCGCCGAACATGACGGCGTGCTGTGGGTCAACGACAGCAAGGCGACGAATCCCGCCTCGACCGCGCCCGCGCTTGCGGCCTGGCCGGCGGTGGAGGGGCGACCGCGAATCCACTGGATCGTCGGCGGGCTTCCCAAGGGCGAGGGTCTGGACGAGTGCACCGCCGGCTTTCCGAACGTCAAGCACGCCTACACCATCGGCGAGGCCGGCCCGATGTTCGAGCCCATCCTCGCCCCGCACATGCCGGTCGACGCCTGCGAACTGCTGGTGACGGCGGTCCAGCGCGCGCAGGCACAGGCTGCGCCCGGCGACGTGGTGCTGCTGTCGCCCGCATGCGCCTCGTTCGACCAGTTCCGTGATTTCGAGGCGCGCGGCGATGCCTTTGCGGCGGCGGTCCGCGCCATTGCCGGGGAGGGACGCTGATGCGCGGAGCGCCGACTGAGAGCGGCAGGAAATCGGCGATGACGGCCTCCACGCCCAATGGCCCGAGGCTGAAGCCGATCGAGCGCGGCAAGGCATTGGCGGCCCGACCGCTCCCGCGCGAGCGCACCGCGCTGTCGATCTGGTTCTGGGAGATCGACCGCGTTCTCCTCGCGCTCATCTTCGTGCTCATCGCCATCGGCCTTGTCGCGGTTGCCGCCGCGTCGCCCGTCGCCGCGATCGATCGTTCGACGACTGCGGTTTCGGTCAATCCGCTCCATTATTTCTATCGGCAGATGGGCTGGGTGACGCTCGGCATGGTCGTGATGGTGCTGGTGAGCATGCTCCCCCGGCCGGAGGCGCGCCGCTTTGCCATGTTCATGGGCGGCTTCTTCCTGCTGATGCTGATGCTCGTCCCCCTGATCGGCGCGGAGATCAACGGCGCGCGGCGCTGGATCGGCAGTGGCATGATCCGGTTCCAGCCGTCGGAGTTCCTGAAGCCCCTCTGGGTCGTCACCATGGCCTGGCTGCTGTCGCTCCGTGCCAAGGATGCCAGCCTGCCGGTCATTCCGCTCACCGGGCTGGGCACCGCGCTGCTCGCGGCGCTGCTGATGCGCCAGCCCGATTTCGGCCAGGCAGTGATCTTCTGCGGGGTATGGGCGGTCATGCTGCTGCTGAGCGGGATCAGTTGGCGCGCGATCGGCGGGCTGGGAATCGGCGGCGTGATGCTGCTCGTCGGCGTCTATTTCTTCTACGCCAACGGCCGCGAGCGCATCAACCAGTTCCTGGGGCTGAGCGCCGATGCAGGCGGCGGGCCGACACAGGTCGAGCTGGCGCACAACACCATCACCCATGGCGGGCTGATCGGCGTGGGGCCGGGCGGCGGGCTCGAGAAGTTCCACCTGCCCGAAGCGCACACCGACTATATCTTCTCCGTTGTGGGGGAGGAGTTCGGCCTTCTTGCCTGCATCGCCATCGCGCTCGTCTATCTCGCGATCGTCGTGCGCGTGCTGCTCCGCCTCATCGACGAGGAGGACCCGTTCATCGTGCTCGCCTGCGCGGGACTGGTGTCTCAGATCGGCATTCAGGCGATCATCAACATGGGCGTCAACGTCCAGCTTTTCCCGTCCAAGGGCATGACGCTGCCCTTCATCAGCTATGGCGGTTCGTCGATCATCGCGCTGTGCATCGGGGTGGGGCTGTTGCTGGCATTCACGCGACGCAACCCGTATATGGCGAGGTCCCAATATCGCGACCAGTGGAGTGGCCGATGAGCATTTCCCGCCATTATGTCCTCGCCGCCGGCGGCACCGGCGGGCATCTGATGCCCGCGCATGCGGTGGGTGAAGAGCTGATGGCGCGCGGCCATCATGTGGCGCTGGTGACTGACGAACGCGGCGCGCGGATTCCCGGCATTTTCGAAGGCGGTCAGCGCCACATCCTCCCAGCGGGCCGGATGGCCGGCGGGCCGATCGGCTGGCTCCGGGGGCTCGGCGAAATCCGGCGCGGGCGCGACATGGCGATGCGCCTCTACGACACCTTCCAGCCCTCCGCGGTCGTCGGCTTCGGCGGCTATCCCGCGATGCCGGCGCTGCTCGCGGCGATGAAGGCGGGCATACCGACGCTGATCCACGAACAGAATGCGGTGCTGGGGCGGGTCAACCGCTATGTTGCGCGGCGCGTCGATGCCATCGTGACCGCCTATCGCGACGTGCAGCGGCTTGCTCCCAAGTTCGATGGCGAGGTCCATCTGCTCGGCAATCCGGTGCGCGAGGAGGTGCTGGCGCTTCGCGACGAGCCGTTCCCGACGTTCACCGAAGACAGCGTCTTCCGTATCCTGGTGACGGGCGGCAGCCAGGGCGCGACCATCTTGTCGAGCGTCGTGCCGGAGGGGCTTGGGTTGCTTCCTGTCGCGCTTCGCCGCCGGCTTCAGGTCACGCAGCAGTGCCGGGTGGAGGATATCGAGCGCGTGCGGTCGATCTATGCCGAGCTGGAGATACCCGCCGATCTCGCCACCTATATCGAGGACATGCCTGCCAAGCTCGGCTGGTCGCATCTTGTGATCGCGCGGGCGGGTGCCTCGACGATCGCCGAGCTGACGGTCGTCGGTCGCCCCGCGATCCTGATCCCGCTGCCGACCGCGATGGACAATCACCAGACCTACAATGCCCGCGAAATGGAAGTCGCCGGCGGTGCGCGGGTGATCCCGCAGGCGCAGTTCACGCCGATCGAGCTCGCCAAGCAGATCCAGGCGATGGCGATGCATCCCGGCGCGCTGGAGAATGCGGCGAAGCGCGCGCACGGCTGCGGCCGCCCGGCGGCGGTGCGCGATTTGGCCGACCTCATCGAGAGCTTCGGGTTGATTCCCGCCACCATCGACACCGTGCGTGTCCAGAGATTGAGGCCGTCGGGCGCGGCGATACAGGGGGTTCCCGCGTGAGGGGTGTTGCGACGGATATCGGGACGATTCACTTCATCGGCATCGGCGGCATCGGAATGTCCGGCATCGCCGAGGTGATGCACAATATGGGGTACAGCGTTCAGGGCAGCGACGTCGCCGACGGCTATGTCGTGCAGGGGCTTCGCGACCGGGGCATCAAGGTGATGATCGGCCATGCCCGCGACAATCTCGGCGATGCCGCCGTGGTGGTGACATCGACCGCGATCAAGCGCGGCAATCCCGAGGTCGAGCTGGCGCTGGAGAAGCGGATTCCGGTCATCCGCCGCGCGGAGATGCTGGCCGAGCTGATGCGGCTGAAATCCACGGTCGCGGTCGCCGGCACGCACGGCAAGACCACCACCACGTCGATGGTCGCGGCGCTTCTCGACGCGGGCAGGGTGGACCCCACCGTCATCAACGGCGGCATCATCAACAGCTATGGCTCCAACGCCCGGCTGGGGTCGAGCGAGTGGATGGTCGTCGAGGCGGACGAAAGCGACGGCAGCTTCCTGCGGCTCGACGGGACGGTCGCGGTCGTCACCAACATCGATCCCGAGCATCTCGACCATTATGGCGACTTCGACCGGGTGAAGGACGCGTTCGTCGAGTTCGTCGAGAATGTGCCTTTTTACGGCGCGGCGCTGCTCTGTCTCGACCATCCCGAGGTGCAGGCGATCCTGCCGCGCGTTCAGGACCGGCGGATCGTGACCTACGGCTTTTCTGCCCAGGCCGATATCCGGGGCGAGAATGTCATGCCGGTGCCGGGTGGCAACCGCTTCGACGTTCAGGTGCGCGAGCGTGACGGTTCGACGCGGCGCATCGAAGGGATCGAGCTGCCGATGCCCGGCCGCCACAATGTCTCCAACGCGATGGCCGCGATCGGCGTCGCGCTGCATCTCGGCATCGCCGACGAGACGATCCGCTCCGGCTTCGCGGGCTTCGGCGGTGTGAAGCGGCGCTTCACGCGCGTCGGCACCATCGCGCTCGACGGCGGCGAGGCGGTGGTGATCGACGACTACGGCCATCATCCGGTCGAAATTCGCGCGGTGCTGAGCGCCGCGCGCGAGGGGATCGCGGCGGCGGGCGGCGGGCGGATCGTCGCGGTCGTCCAGCCGCACCGCTTCACCCGGCTGCGAGACCTGATGGACGAGTTTCAGCAGGCGTTCAACGACGCCGACCTCGTCTATGTCACGCCCGTCTATCCGGCCGGTGAAGCGCCGATCGAGGGCGTCGACGCCGACGCGCTGGTGGCCGGGCTCAAGCGGCGCGGCCATCGCGCGGCACAGACCATCGCGGGTGCCGACGCGCTCGCCGCCGATCTGGCGCAGGAGGTGCAGCCGGGCGACATGATTGTGTGCCTGGGCGCGGGCGACATCACCAAATGGGCTGCGGGACTGGCCAATGCGGTGAAGGCGGCGCGGGGATGAGCGGGAGGGCATATGATATGCCCCCCTCCCCTTCAGGGGAGGGGCTGGGGGGGGGGGGCCCCCCGCACTTGGTGCCCAACCTTCCGACCGGGGTCCCCACCCCAACCCCTCCCCTGAAGGGGAGGGGCTCAATAGCGGGCACCTTCACGCCCCACGCCCCCCTTGCTCCCTTGGTCTGGTTCAAGGCCGGCGGCGCGGCGGAATGGCTGTTCGAGCCGAAAGATGCCGATGATCTCGCTGATGTCCTGGCGGCGCTCGATCCGTCGGTCCCGGTCATGGCGCTCGGCCTCGGCTCCAACCTCATCATCCGCGACGGCGGCGTGCCGGGGGTGGTGGTGCGGCTCGGCAAGCCCTTCGCGACGGTCGAGCGGGTCGATGCAACGACGCTTCGCTGCGGCGGCGGGGCGAGCGGCATATTGGTGTCGTCGACCGCCCGTGATGCCGGGATTGCCGGCCTCGAATTCCTGCGCTCGATCCCCGGCACGGTCGGCGGCTTCGTGCGGATGAACGGCGGCGCCTATGGCCGCGAGACATGCGACATATTGGTTGAATGCGACGTGGTGCTCCGTTCGGGCGAGCGCGTGACGCTGGACGCTGGTGCGCTCCGCTACAGCTATCGCCACAGCGAACTGCCCGAGGGTGCCATCGTGGTGAGCGCGCTGTTCCGGGGAATGCCCGGCGAACCGGCGGCGATCCAGGCGGAAATGGACCGCATTGCCGCCGCGCGCGAAGAAAGCCAGCCGCTGCGCAGCAAGACCGGCGGATCGACGTTCAAGAACCCCGACGGCCACAAGGCCTGGGCGCTGGTCGATGCGGCGGGCTGTCGCGGGCTGACGCTGGGCGGCGCGCAGGTGAGCGAGAAGCACACCAATTTCCTTATCAACACAGGCACCGCGACCAGCGCCGACATCGAGGCGCTGGGCGAGGAAGTCCGCCGCCGCGTGCGCGCGCAGTCGGGCGTGGAACTAGAATGGGAAATCCAGCGCGTGGGGAGGGCGGTATGAGCCTGCCCCCCCTCCGCGTCGCCGTGCTGATGGGCGGCTGGTCCGCCGAACGGCCGGTATCGCTGATGAGCGGCGAAGGTGTCGCCAAGGCGCTCGAGGCGCGCGGCCATCACGTCACGCGCATCGACCTCGGCGAAACGCGGGCAGAGGGGCGCGATCTGCCCGCCAGGCTGCTCGCCGCAGCGCCTGACATCGTCTTCAACGCGCTCCACGGCGTGCCGGGTGAGGACGGATCGGTACAGGGGCTCATGGACCTGATCGGCGTCCCCTATACGCACAGCGGCATGGCGACATCGGTGATCGCGATCGACAAGGAACTGACCAAGCGCCAGCTCGTGCCGCACGGCATTCCCATGCCCGGCGGCATGGTCGTTCGGTCGGAAACGCTGTTCGAGCGCGACCCGCTGCCGCGCCCCTATGTGCTGAAGCCGGTCAACGAAGGCTCTTCGGTGGGCGTCGCCATCGTGACCGACGCAAGCAACTGCGGCCAGCCGATCCGCCGCGACGCTGCGGGACCGTGGCGGGAATTTGAGGCGCTGCTCGCCGAACCGTTCATCCGCGGACGCGAGCTGACAGTTGCCGTGCTCGGCGACCGCGCGCTGTGCGTGACCGAGCTTCGGCCCAAGAGCGGCTTCTACGACTTCGACGCCAAATATACCGACGGCATGACCGAGCATGTCTGCCCCGCCGAGATTCCCGACGATGTCGCTCAGCGGATGATGGCGATCGCGCTTGAGGCGCACCGGCTGCTGGGGTGCAAGGGTACCTCGCGGTCCGACTTTCGCTGGGACGACGAGCAGGGCGTTGACGGCATCTTCCTGCTGGAGGTGAATACGCAGCCCGGCATGACGCCGCTCAGCCTCGTTCCCGAACAGGCGGCGCATCTGGGCATGGACTATGGCGCGCTCGTCGAGGCCATCATCTCGGAGGCGCTGACGACCGCGCTGACCCCCGAGGAGGCCGCATGACCGGCGCGACGATCAAGCGGGGCAAGGGCAGCGCGTCATCCGCCGCGAACCGGCGCACCGGGACCGGGGCGCGGCGGCCGCAGCGGCGGGGCGGCTGGCTCGACAAGGCGATCGCGCGGCTGCCGTTGAGCGCGGCCGGACTGCAGCGGCTGGTCAACTGGACGGTGGCGCTGGCGGTGCTGCTGGCGCTCTGGCTCGCGGCGCAGTTCATGGGGGTGCCCGCGATGCTCGGGCGCGAGGCGGCGCTGCTGGCAGGCCGGGCGGGTTTCCAGGTCGCGAAGGTCGAAGTGCGCGGCGTCGAACGCATGGACGAAATGCCGGTCTATTCGCTGGCGCTGTCGGAAGTCGACCGCTCGATGCTGTCGGTCGACCTCGCCGACCTGCGCGGCCGCATCATGACGCTTGGCTGGATCAAGGACGCGCGGGTCACCCGGCGCCTGCCCGACACGCTGATCGTCGATATCGTGGAGCGCCAGCCGGTCGCGGTGTGGCAGCAGGACGGCACGCTCTCGCTGGTCGATGCGGAAGGCGTCGTGATCGAGCGGATCGACGAGCGCGCGATGCCCGACCTCCCGCTGGTGGTGGGGCCGGACGCCAACCGGCGCATCGCCGCCATGCAGCGCCTGCTCGACGCCGCACCCGCGCTGCAGCCGCTTCTCGCCGGCGCGACCTGGGTCGGCGACCGCCGCTGGGATCTGACGTTCCAGTCGGGCGAAACCCTGTCCCTGCCCGAAGGCGAGGCGCAGGCCGCTGCGGCGCTTGCCAAGTTCGCGCGGCTCGACGGCGTCAACCGCCTGCTGGGGCGCGGGATCGTCCGTTTCGACATGCGCGATCCCGAACGCTTCGTCCTGCGCCTGCCGCCCGAGCATGAGCGCGCCGCCGCGCGGGCCGAGAGCGAGGCGACGAACGAAAGCGCGCCGGTCGAGAAGGACGAAGACGCCACCGACGGCGAAGACGGTGCGCAGGCCGGGCGCACGCTGCTGGCAAGGAGTGCCTGACCGATGCCGCCGCAACGCCTCGACCGCCTCGTCACCGCGATCGACATCGGGAGCTGGAAGGTCTCGGCGCTGATCGCCCGCCACAAGGCGGAAGGCGGGCTGGAAGTGCTCGGCACCGGCCAGCGAGAAAGCCGGGGGATCCGCCGCGGCTGCGTCGCCGATCTCGAACGCGCAGAACTCGCCATCCGCGAAACCGTCGAACAGGCGGAGAAGGTCGCGGGAACGAATATCGAGAGCGTCTGGCTCAGCTTTTCGGGAGCGAGCCTGGCCAGCGACATCATCAGCGTCGACACCGACATCGGCAGCCGCCGGATCCAGCAGGCCGACGTCGACGACCTGCTCCGCCGCGCGCGCGAAAGCATCGGCCCGGAAGCGCGGACGCTGCTTCATGCGCAGCCGACGCTCTACACCATCGACCGCACCGACGGCGTGCGCAATCCCATCGGCCTGCACGCCGACCGGCTGGCTGTGGACATCCATGTCATGCAGGCCGACGGTGCCAGCCTCGCCAATCTCGAGAATTGCGTGCGGGCGGCCTATCTCGATGTCGAGGGCGTGGTCGCCGCTCCGGTCGCGACAGGCCTCGCGTGCCTGTCGGACGAGGAGCGCGAGCTGGGCGTCGCGCTCGTCGAGATGGGTGCCGGGATCACCAATGTCTCGCTCTTCTCCGGTGGGATGCTCGTCGATCTGCGCGCGATCAACAGCGGTGCCGCCGACATCACCGACGACATCGCCTCGGCCTTCGGCATCCGTCGCAGCCAGGCGGAGCGGATGAAGTGCTTTTTCGGCTCGGCGATGCCGTCGCGGCGTGATTTCCGCGAGATGATCGAGGTCGCGGCGGCACCCGGCGCGGGCGAAGGCGTCGAGGGGCGCAAGATCACGCGCGCCGAATTGGTCGCCGTCATCTGCGAGCGATTGAACCGCCAGATGAAGGAGGTGTCGGAGGCGCTGGCGAGCATGGGATTCCAGGGTCCGGTGGCGCGCCAGGTGGTGCTGACCGGCGGCGGTGCCGATATCAAGGGGATCGCCGACTATGCGCAGACGGCGCTCGGCCGCGCGGTGCGCATCGGCCGGCCGAAGGGCATCGCCGCGCTGCCCGACGCGCATGGCGGCCCGGCCTTCTCGACGCTGTGCGGAGTCGCGCTTCACGCCGCCGCCTCGCCGCTCGACCTGCGCAGCATGCCGTCCACCGCGCAGACGGTGCATCGCACCGGCAAGTCGGCATGGATGCAGCGGCTGATCGCGGCGATGCGCGCCAACTATTGAGAGCCAAAGAGAGGCACGACTTTTCGGTGGGAAACTTGTTTTTGGGGGGTGAATCGGTGTCGCTAATCGTGCATGAACGACCGATGCGCACCTGACGTGCAACGCCCCCGCCAGGGCCAAGGAGATTGGGCAATGAGCATTGAAATCGGGCCGCCCCATGTGGACGAGCTGAAGCCGCGGATCACCGTCGTGGGTGTCGGTGGCGCGGGCGGCAATGCGATCGCGAACATGATCATGGCGCAGGTCGAGGGCGTCGACTTCGTGGTGGCCAACACCGATGCGCAGGCGCTCAACGCCTCGCCGGCGGAGCGTCGTATCCAGTTGGGTCCGCGTATCACCGAAGGTCTGGGCGCGGGATCGCGGCCCGACATCGGGCGCGCGGCGGCGGAAGAAACGATCGCGGATGTGCAGGAGGCGCTGCAGGGCGTCCACATGTGCTTCATCGCGGCGGGCATGGGCGGCGGCACCGGCACCGGCGCGGCGCCCGTCATTGCCAAGGCGGCCAAGGAGATGGGCGTCCTGACGGTGGGCGTCGTCACCAAGCCTTTCACCTTCGAGGGCAATCGCCGCGCACGCTCGGCCGAGGCGGGCATCGAAGAGCTTCAGAAATATGTCGATACGCTGATCGTCATCCCCAACCAGAATCTGTTCCTGATCGCCAATCCGAACACGACCTTCAAGGAAGCGTTCGAGATGGCCGACGAGGTTCTGCAGCAGGGCGTTCGCGGAATCACCGACCTGATGGTCATGCCCGGTCTCATCAACCTCGACTTCGCCGACGTGCGGTCGGTGATGGAAGAGATGGGCAAGGCGATGATGGGCACGGGCGAGGCGGACGGCGACGGCCGCGCTCTCCAGGCTGCGGAAAAGGCGATCGCCAACCCGTTGCTCGACGGTGTTTCGATGCGCGGTGCCAAGGGCGTCATCGTGTCGATCACCGGCGGCGAGGACATGCGCCTGATGGAAGTCGACGAGGCGGCGAACCACATTCGCGAGCTCGTCGATCCCGACGCGAACATCATCTGGGG
>CAZHGR010000034.1:0-27814 GCA_964532255.1 uncultured Sphingobium sp.
CCTGACGATGACCCACGGCCACCGCCGAAATTACACCACCTTGACGGACGTGACCTCAGCTCGGCGGTCTTGTCGCTGAGCCTGTCGCCATATTTCACCAAGACCTCGAGAAGCTCGCGGACTGCATGGCCTTCCTGGCTGTCGAGGTTGAACGGCTCCGACAGACGCTCCGCCTCGTGCAGGTGGCTCATGAACAGGTCCGGCGGGATGATGACCTGATAGGACGAATGATACCCGTCCGAGGAGCGCTTAAGGCTGGCCGAAAACGGCACGCCGGAGTCGAGGAAGCCCGCCTGTCCAGCATTGATGTTGGTTGTACCGGACGCGCGGGTGATGCGCACCGACCCGGTGAGAGCGAACCACAGGATCCGCAGGCCGACCCTGTTCTTGCGGATGTGCTGCGAACCTCTGCGGAATGTCAGTTCGTTGCGAGTCGTGACACGCGTAATCGCCAGCGGCGCGCTGAGCGCCTTGTCCATGTCGACCCCGGCGAAGTCGCCGGTCTCACTGACGAGATCGCCGTCGTAGAACTCGCGCCTCGTCAACGCTTCGTAGGACGGCATCACAGCGCCGGACTTGTTCCAGAACCCGGCATAAAGCTTTTCCATGTTCCTCTCCCCGTCGCGAACAGACGGCTGACCCGTCCTTGTGTGAACCATGCTCAGCGTCAGTCATCAACACTGGCTGCTCAGATCAAAATCAGCCGTTTCTGGAATAAGTATTCCTCATCTGAAATGGCGAGTCAAGCGCGATCGTGACACAAGGTCATGCCGGATCGTGCTCCGGTGCCAGACGATGAGGAAGGTCGACCATGGAGTCAGTACAGTATCTCCTGCCCCCGCAGCCCGCGATCGAACTGCTGAGCCCTGCGCCGTTCCAGCCGCGTGAGCCGGAGGGTGACGAGCTCCTCGTGCATGTTGAAGCAAGCTCGCTCAATTTCCACGATTATCTTGTCGTAACCGGTGCAATTCCGGCGGCGGCGGGTCGGATACCGCTGTCCGATGGCGTCGGTGTAGTTGCGGCTTGCGGGCCGAACGTGCGGCGATTCGCCGTGGGTGATCGGGTCATGGGCACATTTTTTCCGACCTGGACCCACGGTGCCCCCTATCCCGAGGCCGTGGCGGAAATGCGTGGCGACCACGTCGACGGGTTTGCCGCGACCATGGTCACAATGTCTGAAACCGGCTTCACGCGCGCGCCCGCCAATCTTGACCCGATTGCGGCCGCGACTCTGCCCTGCGCAGCGCTCACGGCTTGGCGTGCCTTGTTCGTGGAAGGAGAGTTGCGGCCCGGCGAGACGGTGCTGGTGCAGGGCACCGGAGGCGTTTCGCTGTTCGCCCTGCAATTCGCCCGCATGGCGGGGGCACGGGTGATTGCGACAACCGGCAGTCCGGACAAGGCCGCAAAGCTTACGGAACTGGGCGCCGCCGCCGTGATCGACCGGACGGATCCTGACTGGGGCAAGGCAGCCCGCAAGGCAGCCGGCGGCGGAATCGACCATCTCGTCGAAGTCGCGGGTGGCGACCTCGGGCAGTCGTTGCAGTCCCTCCGCACCGGGGGCAGGCTCTGTCTCGTTGGCGTATTGAGCCGCAAGCCGATCCAGTTCGGTCCAGTGCACATGATTCATGCCAACCGTCGCATCAGTGGCGTGACCGTCGGCAGCCGGGAGCATCAGGAGGCGATGATCGGCGCGATCGAACGAAACGGGATCGAACCGGTCGTCGACTCGGTCTTTGCTTTCACTGCGCTGCGGGATGCGTTCGAACATTTTGCGCAGCAGAAGCATGTCGGGAAGATCGCGATCGATTTTCGCTGAAGGATGCGAAAGGACGTGCTCGCGATATCCCTGGTTGCAATGTGGTCCGTCCCAACCCGCAAGCTTTGCGAAATGGGTACGCGATTCAACATTGGCCAAGGACAACAACTTGGCGATAAAAATTGAACGCCAGGCGCTATAGGGACATCAGACTTGCTGCGCCGCGATGTTGCAAGAGGATCCAAAGGGTATAGTCAGGTCATGGTCAATGAGTCGTCTCACCTGCTGGCTTTCCCCGGAGCCAGCGATACGCCGCCCCAGAAGATGAGTACGGTGGCGCAGACGATCGCGGTGTTGCGATTCCTTGCCAACATGTCAGTCCCGATGGGGGTGAACGCGATCTCGCGCGAGCTCGATCTTGCGCCGAGCTCCTGCTTCCGGATACTCAAGCAGTTGGCGGAAGAGGGCTATGCGCATTTCGATCGTCACACGAAATGCTACACTCTGGGCAGCGCGGCCGTGATGCTCGCGCGCAGGGCGCTCGATCCGGCCAACACGTTCAGTCTCATCCAGCCAAGTCTCGCAAAATTTGTCGCGGCGACGGAAACGTCATTGTGTTTCTGGCGGAAGATCGATCGGAACAGGCTCGTGCTCGCCGGCTTCCTGGAATCGCCACATCCCATGCGTATTTACATGTCGGTGGGACAACGGGTCCCTCTCTTCATTGGCGCGGTCGGGCGGGCATTTGCTGCCGAATTCCGGCTGTCGGACGATGAACTCCAGCGCGAATTCCGTCAGCTGCGCTGGCAGGAGCCGCCTGAGCTCGAGGAGTATCGTCACCAGGTCGGGGAATATGGGCGTGTCGGATATGCGATCGACATCGGAAACTTCGCACCGGGCGTCACCACCGTGGCCACCATCCTCAACAACGCGATGGACGAGCCCAGCTTTGGGCTGTCGGCTATCCACCTGAGCAATCAGATCGACAGGCTCAAGGTTGAGGAGGTGGGCAAGGCCTTGGTCGAACTGAAGCAGCGGCTTCATCGCAAATTGCACGGTTGCGATTGAACCGGACGGCTAACGCCGGGAGGGCAGACCGGCGCAAGCGCCGGTTCGCCCGCCGCTTACCACTCCGCGAGGACTTCCTCCGCCGTCCAGACGCGGTCCGACGGCGGCCACTGAATCTCGCCAGGGGTTTCCGAAAAGCGCGGTGCCGGCGCGACCTGGAGGACGCCGCCTGATTCGACAAAAACCTTGCGTTCGATCTGGTGCGGATGCTCGCGCGCCTCGGCCAATGTCAGGACAGGGGCGAAGCAAACGTCGGTACCCTCCATCAGTGCGCACCATTCGTCGCGTGTCTTTGTGAGGAACACTTCGCGGAGTGCCTGGCGCATTTCTGGCCAACGTGTCTTGTCCATCTGCTTGTACGGCAGTCGCTCGGCGGCGCCTGTCTTGTCGAGAAGCATCTGGTAGAATTGCGGCTCGATTGATCCGATCGCGACGAACCGTCCGTCGGCACACTCATAATTGCCATAGAAATGCGCGCCGCCGTCGAGGAGGTTCGCTTCGCGCTTGTCTTCCCACATACCCGCCGCGAAAAAGTGGTGGAACAGCGAGCCGAGATAGGGCGCGCAATCGGTCATCGCGGTGTCGACGACCTGGCCCTTGCCGGTCATGCGCGCGTTGAGCAGCGCGGCGAGCATCCCGACCACAAGGAACATCGACCCGCCACCATAGTCGGCACCGAGGTTCAGCGGCGGAACCGGACGCTCGGCGGGGCCGATGGCATGGAGCAGGCCGGTGATCGCCAGATAGTTGATGTCGTGTCCCGCGGCGTGGGAGAGCGGTCCATACTGGCCCCAACCGGTCATGCGTCCGTAGACGAGCGCGGGATTGCGGGCGAGCATGACATCCGGTCCGAGCCCCAGGCGCTCCATGACCCCCGGGCGATTGCCTTCGAAGACCAGATCGGCCTTTTCGATCAGCTTCAGGCATGTCTCCACGGCATCGGCGGATTTGAGGTTGAGGCAAATGCGCTTGCGCCCGCGGGAGTCGCCGCGAAACGCCGGCGGCGGCGGAGCACCCTCGCGTGCGATTTCCACGACCTCCGCGCCCAGATCGGACAGGAGCATGCCGGCAAACGGTCCCGGTCCCAGGCCCGCAAATTCAACGACCTTGACCCCAACCAACGGACCGCTCGCCATGACATTCTCCACTCACTGAAACCCGACAAAGTTGATTGGACGGGGTATATGCGCAACGGCGAAGGCGCACTTTGCGCTACTTGATCCCGCGCTAGTCCACTGTTGCAATCGGGGTGGCATTGTCCCGTCATGTGCCCCATCTTACACGGCATAATGGCATTTCTGCCATGGCGCGCGCTGCGCGACGATAACGCGCAGACGCCCCTTGCGACGGTTGTATACATGACAAAGACGGCAATATCCCTCGGTGACAAGTACGACCTCCTGTCCGGGAGGGTCTTTCTGTCAGCCAACCAGGCATTGGTGCGGCTGCCACTGGATCAGGCGCGGCGGGACCGCGGTGCCGGCCTGAAGACTGGCGGCTTCATCTCGGGTTATCGGGGGTCGCCGCTGGGCGTCTATGATGCGGCGCTTTGGGCTGCGCAGAAGGAACTCGATGCGCATGACATCCGCTTCGTCCCGGGCCTCAACGAGGAGCTTGCGGCGACGGCTGTACGTGGCACGCAGGAACTCGCCTGGTTCGGCAAATCGTCGTACGACGGCGTTTTCGGCCTCTGGTACGGCAAGGGGCTCGGCGTTGACCGGGCGTGCGAGGCGCTGAAGCTCGGCAACCTCGAAGGTGCGTCGGCTACGGGCGGCGTGCTCGTCGTCGCGGGTGACGATCATGGCGGCAAGTCGTCGGCGAGTGCCCACCAGTCGGAGCACACGCTGATCGCCGGGATGATCCCCGTGCTCTATCCATCGACCATCGACGAGATCATCGCGTTCGGGATCTACGGCTGGGCGATGTCGCGCTTCAGCGGTGCCTACGCCGGTTTGAAGTGCATCACCGACACGCTGGACCTCACCGCCTCGATCGAATTGCCTGACATTCACCGCGCCTTCGTCGTGCCGGAATTCCCGGTACCGCCCGGCGGGCTGAACGTGCGCTACACGCCGGCACCGCTCGAACTCGAAGCGTTGACCGTCCAGCACCGGCTGCCGGCGGTCGAGGCATTCGTCCGTGCCAATCCGATCGACCGGGTCGTGCTCGACGGACCACGCCGCGAACTGGGGCTGGTCGCCGCGGGCAAGGCCTATCTCGACCTGCGGCAGGCGCTCAGCGATCTTGGCCTGACCGAGGAGCGCTGCCGCGAACTGGGCATCGGTCTCTGGAAGCCGGGCCTGATCTGGCCCCTCGAACCCGAGGGCGCGGCGCGGTTCGCGACCGGTTACAAGGCCGTCCTGTCGGTCGAGGAAAAGCGTCCGGTGATCGAGGACCAGTTGGCGCGGCTGCTCTATGCGGCCCATGCCGACCAGCGGCCCGCCATCATCGGCAAGCGCTCGCTGAAGGGCGAGGCGCTTTTGCCCCAGGTCGGCGAACTCAATCCCGCGTTGATCCGCAAGGCGCTGCTGACGGTCCTTCGCGAGCTGGGCCTCGCCGACGAGGCGATCGAGGCGGCCGGTCGCCGCTTTGCCACGCTCGAGGTCGAGGCGTCGCTTTATGGTAGCGGCCGGATACGGCCCGCCTTCTATTGCTCGGGCTGCCCGCATAACACCAGCACCAAGGTGCCCGAGGGCAGCAAGGCGATGGCGGCGGTGGGCTGCCAGGGCCTTGCCGCCTATGTGATGCCCGAACGCCGGACGATGTTGCCCGTCAACATGGGCGGCGAGGCGATGCCGTGGCTGGCGGTCGAACCCTTTGTCGAGGAGCAGCACATGTTCCAGAACATGGGCGACGGCACCTATTCGCATTCGGGCATTCTCGCTGTCCGGGCGGCGGTGGCTGCGGGAACGCGCGTCACATTCAAGCTGTTGTACAACGACGCCGTCGCGATGACCGGCGGACAGCCGGTCGAGATGCACATTTCGCCCATCGACATGGTGAACCAACTCGTCGCCGAGGGCGTGAAACCGGTCGTGCTGATGTCCGACGACCCGGAGAAATTCGAGTCCGCCAAACTGCCAGCGGGCGTCGAGCTGCGTCACCGCGACGATCTGGACCCGGTCCAGCGCGCATTGCGCGAGACGACCGGGGTTTCGGCCATCGTCTACGAGCAGACCTGCGCCACCGAGAAGCGCCGTCGCCGCAAGCGCGGCACATTCCCCGATCCCGACAAGCGGGTGTTCATCAACCAGGACGTCTGCGAAGGCTGCGGTGACTGTTCGGTACAGTCCAACTGCATCTCGATCACGCCGCTGGAGACCGAACTGGGCCGTAAGCGCAAGATCGACCAGTCGACCTGCAACAAGGACTTCAGTTGCGTTAAGGGCTTCTGCCCGTCGTTCGTCACGATCAAGGGCGCGAAGGTTGCAACCCGGATCACCGGCGATCCGGCGCGGCTCGATGCCATGCTGGCCGACCTGCCGACACCGGCCACGGTTGCGCTCGACGCGCCGTTCTCGATGATCGTTGCCGGCATCGGCGGCACCGGTGTGCTCACGGTCGGCGCTCTGATCGGAATGGCCGCGCATGTCGAGGGCAAGGGGTGCACCGTGCTCGACATGACCGGAATGGCGCAGAAGGGCGGGGCGGTGACATCGCATATCCGCGTCGCCGCCAGCCCGGAGGCACTGAGCGCGACCCGTCTCAGCTTCGGTCACGCCGACGTGCTGCTGGCTTGCGACGCCATCGTCGGTTCCAGCCAGGATGTGCTCAAGACCATCGAACCGGGACGATCCAAGGCCGTCGTCAACGTCGATGTCAGCCCGACCGGCGAGTTCCAGACCAACCGCGACGCGACCTATGACGATCGCGCGCTGATCGCCGCCGTCACGCGCGCGTTGAAGGACGGAGAGCTGTTCAGTCTTCACGCGAGCGGCCTTTCGACCGCGATGATGGGCGACAGCATCGGCACCAACGTCCTGATGCTCGGCTATGCCGCCCAGAAGGGATTGTTGCCGGTTTCCGTGGCTTCGCTCGAGGAAGCGATCCGCCTCAACGGCACGTTCGTGAAGGGCAATCTCCGGATATTCGCCATCGGTCGTCTCGCGGCGGTCGCGCCGGAGGAACTGTCGCGGATGATCGCGACGCCGCCGGTCAGCCTCGCAGACATGACGCTGGAGGAGATACTCGACAGCCGCGTCAAGCTGCTGACCGCCTACCAGAATGCCGACTATGCGAAGCAGTACAGCGATTTCGTCGCTCAGGCGCAGGCGGCAGTCACAGCCCGTGGCGTCAATGGCGGCGACCTGCTCGTCCGCGAGATCGCCATCTCGCTCGCCCGGGTCATGGCCTACAAGGACGAGTATGAGGTCGCGCGCCTCTACACCGATCCGAAGTTTCTGGAGCGCCTGCGCGATCAATTCGACGGTGACCTCAAGCTCACCTTCCACCTTGCATCCGCTGCCCTGTTCACCGGCAAGGACGCCAATGGTCGGCCCCGCAAGCGGGAAATGGGCGGCTGGATGCTGCGTGCGTTCGGACTTCTCGCGAAGTTCAAGGGGCTGCGCGGCACTGCCCTCGACCCGTTCGGTTACATGGCGGAACGTCGCATGGAACGGGGGCTGATCGAGGATTATCGTCAGATGATGACGGATGTCCTTGCGAAGCTGGATGCCGGCAATCTCGACACGGCGATCGAGCTCGCGGGTGCCGTGCAGGAAGTCCGCGGCTACGGCCCCGTCAAGCACGCGGCGTTCGAGCAATATCAGGTCACCAAGGCGAACCTGCTCGAGACTTTCCGCAAGGGTAAGCCGATGCAGGCTGAGACGCCGGCGCTCGAGTCTCAGAGCGTCTGACAGGGAGGATGGACAGTGGGCTATTTCATTTACACCGAGGTCACGCTGAAACTCGGAAAGCTTCCCGAGTACACCGCCATGATGAAGAAGCTGGTCCCGTTCATGGCGCAGAACGGGTGGACGCTCGTGCAGGCCTTGCAGCCTGTTACCGGTGACTTCCGCAAGCTGTTCCATGTCTGGAAGCTCGGCGAATTCGTCGATGTGGAGCGCGGGTTGATCGCCTGTGGCGGACCCGAGGGTCAGGCCATACTCGCGCCGATGGCCGATCTGGTCGAGTCCGAGGTTATCTCGGTGATGGCCGGCACCGAATATATCTGAATTGACGCATTCCCGGCGGCGCGACCCCATCGCGCCGCTGTCGCATGGGGCCGCCACGGACCGGTCGCCGGCGACCTCCAAAATATAATTTCAGGAGAGTGAGCAATGGATCTTGGATTACGTGACAAGATCGCGCTTGTCAGCGGCGGCAGCAAGGGCATGGGTCGCGCGGCAGCCGAAGAACTGGCCCGCGAGGGCGCACGCGTTCTGGTGTTGGCGCGCGGACAGGACGCCATTGACGATACCGTCGCGGCGATCCGGGCTGGTGGCGGCGTTGCCGAGGGACTGTCCGCTGACATGACCGATCCCGACGCGATCACCGGTGCGGTTGCATACTGCCGGGAACGGCTGGGTGGCGATCCGGACATCGCCGTCGCCAATGTCTACGGCACCGCGCGGCTCAACTTCGACACCGCCACCACCGACGACTTCCGAACGGGTTACGACCTGATCGTCCTCAGCGCGATGCATCTCGCGCGGGCGGTCGTGCCGGGAATGAAGGAGCGCGGTTGGGGACGGATCGTGACGATCGGCTCCTTCTGTGTGAAGAAGCCGCACTGGCATATCCCGCTGATCGTCGACAATGTGACGCGCGCCGGTGCGGCGGCGCTCAGCAAGTCGCTGTCGAATGAGCTGGGCGGCTACGGGATCACCGTCAACACCATCGCGCCCGGCTTCATCGCCACCGAGATGGCGATGGCCTGGATGGCCGAACTCGCGCGCGAGCAGGGACAGGATCCGGCGGCGGCATCGGCGGCGCTTGACGCCACCATTCCGCTTCAGCGGCAGGGAACCTCGGAAGAGATCGGTGCCACCGTTGCATTCCTGTGCTCGCAGCGGGCGAGCTACATCACCGGGCAGATGATCATGGTCGACGGCGGGCTGGTCGGCGCGCCTTACTGACACGTAAAAGCAAAAGGAGAGGCATATGTCTTTGCAGGATGAGCGCGACATCAAGCATGTTGTCAATCTGTACGGCTTTGCGGTCGACACCCAGGCCTGGGAGCTGTTCGACCGGATTTTCACCGAAGATGTCGACGCCGACTATAGCGAAACTTCGCACTGGCGCGATCTCGCCACGCTGAAATCGGATTTCGAGGTCTATCACGACCCGTTCGACGGCACGCAGCACACGATGATGCACCACATGGTGCATGTCGACGGCGACAAGGCCAATGCCCTGACCTACGCGACATGGCGGCTCATCCGTCTGGGGCTCGCCGGAGGAGATTTCTGGGAAGGGACCGGCTGGTATGACGATGTGCTCGTCCGCACCGCCGACGGCTGGCGCATTTCGAGCCGGATCTGCCGGATCATCTGGTGGGGCGGCAATCCGCTGGTCAACGAGACCGTGCCGGGCGTCAAGTTCCAGCTCCCGCTGAACGCGCTGCGGGCGGAACGGTTGGCGGGCAGGGTGCGCTTCTACAATGCTCTGACGCGCTGAAAGGCAGGGTGTCATGAACAACCTCGCCGTGATTCAGGAATATCTCCGCCTCGCCAAGCTGGGTGAGCGGGAGGCAGGCACTGCCCTCTTCCACAAGGACTTCACCGTCGTTGAGGCAGACGGTTTGCCTTATGCCGGGACCTACCATGGCGCCGAGGGCTTTCTGAAGCTGATCGGCAAGGTGCTGGCACAATGGTCGGATATTGCGATCGAAACGCTGCAGATCATCGGCGCGCCGGAAGGCGAGGTGTTCGCGATCGAGATGGCGATGAAGGGCGTCTCGGCTACGAGCGGAAAGCCATTCTCGACCACCGTCTGCGAGTTGTGGACCATGAAGGACGGGATGATCTTCTCCATCCGGCCCTATTACTGGGACACCAAGGCGGTGGCTGAGCTTGTATGACATTGTTGGAGTGAGTGCACAGGCGACGTTCGTGACGGGGTTGCGGCGCCCACCTCAGCGGCCAGCCAGCGTCTCGGTGGACCGGAAGCTCGGAAACTCGGGTGTGCGCTTCCGCATTTCTCCCAGATAGGCGAGCGTGTCGGCGATGGCCCTGCCGAACGCGGGGCGCTCGCTGATCCTGCCGACATAGGCTGCGGTGCGTGGCAGGGTATTGAACCAGCCGAGAAGATTGGCGAGGAACAGTGGAAAGCTGAGCATGAAGTCGGCGCCTGTCAAATCGTTGCCGACCATCCAGCCGTCGTCGCGCAAGGCTGATTCCAGCATGCCCGCGTAACGGATCGCCTGACGCTGCGCCTCTTCGCCCACGCTGGGAACTGGGTCGACGATGCAGCCCGGCGGCGGGGCGCAGTGATCCCAATAAATACGCTGGTGGACGGCAAAAAGCCCCTCGGACCAGCACATCCATTCATCGACCATCGCTTCCTCGCGGCTGCCCGGGTCGGGCAGGAAGCGTCCACCGCCATGACGGCGAAGGATGTGGTTGATGATCGCGCCCGACTCGGTGAGGACCACAGTGCCGTCTTCCATCGCAGGAAACGATCCGATCGGGTTGATCTGGCGATACTCCGGGTCGTGCCGGTCCATGTTGTAGAAATCGCGCACCACTTCGCGATATGGGATGGAAAGCTCTTCCAGCAGCCATTTGATCCGGAAGGAGCGGGTCGTGGGCGAATGGTGCAGGACGATCATTCTTGTGGTCTCCGTCGATCAGATTAACTCGGAAACTCCCCGCGCTCGACCATGGCGCGCGTCAGCATGCGCGATGTCTTGCCGCTGCTTGTGCGCGGGAGTGGGCCGACATGATGGATGGCACGCGGGATCTTGTACTTGGCGAGCCGTTCGGCGCAGAGCGCCAGCATGGCATCTGAACTGGAGTCGGCATCGACATAGGCGACCACGCGGTGCCCCCAATGCGGGTCGGCAATGCCGACGACCGCCACTTCGCGTACACCCGCCACGTCCATTAGCACTGCCTCGACCTCGGCAGGATAGACGTTGAGCCCGCCGGACACGATCAGATCGGCACGGCGGTCGCTGATGAACAGATAGCCTTCCTCATCGAAATAGCCGAGGTCGCCGGAGGTCATCCAGCCCTCTCCGCGCTGTTCTGCGGGCGTGGGATCGGGGCGTACCGATCCGATATGCCGCGTGACCAGCTCCGGGCTGCGGACATGGATCATGCCGACTTCGCCGGGCGGGCAGGCGCGTCCCTCGTCATCGAAGATCGCCACGTCCTGCCCGGGAAGCGGTCGACCGACCGAGCGGGGACGATGCATTTGCTCGTCGGGCATGAGCGCCGCGACATAGCCGAACTCAGACGATCCATAGGCTTCGACCAGCCCGACATGAGGGAATCGATCGGCCAGCCGCTGCTTCAGGCCCACGGCGAGCGTAGCCGCGGTCGAGAGCAGCCGGCGCAGGCGCGGTGCCTCGCCCGGATGATCGAGCGCGCCCGAGATCATGGTCGGCACCATGAGCGCGTTGGTCGCGCCATGCTCCACGCAATCCTGCCAGAAGCAGCTCTTGTCGAACCGGCCCATCAGGGTCACGGTTCCGCCCACGAGCAACTGCGGCAGGCCGGCGTGCAGGGCCGCATGACCCAGCGGTCCGGTGACGAGGTGGACATCCCCCGCCCGCATGTCGAGCATCGCCATGACGTGGCGATAGTTTTCGAGCTGCGCGCGCTGGCTGCTCACCATGGCCTTTGGCTTGCCCGTGGTGCCCGACGAAAAACGGACCATCAGCGGCCCCCATTCGTCGCCCGTCGCCTCGACCGCACCGCCATCGTCTGCATCGAGGAGTTGTTCCAGCGTGCTGTGGCCGTCGGCCAGGAACAGGCGGGGACGCAGTTCGCCGACCTGATAGGCCAGCTCATGTGCCGTCAGCATCGGGTTGAAGGCGGTGAAGGAGGCGCCGATCGCCGAACAGGCGAGGAACAGGGGTGCCAGTTCCCAGCGATTGCCGCACGCGACGGCGATTGCTTCGCCGGGCGCGACACCCATGCGAACAAGGCCGCGCGCGAAGGCGCGGGCCATGTCGTCCAGTTCGCGATAGGTCAGCCTGCCGTCCGGTCGCGTGATCGCCACATTGTCGGGGATCCGGCGGGCGACCTGAGCGAACCAGATATAGGGCGTGTATTTGCGGCTATAGTGGTGCGCCTTCTCCTCATCGGGCAGGCGGTAGTTCGCGACATCGCCCTGCAAGACGATGTCGCGAACCGCGGCCGGGCCACTCATGTGTTCAGCCAAGCCACTGCGTCCTCGGCCGTGGCCCTGCGCGAGCGGAAGCTGTTGGCGGGGTGGTCCATGTCCGCGAAACCAAACGAGGCTCCGCACACGACAGCCCGGTTCTCCGGAATGTCGAAGAACTCGTGCAGAAGCGGGCTGTAGTTGGCGAACGCTGCCTGGGGGATCATGGCGATGCCAAGCGACTGGGCCGCGAGCAGCAACGTGCCCAGATAGCTTCCGCAATCGAGCACGCCATAGGTCCCGAGATCGCGCTCGGTGGTGATCACCAGCGCGTGGGGGGCACCGAACAGACGGAAATTCTCCAACGCCTGGCGAGCCGATGCCTCACGGTCACCATAAGCGACGCCGACCGCTTCGTAGAGCTGCCATCCGACCTCGCGCTGACGCTCCTTGTAGACGCCCTTGTACGCCGCCGGGAACGGAAAATCGGACTCGGGTGCCATGGTGCCTGCGGCGGCATCGGCCTGCGCGCGCTTATAGAAAGCGTCGCGGAAGCGCTCGGTTGCGTCGCCCTCGGTCACATGGACCTGCCAGGGTTGGCTGTTGCACCAGGACGCCGCGCCCTGCGCGAGTCGGAACATGGTCTGGATGACGTCATGCGGGACCTGCTCGTTCCGATAAGCACGGCAACTGAAGCGCTCGGTCAGCAGGCGCGAAATGACCTGCGCGTCCGCCGTCATGCCCGGCGCCTGTTCGATATGTTCACGTTCAATCGATGGCATTAGTCTACTCCAAGGATTGCGGCGCTCGTTGGCAGGCCGCTGCCGGCGGTGACCAGCATGTTGCGGACGCCGGGCACCTGATTGACGGCGGTGCCGCGCAACTGGCGGACGGCTTCCGCCACCCCGTTCATGCCATGGATATAGGCCTCGCCAAGCTGTCCCCCATGCATGTTGATGGGGAGCTTGCCGCCGATTTCCAGATGTCCGTCCTTCACGAAATCCTTGGCTTCACCCTTGGCGCAAAAGCCATAGGCCTCCAGACCGGGGAAGACCGAGGGGCCGAAGTGATCGTAGAGGATCGCAGCATCGAGGTCCTGCGGTGACATGCCCGACTGTGCATAGAGCTGGCGACCGGCGGCGGCGCATTCGTCGAACGGCCAAATATTGTCCTTGTAGAAGCCGCCAAGGCTTACCGTGCCCTTGGGCGACCCCTGGGCGGCAGCGCGAATGTAGACCGGCTTCTGGCGGAGATCGCGCGCACGCTCGGCGCTGACGATCACCAGCGCCACGCCGCCGTCGCTTTCCTGGCAGCAATCGAGCAGGTGGAGCGGATCGGCGATCATGCGCGACGCTTGGTGCTCCTCGACGGTGATCGGCTTGCCGTAGAAGAAGGCGTTGGGATTGGTGGACGCATATTTGCGCGCCAGCACGGCATAATGGGCGAAGTCGAGGCTCGTCGCGCCGGTCTCGTGCATGTAGCGCCGCATCATCATGCCCATCATCGCCGCCGGGGTCATGAGGCCCGCAAAGCCGTGATAGGCGAAGATGACATTATCGCTCGTCGGGGGCAGCGAGTGCATAGGCTGGCCAAAGCGATATTCCGACCGCTCGTTCATCGCGCGGTAGACGACCACCACATTCGCGATGCCGGTGGTGATCGCCATCGCCGCCTGCTGAACCGGGCCCAACGTGCCGCCGCCCCCCTGCGGGATACGGGTGAAGAACTTCAGATCCTTGCCGCCGATCGCGCGGAAGATTTCCTGTTCGCTGTTGTTGTCCATGGTGAAGGTCGACATGCCATCGACCTCGGTGGGGTCGATGCCCGCATCGGCAAGCGCGCCGAGCGTCGCTTCCACTGCGAGGCGCAACTCGCTTCGCCCGCTGTTCTTGGAAAATTCCGTCGCACCGTAGCCGGCGATCGCTGTTTTGTTGGAAATGCTGGTCATCTTGGGTTCCGCTTCAACGGTTCAGATATTGCGAAAGCGATAGGCGGCGACGGCGTCGCGGCGCACGAATTCGGCCTTCACGCGTCGGCCGATCGCAACGTCTGCCGGATCGGTGCCGTCCATGGCACCAAGCAGACGAACGCCCTCGTCCATCGTCACGACGGCCATCGGATGCGGCGCGGCAAAGCCGGGCAGGGGAGGGTGATAATGCGTCACATAGCTGTAGACTTCGCCCTCGCCCGAAAGGGTGACCGGCTCCCAATCGAGCGATGCACAATTGTCGCATCCCGGCGAGGGAAGGCTGCGCAGCGTGCCGCACTTGGTGCATTTCTGGACGAGCAGCTTCTGGTCCTCCAGCCCGCGATAGAAGAAGTCGAAGTCGCGATTGGAGCAGGGGGCGTTGTGGCCCTTCGGATTGGGTTCGGTCATGGATGATCCTCGAAGTGCGATTGAAGTTCAGCCGACGGGTCGGCACATACGGTAGACATAGTCGTTCCACTGGACTTCCTGCGTCTCTCCCCAGCAGGTCTCGCCGGTCTGGGTGCAGGTCCAACGGGTGAGGCCGGTATGGCAAAGGGCATTCTGCCAGCAGTGCCACGGCACGCTGCCGACGACCTCGCCGACGAACTGCAACTCGCGCCCGTTCTCCAGCGTGCAGTCGATGACATGGCGCACCGGACGCAGGCCGCATTCGGGAGCGCGTTCGGTGATCTTGGAATAGCGCGACAGCCGCAACTGCTGCCCATGGTCATAGACCCAGGCATCGCTCATGATTCTGTCCGCCGGAACATCGTAGAGGCCCGCCCAGTCCGGGTTGCGCGCCGGATCGTCCAGCCCCGAGATGCAGAAGGCGAAATCGCTGGAGAAGGCACCGTTCATCCAGGTGTAGGGCGGCATTTTGTGGCCCACCTCGGGGCGTCGCTCGCCCCAGCTCCGGTCGCGGATGGTGAGGTTGTCGAACGCATAGTCGCGGCCCTCGAACACCACCTTGCCGACGGAGCGCATCGTCTGTTCGAAATGCGCGTTGTTGGACCGCATGATCGCCGGCTGGACGGCCTCCTGCACCATGTCGAGCGTGAAGTCGCGGTCGGCATTGGCGTAGCGGATGCGCATCCGCTCCATCGGCTTTTCGAACTCGACGGTCAGCCCGTTGGCGAGCGTGATGTTGCCGGCCGCGTCGAAGATCGTGTCGGGCGCGAAGTTGCGAAAGTCGAACAGCTCGCACGCAAGCTGTTCGCGCTTGCTCCCGAAGTGGACGAACAGGCCGGCAGTGCAGAGGTTGAGATTGGGGTGCGTCCAGATGTGGATGAAGCCGTGCATCCCGGACTGTGGCTCGTTAAAGCCCCAGTACCAGGTTTCCGTCATCTCATGATGCTTCTCAGGCAGGCTGCGGCCGTGGTAGAAGTCGTCGTCTGGCCCCGGCGTGCCGAAACCTGCGGCGCTCTTCGTCCATTCGATGACTTCACCCATCGGCTTGCTCCGCTTTGGCGATCGCATCGAAGATGGCGATCTCATATTTGGGGATGTAGATCGTGCCCGCGACCGTCAGCGGGACCTCGAACACGCCGGGCATCAGCAGCGAATTGAGCGAACCGAGGCATGCGACCATGTTGCGCGTCTCCTGCCAGACGGTGAAATAGTCCTCGGCGCGGGCGTCGACGGTGAAGCCGCCCGCGCCCTGGTAGGCGGCATAGAATATGTCCCAGCCGCCGATCTGGTCCATGAACGGCTTGATGCTCGCCAGATCCTCCACGGGGTCGCCGATACGGCTGAACTCCCAGTCCAGCAGCGCGGTGATCCGGCCACCGTCCATCAGCATGTTGTGGAAGCCGGCATCGCCGTGGATGCGGCAGGCGGGACGCCCGGCGAGACGGTCGATGTTCTGGCGGAGCCAGCGCAGGCCGACCAGAAGGCCCGGATGGGGGGCGCGCTCCCGCTCCAGCATGCGCTCCTCGAGCCCGTCGATTTCTGCCGCAATGGGTTTGCGAACGTCGGCCTCGGGCAAGGCGGTGCCGCTGTGAAGCCGGGCCAGCACGTGGGCGGTGCTCTCGGCCCACTCCCGACAGACATTCGGGTCGGTCGGCACGATCTGGTTCGCGGGCTTCCCTGTCGCGAAGCCGACGCCCATGAACGCCCCACCGCACAGTGCCGCATCGGGTTCGACCCAGAGCGGAGACGGTGCCGGCACGCCGATGGCCGTCATTTCGCCAAGCACCGGGAACTCCGACACCACGCTCGATCCGGTCGGTAGGCCGGGGCTGTCCTTGCGGATGACGACTGTCTGCTCGCTGCCCGCATCGACGATCCGGGCGATGTAGGTGGCCTTCGAATAACCACCCATCAGCCGCTTGAGATTCGCGACGCGCGCGTCCTGCCCCGCATGGCCTTTTCGACGCAGCCAGTCCTGCAGGACATCGGCGGTCAGTTCGACCGGAGCGCCGTCATGAACCGTTCGCGCATCGCCCCTTCCGCCCGCATAGGTGGCGCGGGTACCTGCATCGATGACCGGGTCCATCGGCACGTGATAGGCGACAAGCAGTTCGCGGATGCGCCCCAACGTCGCGGGATCGTTCGCGATCGTACCGGCCTCGATGGCGGCGCACAGCCTTGCCCCTGGCATCGCCTCCCAGCCGGAAGCCGCATGGCGCGGCCTCGCTGCGGGCAGTCCCGACGATCCGGCGAGCTCTGCTTCCGCCGCCGCCACGCTCGCCTGTGTTTCGGCGGGATAGTCCATCCGGGCGATCTGATACCCAAGCGCAGTGGTTGCCATGAAGACCTCGGTCAATTGGTCCGGCGTCAGATTGTCCGCGCGGGTGAGTCGGTCGAGCGCGCCCTGTATCGTTTGCAGCACCTTCCGACTGATCTCGTCCATTGCCATCGCCATCCCCTCGCCGCGCCGTTCCGGACGTCGCACGGCTGGCCAGCGCGCATCCTGTTCCTGCATCATGGGCAAGCGCGCGCCGGACAACAAGCCACGCGCTCCGCGCGATGCAACCGCTGCTGCAATTGGTGCTGCCTCTCGTTGTCACTGACACCTGTTGGAGGGCATCATTATCCTTTGGCACTATATATCGACCTGCCTCAGCGGCTTTAGGGAGACACGATTTTGGACCTCGAACGGCGCCATGTGCGGCTGCAGGGCAGCTCGAACCTCAGGGACATCGGCGGTTATCCGACGGCCTGCGGTCGGCGGGTGAAATGGGGGCACGTGTTTCGGTCGGGCGCGCTGTGGGGCCTGACGGAAGCGGACTGGACCTGGATGGGGGAGCGCGGCTTCGTGGCTGTCTGCGACCTGCGCTCGGACGCGGAGCGGGAGATCACGCCGACGCGCTGGCCCGGCGAGTCAACGCCCCGGCCGGTCGATCAGAATTATGATGCGTCGCTTCTCTTCGGTGGGCGGGGCCTGGAACGCACGGCTGGCATCGGCGCGCTGGAGGGGGAGCTTTACATTCGCTTCGCCCAGTTGCTGGCGCCGTCCTTCAAGGGGCTGTTTCAGGCATTGCTGGAGGGCGACGCCCCTGCGCTCGTCCATTGCACGGCCGGGCAGGACCGCACCGGCCTTGCCGTCGGCCTCCTCCTCACGGCACTGGGGGTGGATCAGGCGACGATCCATGCCGACTATTTGCTGTCCACGGACCTTCGCCGGCCCGAACATGAGATGAACCGCGCCCAGCTCGCTGCGCTGGCCGACAGCAACGTCGTTGCGGCCTTCTACGACAGCCTGCTGGTGCGCCATGGACCCGCCGTCTTCACGCCGAAACGCCTTATTGACGAACAGGGCAGGCCACTGCTCGAGATCGCCTTTTCGGCGATCGAACGCGAATGGGGTTCGATCGACGGATATCTCGACGCCGAACTGGGCATCGGACCGGACCAGCGCGTGCGTCTGCAGGACCGGCTGCTCGAGTTCGGCTGAGCGTTTTTGCCTGCTGATCGCCGCAGATTTGCCTGTGCCGCCGGTGGGGATGTGCACCGGGTGGGCGGGGCGTAAGGCTGACCCACAATCGGGAGACATGACCTTTGGGTGGACAATCCGAAATTCCTATTGAGCTGGACGGTATCGAGCGGTGGCTGCTTGCCAATGATGTGCTGGATGGCCCCGGTCTCGACAATATCCGGCAGCTTGCGGGCGGGACGCAGAATATTGTGCTGCGCTTCAGCAATGGCGGGCGGGATTATGTCCTGCGTCATCCGCCGGCCAAGCCGCGCCCGAACAGCAACAAGCTGCTGGAGCGGGAAATCCGGCTGCTGACAGCCCTTTCCGGCAGCGATGTTCCGCATCCGTCGGTCGTCGCCGCATGCACCGATGCGTCGGTTGCGGGCGGGACGTTCTATGTGATGGAAGCGGTCGACGGCTTCAATCCGACGGTGGTCATGCCCGATGACGTGGCGGGATCGCCGGCCATCCGTCACCGGATGGGGATCGAAATGGTCGACGGGCTGGTCGCTCTCGCTGCGGTCGATCCGATCGCCAAGGGGCTGGGGGATTTCGGCAAGCTCGATGGCTTTCTCGAGCGGCAGGTCAGCCGCTGGGCCGGCGAATTGCAGAGCTATGAGCGGTTCGAAGGCTGGGACGGGCCGGCGGCGCTGGGGGACGTGGCAGCCATCGGGCAATGGCTCACCGACAATCTGCCGCCGGACATGCAACCGGGGATCATCCATGGCGACTATCATGTCGGCAACTGCATCTTCGCCGCTGACGGACGCCTCAATGCCATTGTCGATTGGGAGATGGCGACGCTCGGCGATCCGCTGGTCGACCTCGGCCGCCTGCTGGTGAGCTGGCCGACCGGAGGGGAGGCGAAGCCGCAGACCATGCGTGTCGCGCCGCTCGACGGCTTCCCCACGCCCGCCGAGATGATCGCGCGCTATGCCGAACGGTCGGGACGTTCGCTCGCTCATCTGCCGTGGTTCGAAGTGCTTGCCTGCTACAAGCTCGGGCTCATCCTGGAGGGCACGCATGCGCGCGCTCAGGCGGGGCTTGCCGATAGGACGACGGGTGAGCGGCTGCATCGATCCGCCGTGTCACTTCTCGACGAGGCCCGCGCCATCATCGCGCGGTCCTGACGCCCAGCCAACAGGAGTTTCAATCCGTGGATTTCGATTTTTCCCCTCGCCAGTCCGAATGGCTGGGCCGCGTCCGCCAGTTCATGGCGGAGCATGTCTATCCGGCCGTTCCGACCTACTACGCCCAACTCGACGAGAACCGGTGGCAGCAGCCCGCGATCCTGCAGGATCTCAAGGCCAAGGCAAAGGCGGAGGGCCTGTGGAACCTGTTCATGTGTCCGTCGGAGCATGACGAGGGTGATTTCCGCGGGGCTGGCCTGACCAACCTCGAATATGCGCCGCTGGCCGAAGAGATGGGACGTGTCACCTGGGCGTCGGAAGTGTTCAACTGCAGCGCACCCGACACCGGTAATATGGACGTGCTGCACATGTACGGTTCGTCTGAGCAGAAGGAGCAGTGGCTGCGGCCGCTGATGGCGGGCGAAATTCGGTCGGCCTATGCGATGACCGAGCCGGACGTGGCCTCCTCCGACGCCACCAACATCCAGACGGAAATTCGGCGCGACGGCGATGATTATGTCATCAACGGGCGCAAATGGTGGATTTCGGGCGTGATGGACCCGCGCTGCAAGATCATGATTGTCATGGGCCGTAGCGATCCCAATGCGCCCCGACACCAGATGGCGTCCCAGGTGCTCGTGCCGATGGACACGCCGGGCATCACCATCGGGCGGAACATGACCAATTTCGGCTATGACGATGCGCCGCATGGTCATTGCGAAGTGACGTTCGACAATGTTCGCGTGCCTGCGTCCAACATGATCCTGGGCGAAGGGCGCGGGTTCGAGATCTCGCAAGGGCGGCTGGGGCCGGGGCGCATCCATCACTGTATGCGCATCATCGGCTTGGCCGAGGTCGCGCTGGAGAAGATGGTGAGGCGGCTGATGAGCCGGAGTACCTTCGGCAAGCGGCTGATCGAGCATAGCGTCTGGGAACAGCGCATTGCCGATGCGCGCATTGACATCGAGACGTCGCGTCTTCTGACGCTCAAGGCTGCCGACATGATGGACAAGGTCGGCAACAAGGTGGCGCGCCTCGAGATCTCGATGATCAAGGTCATGGGGCCGCGTGCCGCGCTGGGCATCATCGACAACGCGATCCAGGCGTTCGGTGCTGGCGGGCTGGACAGCGACGCCGGAACTGCCGCCCTGTTCGCGCGGGTGCGGGCGCTGCGCGTCGCAGACGGTCCCGACGAAGTTCATGCGCGTACCATCGCGCGGCTCGAACAGAAGAAATATTCGAGCTGAACGGCCATTTACCTCCCGTCACCCGCGCAGACTGGCGCGGGTGACGGGCACGATCAGCTTTGCGTCAGGATGCGCGCTGAAAGGCCGCCATCGATCACGATGTCGGTGCCGGTGATGAACGATGCCCGGTCGGAGAGGACGAACTCCACGACATTGGCGATGTCGTTCACGGTCCCCCAGCGCCCGAGCGGTGTGGAGTCCAGCAGCTTCTGCATCTCGGGGCGCTCGACAACCTCAGTCCTCGTCATTCCGGTGCGGATGAAGCCGGGTGAAAGGCTGACGATCCGGGCGCCTCTTGCCGCCCACCGGGTCGCACGCTGCTGAACCGTTTCACAGGTCCACGCTTTCGAATAGGCATAGGCGTTGGAGGTGCGGGTTTCATCGTCGCTGCCCAGGAGCGGCGCTATCCGTTGCAGGAGATCGTTCGTTAGCGGATCGGCGAGCAGTGCCGCAAGATCCGCCTCCGCCGGAGGGACAAAGCAGCGTGCGGTCGAAGCCAGCAGGACGCCAACGAAGCCCGGCGTCAGCAGCGCTTCGATCGCCCTGATAAGCTTTGCCGTGCCGATCAGGTTGGTCCTAATGATCGGCGCCCATCCCGCCAGTGCGGGCGACAGGCCTGCGGTATGAATGAACACCTTGCAGCGGTCTCCGGCTACGGCCGTGATCCGCTCCAGCACGTCGTCGTCCGCGATATCGCCGCAGATGCTGGCCGCGATATCGGCATTGTCCTGTTCGCGCAGCGTTTCCGCTACCTCCGCGAGGCGCTCGGCATGGAAATCGGTGAGGATCAGCGCGTGCGTGTTGGCCAGGCGCCGGGCGCAGGCCTGTCCCATGCCGCCGGCAGCGCCAGTGATGATGGCGGCCGGCTTGCGGAACGGCGGGCGCGGGTTGCTATCGGTCATCGGTCCCTCTCTTCGGCTTGCTTGCCGTCAGGTTCGTCGGGTCCATGAGCATGCCGTGGACCAGCATGTTATGGGCATGGGTCAACTGGTGGTGGCCGAAGGCGGACTGCATGACGGTGCCCCGGCCCGCCGCATCCTGAGCCGCATTGACCGCCTCCTTCGCCAGCTTCAGCGCGAAGAGCGGCTTGCGGGCGATCTCCTGGGCGATGGAAAGGGTGAACGTCTCCAGATCCTCGCGTTCCACCACATGGTTGACCATGCCGGCGGCATGGGCATCGGCGGCGGTCAGTACGTTGGAACGGAACAGGAATTCCTTCGCCTTGCGCACCCCCAGCTCATAGGGGTGATTGAAGAACTCGACCCCGCAGACGCCAAGATCGACCGCCGTGTCCTGAAAGGTCGCGTCGGTGGACGCGATGATGAGGTCGCAGGGCCAGACCAGCATGAGCCCGCCGGTGATGACCTTGCCATGAACCTGGGCGATGGTCGGCTTGGGAAGATTCCGCCAGCGTTCGGACAGGCCGGCATAGGCTTCCTTCTCATAGGCCATCTGCGCTTCCGCGCCGGCGCATCCGAAGCCGCACCAGGTTCCCACGGTCTTTTCGGCTTGAATGTTCTTATGTGCATCGCCCGATCCGATTTCATCAAGATCATGTCCCGATGAAAAATGCGGGCCATTGGCGGCAAGGATGATGACATGAACATCATTGTCGCCGGCTGCGCGATCGAACGCCGCATTCAGAGCGTACAGAAGCCGCGTGTTCTGCGCGTTACGGCGTTCCGGCCGGTTCAGAACGATCCGCGCCACCCGGGGTGCGGCCATTTCGTAGATGACGAACTCGGCCGGCTGACTCACGTCTCACTTCCTCCGCCGCTGGGGTGAACACAGTGACCGTTTTAGGGGCCGATGGACCGCCGGCGGGCAGCTCACGCACAAAATCACAACTGGAGGCAATGCGTACTGCAGTCCGCAACGCGTCGGCTGGTCTATGACGTAACGACATAGCCTGAGAATTGCGCGCAGCGCCGTTCATCGGGTACTTTCCTGGGAGGCAGTATGCTGAAGGTTACGCATTATCTCACCACATGTGCCGCTGCCGCGCTGACCGCGTCGGCGTTTGCGACTCCGGTCTTCGCGCAAGCGGACGGAGCGGCTGCAGACGCGCCGGTGGCCGAAGAGGGCGGGCAGGACAGCGACATCGTCGTCACCGCTCGTCGTCGTGCCGAGGATATCTCGCGCGTGCCGACAACCATGACGGCTCTGGGTGCCGAGGCACTTGCCCAGCGGTCGATTTCGAACCAGTCCGATCTGCAGCTTGCCGTGCCGGGACTTGTGGTCCGCGAGACGCAGTCGAACAACAATCTGAACTACTCGATCCGCGGACAGACGGTTGACGCCTTCTCGGGTTCGTCGACCGCCGTCGTGCCCTATCTCAACGAAGTGCCGTTCGTGGCGGGCGGCGTCGCGTCGTTCTTCGATCTTCAGTCGGTCCAGGTGGTCAAGGGCCCGCAGGGAACGCTGTTCGGGCGCAATGCCACCGGCGGCGCGGTGCTTTCGACCACCGCGCGCCCCGAGGCGGAGCCGGGCGGCAGCTTCAAGCTTGGCTACGGCAACTTTGATGCCATCGACGTGGAAGGCGTCGCCAACGTGCCGCTCGTCGCCGACACCCTGCTGTTCCGCGCCGCGTTCAAGTTTTCCCGCCGCGACGGATATATCGACAATGTCTATACGGGTCCGGTCTTCGGCGGCAACGATAACAGCGAACTCGGCGAGGTGGACCGCCAGGCCTATCGTGCCTCTCTGCTGATGATGCCGTCCGAAACCGTCGAAAACCTGCTGATGGTCCAGTATGAACGCTCGCGCGGCAACAATTCGGGAACCAGCCTCTACAGCTTCAACACCTGCGGCGATACCGGCCCTGACGGTTCCGCGCTTGCCTGCGGTGCATTCGCGCTTTTCGGCCCGCAGCTCGATGCCAATCCTTTCGTTGGTTCCCCGGGCGCGTGGGCATCCGTTCTGGCCGCGCATCCGGGCTATGATCCCGACGGTATCCAGGGCGTTCTCGATCGCCAGCAGAACGAACTCGGCTTTTGGCAGGTAAACTCTGCAGCGCCGTCGTTCCACAGCGGCAAGGACATTGCGGTCGTCAACACCACGACGATCGAGGTGAGCGACAGCATGACGGTGAAGAACATCTTCGGCTATTCGCACTCGAAGGCGATCGACTCGACCGAGCAGACGGGAACGCCCTATCTGCTGATCTCGAACTACGACATCAACCGGCCCTCGACCGACGCTTTGCGGACCTTTGGCAATGAAGTGACCAATGAGTCGATATCGAACGAACTTCAATTGCAGGGATCGCTGCTGAACGACGGCTTGGATTATATCCTTGGCGGATATTTCCAGGAACTCAGGAACCACACCATCTTCCCGCAGAGCTATTTCGACTTCGGGCCGGTCGGCCCGCCCGCTTCGACGACCTCCAACTTCAAGATCAAGGATCGTGCGCTTGCCGTCTTTGCGCACGGCACGTTCGACCTCGGCACCCTCGCCGGGCTTGACGGATTGAAGTTCAGCATCGGCGGGCGCTATGCATGGGAGAATATCAGCCTCGATCACCAGGCCGGCGGCACCTTCTTCGGGCTGACGACGCCTGACGCCAAGTTCGACCGCGCGAGCTGGAATCTGGGGCTGGAATATCAGGCAACGAGCGACCTGATGGTCTATGTCGTGGCGCGTGAAAGCTGGCGCGCTGGCGGCATCAACGGCGTCGCTCCGCCGGCCCTCAGTGCGACGCTGACCAACACCGACAAGTTCAAGCCCGAAGTGGCGCAGGACTTCGAGGCGGGTCTGAAGTACAATGGACGGGTAGGGGATGCACGCGCCCGCTTCTATCTGTCCGCCTACACCATGAAGGTGAAGAACGTGCAGCGCGCACTGTTCCCGACCAACCCCGTCAATCCGGCACTGGGTTCGATCGCGGTCACCGTCAACGTGCCTGAAGCGCGGATCAAAGGACTGGAGCTTGAAACCGGGATCGAGCCGACCGACTGGCTGAACGTCGGCTTGTCGGGTGCGTTCACTGACTCCGAGTTCACCAAGAACCAGACGCTGGTCTTCGGCGTTCCCACGACGTTCGGACCCGTGGCGGATACCCCGCGCTGGTCGGGATCGGTCTATGCGGTCGTGACCGTTCCGCTGGCGAACGACATGGGCGATGTGAGGCTGCGTGGCGATGTCTACGGCCAGACGAGCTTCTATTTCTCGAACACCGCGGCATCCATTACCCCGCAGACGAAGCTGCCGGGCTACACCATCGCGAACTTCCGGATCGACTGGGACAATATCGCCGGATCGGGACTCGGTGTCGGTTTCTGGATGCGCAATGCCTTCAACGAGAAATATTATGTCGGCGGCCTTGCCCAGGGTTCGTCGCTCGGTGTGAACTCGACGAACGTCGGTCGTCCGCGCATGTACGGCGCGGAGATTATGGCGAAGTTCTGATCTGATCCGATGACATGATCGGCGCGCCTCGCCCTTGTCAGCTCATCGCCTGACAAGGAGAGGCGCGCTCGCTCGCTTCACGATATGGAAGAGCGGCTTAGGCTTCCGGTCGGTGATGGCGCAGGCCGCTCGCCAGAAACGCGAGTGTCGAGACGACATAGGCCGCGCCGGACACGATGATCAGCGAGACTTGCAGCGAATCCGCTGTTCCGATCGCGTCCGACACCAGTCCAACCACGAACGGACCCAGGCCGAATCCGAGAAGCATGTTGCCGACCGAGATGAACGCCACGATCGTGCCGCGCATGCCCGCTGGCGTGAGGGTGATCAGCGCGGCCATGCCCGGCGTGGTCAAGCCCATGCTGAAGAACTGCCATGCCAATATACCGCCGATGACAAGCCAGAGGCTGTCCTGGGTCAGCAGGAACACACCGGCAAGCCCCGCCAGACCGTTGAGCGCCGCAAGATAGTAGAGAAGCGACCGGCTGCCCCTGCGGCTGATCCTGTCCCCCGCCAGCCCGATGACGACGGGGCTCAGCGCCGATAGGCCTGCGCCGATGCCGACGATGACACCGATCTGCTCGAGACTCATCCCGTGAATACGCTGCAGAAACGACGCCAGAAACGCGTAGATGGCCGCTCCGGCGAACACGGAGACAAAAAGGCCGATGGTCAGTGGCATGACCTGGCGGTCACTCAGGACGAACCGGACCGCGACGAGATAGGGGACCGGCCGACTGGCGTCTCCGCCCGTCCTCTCATGCACGCCGCGCTGCGGGTCGGCGACGCCGCGCCAGATCAGCAAGGCGACGATGAAGCCCGGGACGCCCGCGACGAAGAACACGGTTCGCCAGCCGAAGTCGGCCGCCAGCAGCCCGACGAGAACGCTCGCCAGAAAGATGCCGAGCGGAACGCCGACCTTGTACAGGCCGATGGCGCTTGACCGCCGTTCGGGCGGGAACAGGTCGCCGATGATGGACAGGGCTGCAGGATTTCCGCCGGCTTCCGCAGCACCGAGGCCCGCGCGCGTGACGAGCAGCCAGAGATAGGATGTCGCCATTCCGGTCAGGAAGGTCATGCCGCTCCAGACCGACAGGATGAGGGCCAGCAGGCTGCGACGGTTGTAGCGGTCGACAAGTGGCCCGACGATCAGCCCCGCAACACCATAGCTGAGCCCGAAGGCGATCCCAATGAATATGCCGAGTTGTGCGTCGGTGAGATTGAACTCCGTCTTGACCGGCTCGGCGATGAGCTGCGGGATGGTGCGGTCCAGCGACATCAGCACATTCGTGGCCGTCAGCAGTGCGAGCGCCGTCCATGCACGCCTTGCGCCCGACGGGGAGGGCGGAACTGCTGCGTTCGGCGTCATGGCTGAACAGCCGGCGACGAGGGCTGGTCCCCAATCGCAGCAGGGGCCGCGCTTCGCGCCCGCAACTCGGCCAGTATTTCCTCGCTATGCTCGCCCGCTTCGGGAGCGGCTCGCCGGACGCCGCTGTCCACGCCGGCCAGCACGACGGGCTGCGCCAGCAGTTCAAGCTCTCCCACATGCGGCGACACGACGCGCCGGGTGGTGTTCAGATGCCTTACTTGCGGGTCGGCGAACACCTCGTCGATGGTATAGATCGGGCCGCAGGGCACGCCCGCGGCATTCAGCCTCTCTATCCAGCTTTCGCTGGTGCGCAGCCTGACGATGTCGGCAACCGCCTCGCGCAGCAGGTCGCGATGTTCAAAGCGCGCTTCGTTGCTGGAGAAGCGGGGGTCGGACAGCCATTCCGCCTTGTCCGCGGCCTTGCAGAATTTGGAGAACATGGAGTCGCCGGCGGCGGCGAGGTTGATCGCACCATCGGCCGTCGCGAACGTGCCCATCGGCACGCCGGTGGGATGATGATTGCCCTCCTGGCCCGGAACCTTGCCGTCAATCAGCCAGCGCGCCGCCTGGAAATCGAGCAGCGCAATGCATGACTGGAGCAGCGACGTCTGTACCCAGCGGCCCGTCCCGGTCCTCTGTCGTTCGATGAGCGCTGTCATGACTCCCATCGCTGCGAACAGGCCGGCTGCGATGTCGGTGATGGCCACACCGGTTCGCACCGGACCCTGGCCGGGGAGACCGGTGACCGACATCAGCCCGCCATAGCCTTGTGCCACCTGATCGACACCGGGCCTGAGCGCGTTGGGGCCGTCTTCGCCAAAGCCCGAGATGCTGCCATAGACCAGCCGGGGGTTGATCGCGCTCAGCGTCTCATAGTCGATTTTCAGCCGATGCTTCACATCGGGTCGGAAGTTCTCGAGCAGAACGTCGGCGGTACGCACCAGGTCGAGGAAGATGGCGCGGTCGGCGTGGTCCTTGAGGTCGAGCGCAATGCTCCGCTTGTTGCGGTGCAGGTTCTGGAAATCCGATCCATGACGATCGCCGGTCAGGTCATTGGCGACATTGGGTGATTCCACCATGATCACATCGGCGCCCCAGTCAGCGAACTGTCGCGCCGCAGTCGGCCCCGACCGCGCGCGGGTGAGGTCGATCACGCGGAGGTGGGCGAAGGGTAATGGCTGTTCATGCATGGTGCTCGATCCCGTGAAATGAGTCGCGCGACGGCGATCAGCGTCCAAGGAACTGCGCCGGACGCTTTTCCATGAAGGCGCGGGTCGCCTCCGCATAGTCGTGGCTTTCCAGGCAGATGGTCTCGGCTTCGACGCAGCGGTCGAGATCGCGGTCGGCGGGGTCCATGGCGACCATATCGATCATCAATTTCGACGCGCGGATCGACAGCGGGGCGTTGTGAGCGATCGTCAGGGCAATTTCGCGAACGACCGTTTCGACCTCGTCATCGGGTAAGGCCCGGTTGACCAGCCCCATCGCGCAGGCAGTCGGGCCATCCATCTGGCGCGCGGTATACAGTATCTCCTTGGCATTGGCTGGCCCGACAAGGTGGACAAGCTGCTTCACGCCCTTGAAGTCATACGCGATGCCCCGCCGGGCGGCAGGCAGCCCCAGCCTTGCGGTATGGCTCGCAATGCGCAGGTCGCATTGAAGCGCAAGCCCGAGGCCGC
>CAZHGR010000035.1:0-27626 GCA_964532255.1 uncultured Sphingobium sp.
CGCCGATCGGCGACGAGGAGGATTCGCACCTCGGCGATTTCATCGAGGACAAGAACGCGATCATCCCGGTCGATGCCGCGATCCAGGCGAACCTCAAGGAAACGGTGACCCGCGTCCTCGCCTCGCTCACCCCGCGCGAGGAACGCGTGCTGCGTATGCGCTTCGGCATCGGCATGAACACCGATCACACGCTGGAGGAAGTGGGCCAGCAGTTCAGCGTCACCCGCGAACGCATCCGCCAGATCGAGGCGAAGGCGCTGAGAAAGCTCAAGCACCCCAGCCGCAGCCGGAAGATGCGGTCCTTCCTCGACCAATAAGCTCAGACAGCCGGGCGCTTCTTCGCGCCCGGCCGCCATGTCAGGTCGATGAAGCCGCCGCGCCCGTTCCACGCGGGGTTCGAGGGAACAAGCCCGCCGCCGTTCGATATGTGGGCAGCGCGATACCCCGCTGACAGGCTCATGCGCTCGGAAACGGCGGCTTCCAGCCCCGCGCCCCATCGCACAAGGCCGTTGACCGACGAGCCTCCTGCCGGGAACGGTCGCCCGAAGGTGTAGAGAAAGTCTACCGAACCCTGAACGAACGGCTTTACGGGGCCAATCACCACAGGTGCGAAGCGAACGGCAGCGCCCGCGAGAAAGCCGGCCGCGTCGCTCGGCAGTACGGGTGCCCCCGGGTCGCGTCGCTCTCCCGATCCATGGAGGGCGCCGATGCCCAGAGCAGCGTCAAGGCCGAGCGGTCCCTGCCAGACATGCCGGGCATTGACCGCCACGACATCGATCGGCCGATGCGCTTCGGTCCTTCCCAGATAATCGAGTTCGAAGCGCCAACCGACGGCACCGAGGTCGTCGGCATGTGCCAGCGTCGGAGCTGCCGAACCGACGGCCAGCAGCCCATGAAGAATGATATGCGGCCCCTTGAGCATTTGCCCGATCTCCACTACGATTTGCATTGATGTTTTTATGTTTTACGTAAAGTTCGTCCCGTGGGTCAATGTGGAGCCGCGCCATGAGACAATTTGCGACAGTCATTCGCTTCCTCGCGATCCTGGCGACAGGATTGCTGATGATGCCGTTGGCGATGGTGTTGGCAGCGAACGACCCGCTTTTCGCAACAGGATCGTTCTGGCGAGCAATTACGCCGCTCACCCTTGAGGAACGCGCGGTGGCGCTGCTCGTGATCGCCGTTCCCTACGGGCTGGTTGCCGGGGCGCTGTTACGAGTGGCCTGCTTTTGCGGCCTTGTGAACGATGGCCAGCTCATCAGCCGAGAGGCACATGAATATCTGATGCAGGTGGGGGTCCTGTTGACGGTCGGCGTTGCGCTACTGATCCCGGCCCGTCTCGCTATTGTGCTCCTATTGAGCGCGGCCGCCAGCGTTCCCGTGGTGAACGCCGCCATCGCAACGGCCGTCGCGGTCGGCGTGATGCTGGGCTTCATGATCATGCTGTTCGCGCGCATTCTGGCGCAGTCGGTCGCATGTCATGAAGAGAATGCCAGCTTTATCTGACCGTCCTTGGCGATCGTCGTCACTCTCGACGTGCTTCTGGCACAGCGCAAGGTCCGCTCCCGCGAACTCGCCGCCCTGATCGGCATCGCGGAAGTGAACCTGTCACTGCTCAAAACCGGCCGGGTCAAAGGCATCCGGTTCGAGACGCTGAACAAGATCTGCGCAGCGCTCGACTGTCAGCCGGGCGATATCCTGCGTTTCGTGCCCGACGAGGACGACCTGCAGCAGGTTTGACGCCGCTGGGCGTGTACGGTTCGCTCAGAACCCGAACCGCACCGCCAGCCTTATGTCGCGGCCCGACAGCGGTACGAAGTCCTTCGTGAAGCTGGCATGGCGGCGGGCGTCGACGTCGAAGATGTTGTTCGCCGACAGGATGACCGTGCTGCGGTCGGTACCGAACGGCTTCCAGGAGACCGACGCGTTGACGAGTGTGAAGGCGTCGGTCGGGGTTTCGAACGCCGCGACATCCTCCTGCGCGAAACTGTGCTCGACCTCCACCCGGCCGCCGAACGGTCCCGCCTCTGCGCTGAGGCCGCCGAGGATTCGCAGCGGCGGAATGCGTGGCAGGTTGCCGCCCGCGTCGAGCTGCGCATCGACATAGTCGGCCACGATATTGCCCGTCAGCGTGAAGGCGTCGGTGCGCACCAGCGGTGCCTCGATCTCGCCCTCCACACCCAGATAGCGCGCCCCGGCCTGGCGGAACTGGTAGATGGGCAGGCCGTCGGCCTCGTCGCCCGTCTCCACTTCGTAAATATAATCGTCGAACCACTGCGCATAGCCGCTGAGGTGGAGATGCAGGCCGCCGACCTCCCCGCGCGCATAGAGCTCGGCGCCCCAGGCCTTTTCGGTGGAGAAGCCCGGATCGCCCACCTCGAATGCCTGAGTCGCGATATGGGGGCCGTTGGAGAACAATTCCTCAGTCGAAGGTGCGCGCTCTGCGCGCGATCCGGTCACGCCCACGCGCACATCGGGTGCCACGGCATAGGACAGGCTGACCGCGCCCGAGAAGGTGTCGAAGCCGCGGTCGACCGCGATGACGTCGCCATCCTCCTCATCGCCGATGCGGACGGCGTCGGATGAGACTTCCGTGCGCTCATAGCGCCCGCCGATTTCCAGCCCCCAGTTGCCAAGCTCGAATTCCTGAAGGGTGAACAGGCCGAACTGGCTGGTGCTATTGGGCGGCACGAATGCCTCCGCGCCGACCGCCTCGAAATCGCGGAGGAAACCCTGCGCTCCGATCACGCCGCGCCAACCGTTTCGGTCCGCCTGCACCAGCTCGAACCGCCCCTCGAACGCTTCCGAATTGAAGACTGTGCCGACCTCATCACCCTCGAACTCGGTGTGGGTGTAGTCGGAATAGCCGCCGCGTACATGGATATGGTCGATGAAGCCGCCGCCGACCTCGACATCGCCGCGCATGTCGGCGCGGAACTGCCTGAGACCGATGGTGACGGGAGCGCCTTCCTCATGGCCCTCCTCGCCCTCATGCTCCTCTTCGCCCTCGCCTTCGCCCTCTTCATCGCCGTGCGCATGCTCGGCTCCGGGCCGCGCGGGGACTCCATAATCCGAATCATACCAGCCGACCGAGAAGCCCAGGCTTCCACCGTCGCGGATCAGCGTCACGCCGCCGCCAGCCGTCCAGGTGCGGGTGCCGCTGTTGGGGAGCCTGCCGCGCAAGCCCGCGAGAGCCTCAGCCTCGTCAGCCTCCTCGTCATGGCCCTCGTCGCGCTCTTCCGCCGCGATGTCCAGTTGCTCGGCGCGCAGTTGCGGCGAGAGGACAAAGCCGCCGACGCCGAGATCGTCGGTGCGGCGATAGCTGCCATCGGCATGGACCACGATCCCGCCGCCCAGCGCGATGTCGGCGGCACCCCCGATGCTGCGCTCGTCCGCCGCCGACCCCAGCGTGCCGATCGCATCGACGCGCACGCCGCCTTCCGGCAGTTCGCGCGGGATGCGCCGGTCGAGCACGTTCACCGCGCCGCCGATCGCCTGGCTGCCGAACAGCAGCACGGCGGGTCCGCGCAGGATCTCGATCCGCTCGGCGGTCAGTGGGTCGATGGTGACCGCATGATCGGCGGAGGTGTTCGACACGTCGAGCGAGCCGAGGCCATCGGTCAGCACGCGGATACGCTCACCCTGAAAACCGCGAAGGACGGGCCGCGACGCACCGGGACTGAAGGAGGTGGCGGACACGCCCGGCTGGCTGACCAGCGTGTCGCCGATCTGCCCGCGCAGCGACCGGGTCAGCGTCTCACCGTCGATCACCGACGTACCCGGCAGGACATCGAGGTCGCGGACATAATCGGCGGTGACGACGATCTCGCGCTGATGTGCGCTCTCGCCCGCGCCGCGCCCTGCCGGTGCCGCTGGCGCGCCGCCCGTCTGGGCAAGCGCGGGCATCGCAATCGTCAGGGCCATGGCGGAACTTAACAGCAGCGACTTCGTCTTCATGGGGCCTCCGGGATGGGTTCGGGCCTCCATAGCGATATGTTACATCATATCAAGTCTCAATCCGCAGAGACGGCCTGCGAATGCGGACAAGGGGCTGATCGGTGGGACTGGCTCTCAGGGCTGACGCGTGGCACTCAGCCGGATGGTGACGGGGACCTCGGCTGCCAGCGCGGCCGTCGATCCCCACTCGCCCTGCCCCACGCCGAAGCCGACGCGGTCGATGCTGGAGCTGCCGTTCACCGTCGCGCCATCGCCTTTGATGCGAAGCGTGAAGCGGAGCGATTGCGGTCGGGTCTGCCCGCGAAGTGTGAGCCGTCCGTTCGCCTCATAGCTGTCCCGTCCGAGAGCGCGGAAACGGTCCGCGACGAAGACCGCCTGCGGGAACGCCTCGGTCGAGAACCAATCGGCGCCCGGCAACATCGATGCCGCGTCCGAACTACCCGTCCTGAGCGATGCCAGATCGATCGTCACCCGCACCGACGAGGCATCCAGCGCATCGGGCGCGAAGCGGATATCGGCCGTCCATGACGCGAAGCTTCCGGCGATCGGCGTGCCGCTGTAGCTCGTGGAAAAGCCGATCTCCGACGCAGTCCTGTCGACGCGCCAGCGCGATGCCGTTGCAGGCACTTCAGCCTCGTTCACGAGATCGTCGGGCTTAGAGACCGCTTCGACAACGTTGACGAGGGGCGGCTCCGCGACCGGCACGTCTGATTCAGCGTCAGGCGCGACGACGGCAGCCGGTGCCGCCGGTTGCGGGGCACTTGCGGGCCTGAACAGCCATGTCGCCGCTCCCGCCCCGGCGAGCAGCGCGATCGCCGCGATCAATGCGACACCGGTCCGGCCCGCCACCGGCAGCATGCGGCGGAAGTGGTCGGACCGATCAATAAACTGATGCTTGAGCGCGCCCGCGACATGGAGCGCCACGAGGAGATAGGCCAGCTTGACCAGCGTTTCGTGCCCGAACTCCGCCGAGCCGTTCACCATGTCCCGGCCGGCCTCGGTCATCCCGCCGATCCCCGGAAGGTGCGGCCATGGTATCTGCCCGAACAGGATCGTCGGGATCGCCCGCTCGCTCGACGAAACGATGAGCCACCCGGTCAGCGGCAGGCCGATCAGGAGCAGGTACAGCCCGGCGTGCACGACATGGGCGGCAAGGCGCTCGGCGCGGGTCAGCGATGCAGGCAAGGGCGGCGGCGGCTTGCGCAGACGCCAGCCAATCCGCGCGACCGTCAGCAGCAGCACGGTGATGCCCACCGACTTGTGCAACTGATACAGCGCGAAGCTCTGCGGACCGGGAGGCCCCTCCATCCGCCACCCCAGCACGATCGTCACCGTGATCGCCAGCGCGATCAGCCAGTGAAGCACCATCGCAACCGCGCTGTAGCGGTCCTGCCCCATCGTCGAAGAGGATGACCTGCCCGCCAAAGCCATAAGCCCCGTCCCTTGTTCCGCAGGCCGAGCCATAGCGCGACTAAGCGCCCGATGCACGCAGGGGTGTGGTGGCGGAATGTCGGCAAGAAAACTGGAGCGGGCGAAGGGATTCGAACCCTCGACCCCAACCTTGGCAAGGTTGTGCTCTACCCCTGAGCTACGCCCGCTCTGGCTGCAGCGGACCGTGGGGCCCGCCGGGGTGAGGCGCGCAACTAGCATCGCCTCCGGGTGGCGGCAAGCCAAAAAAATGCCGAAAAGCATGAGGGCGGCGACGCCCTTGCCGGGGTGCGGCTTGCCGTGCCGCCGGGTGCTATTCCCCTTGCGCTTGCAGGGCGCTCGTCCCCATATGTGGGCGCAGCCCGTGCAATGCAGGAGAAGTGAATTTGGCAACCCTCGGTTTGAGCGAGAAGGACAGGCAGGCGGTGGAAGCGTTCCGTCGCGATGTCGTGGAACCGTCGCAGACCGCGCTCGTCATCCTCGACTTCTGGGCGGAGTGGTGCGGGCCATGCAAGCAGCTCACGCCAGTCCTGGAAAAGGTCGCCGCCGACTATGCGGCCAAGGGCGTGATGCTCGTCAAGATCAACGTCGACGAGAACCGGTTCATTGCGAGCCAGTTCCGAGTCCAGTCGATACCCACAGTCTATGCCATCTTTCAGGGCCAGCCGGTCGCGGACCTGACACAGGCACGAACCGAGAGCCAACTCAAGCGGATGCTCGACCAGATTCTGGCCCAGTTGCCGGTGGAAAGCGACGATTCGCGTCAGGCGCAGGATATCGCCCCGCTGATCGCAATGGGCGAGGAAACGCTTGCCGCCGGTGATGCCGAGCGCGCATTGTCGATTTTCGGCCAGTTGATCGAAATGGCCCCCGACAATCCCGAGGTGATCGGCGGCCTGGTTCGTGCGCTGATTGCCGCCGGCCAGGCGGATGAGGCCAGTCAGTTGCTCGCCGAATTGCCGGAGGAGGTAGCCGGCCATGCCGCGATCACGCGCGCCCGGGCGGCGTTGGAGCTGGCGCAGAGCGCGCGGCCCGTTGCCGACCTGTCCTCGGTCGAGGCACGCATCGCCGCCGATCCCGACGATCTCGACGCGCGGTTCGAGCTGGCGAGCGGTCTGATGGCCAATGGCGATCGCGATGCGGCGGCCGACACGCTGCTCGACATCATCGCGCGCGACCGGGCCTGGAATGACGGCGCGGCCCGCAACCAGCTTCTGACGCTGTTCGAAGCGGTCGGACTGGAAGACCCGTGGGTCGCGGCGCAGCGCCGACGGCTTTCGGCCATCCTGTTTGCCTGACGCCGCGCCCATGCCAACCGCCCGCCGGCTGTCCATCTTCCCGCTGCCACGCGCGATCCTGTTCCCGCGCATGCAGCTTCCGCTCCACATTTTCGAGCCGCGCTACCAGGCGATGATCTCCGACGCGCTGGCACGTGACCAGCGGATCGGCATGATCCAGCCGCGTGGCCCGGGCGAACCGCCGCCGGTCTTCCAGATCGGCTGCATCGGCCGCATCGCGAACGTCGAAGCGCTGGAGGACGGCCGCTTCAACATCGTGCTGGAGGGGGAGGCGCGGTTTCGAATCGTGCGCGAGCTCGACGTTGCCACCCCCTTCCGCCAGGTCGACGCCCTGCCGCTCAGCGAGGAGGAGGACGACCCCGGCATTCTGTCAACCGGCGAGCGCGCCGCGCTGGAGATCGAGACGCGGCGCTTTGCCGAAAAGCTGGGCTATGCGCTCGACTGGGACAGCGTCGAGCGGCTCGACGACGAAACCTTCGTCAACGCCATCGCGCAGATCGCACCCTTTGGCGTGGCGGACAAGCAGGCGGTGCTCGAGGTCGACACGCTTTCCGACCGGTCGGAAATGCTGATGCAGCTCATGGCCTTCCACGGCCCGGAAGACGACGGGTCGTCGCCTACCCTGCAATAGACCGGGTCAGATCGGCCAGTTCTCCGCCACCATCCTGGCGGTGAGGGCGAGCGACATCACGACCAGCAACGGTCGGATCACCCGCGCGCCGAAGCGGATGGCAAAATGGCTGCCGATCCATGCGCCCGCCATGGCGCAGGCCGCCATCATCAGCCCCGCCATCCACAGCATATGGCCGCCGATGGCGAACATGATGAAGGCGGCAAAATTGCTCATGAAATTGAACAGCTTGGTATTGGCGACCGCGCGCTTAAGACCCATGCCGCGCAGCGCCACCAGGCTGGTGGCGTAGAAGCTCCCCGCGCCGGGACCGAACAGCCCGTCATAGAAGCCGATACCGCCCGCCACCGGGGCATAGGCGCCCCGCCCCAGCCGTTCATGGCTGTCGAGGTCGGTCATGCGCGGCGAGAACAGCACATAGGCCACCACGATCAGGATCAGGACGGGCATGACAAAGGTCAGGATCCGGGTGGGCACGAACTGGATCGCGATCCCTCCCGCCGCCGCGCAGAGGAACACGAAAGCAGCCGTGGCACCATAAGCGCGCAGGTCGATGAGGCCGGTCCGGGCGAAGCGTGCGCAGGCCGTCGCCACGCTGAACATCGACTGCAGCTTGTTGGTGGCGAGCGCCGATACCGGCGGCACTCCGGCGGCAAGAAGCGCGGGAATGGTGATCAGCCCGCCGCCGCCCGCAATGGCGTCGATGAATCCTGCCAGCGCCGCCGCCACGCCCAGCAGAGTGTAGCTGTCCGCCGAGAGCGCGACGCCGGCGGCGAGAGCGCTCAGACCGCTTCGCCCAGCAGCAGGCGCGGCCGCGCGCCCGATTCTCCGCGCGCCTCCGCCATAAAGCGGTCCTTGAGCGGTCCCAGCTTCTGGACGGCGGCAAGGCCGAAGCCCCGGATCGCCGAGGGCAGGCGTCCCGGCACATCGAACAGGCGGACCAGCCCGTCCATCATCAGGGTCACGCTGATTGCATCGAGCGCGCGCCAGCGCTGATAGCGGTCGAGAAGCTGGGCATCGCCCGGTTCAAGACCGAGGCGCATCCCCTCGACCAGCACCTCGCACAGGGCGGCGGCGTCGCGGAAACCCAGATTGACGCCCTGCCCCGCAATCGGATGGATGCCGTGCGCGGCATCGCCGACGAGGGCGAGCCGCGTGTCGGTGATCCGCGCCGCGCGGTGGAACCCGAGCGGATAGCTCGACATCGGCGCGGCGAGCCGTACCTCGCCCAGGAAATCGCCCATGCGCTTGCGGGCCTCCGCCAGCCAGGCGGTCTCGCCCAGCTTGAGCATCGCCGGGGCATGGCGTTCGGGCACCGTCCAGACGATGGCCGACCTTTTCCCCTCCCCGCTCTCGGTCCGCATCGGCAACAGCGCGAAGGGGCCGCCGGGATAGAAGATTTCATAAGCGGTATTGCCGTGGTCACACTCATGGGCAATCGCGGTGACGAGGCCGCGCTGGCGGTAGGCCCAGCGCGCGACCGGGATGTTGGCGGCTTCGCGCGTTGGGCTCGCCCGTCCTTCCGCCGCCACGAGCAGCGACGCGGCGATCCGCTGCCCGCTCGCCAGCGTCATCCGCACGCCTTTCAGGTCGCGCTCGACGGAGATTGCGCGGTCAGGCTGGAAACGAGTGACGCCGTCGATGGCCGATGCTGCGGCAATGGCCCGGCGAAGCTCGCGATTTTCGACCATGAAGCCGAGCGCGCCGTCGTCCGGGTCGGGCGCGAAGTCGAGCGCGCCGCCGGCCAGCCCTTCGCTCACCCAGATGCGGTCGATGGGACAGGCGGCGTTTCCGGCCAGATGCTCGGAAATGCCGAGCGCGCCGAACATCTTCCAGCTCGCGCTGGCGATAGAGGAGACGCGGCCGTCAAAGCCGGGTGCCATGGTCTCGGCGGGGTCTGCAGGGTCGACGACCGCGCAGCCGATCCCGTGGCGGGCGAGAGCGATGGCGAGGGTCAGGCCGACCAGCCCGCCGCCTGAAATGATGACATCAAAGCGCTGCATGACCCCTCTTGTAGGACGCGGGGACGCTCAAGAAAAGCGCCTTGCCGGGATCAGGCTGATCGTGCCGTCGGCATGGACATGGCGCTCCATGGCAACGGCGAACACACGCGCGACAAGAGGAGATTCGAGCACCTCCTCCGCAGGGCCCGACGCCACGAGCCGGCCACCGTCGAGGAGCAGGATATCGTCGGCCAGGCGCGCGGCGAGCGACAGGTCGTGAAGGACGACGACGACCCCCTGCCCGCGCCCGGCAATCGCGCGCAGCCGGTCGGACAGGTCGAGGCGATGGGCGATGTCGAGCGCCGCGAACGGCTCGTCGGCGAGCACCCATTCGGGCTCGCCGGCGAGCACCCGCGCGAGCATGACCCGCGCCAGCTCCCCGCCCGACAGCGTTCCTGCGCTGCGCCCCGCAAAGGCGGCGGCGTCGGTCTCCGCCAGAGCGCGGTCGATGGCGTCCTCGTCGCTGGCGCTCGCCGGGCCGAAGCCGACCCGATGCGGATACCGGCCGAGCGCAACCAGTGCGCGCACATCTATGTCCCAGTGAAGCTGCGCCTGTTGCGGCAGATAGCCGATCCGCCGCGCACGGACTTGCGCGGTCATCGCCGCGAGCGGCTCGCCATCGAGGCGCACCGTGCCCCCGTCGGCGGAGCGAAGGCCGCACAGGCATTTCAGAAGCGTCGACTTGCCCGCCCCGTTCGGGCCGAGGACCGCCGTCACCCGCCCCGCCTCGAACCGCGCCGACACGGCAGCGAGAAGCGTGGCGTTCCCCACTCGTACGGTCAGGGCATCGGCTTCGAGCATCAGGCAAGATCCCGGCGATGCCGTACGAGCAGCAGGAAGAAAAAGGGCGCGCCGATCAGCGCCATGGCGATCCCCAGCCGAAGCTCACCCGCGCCGGGAGTCAACCGCACGCAGGCATCGGCAGCGAGGACGAGCGCCGCTCCGCCCAGCATCGACGGCAGCAGCAGCCGCGACGGCTGCGCCCCGAACAGCGGGCGGAGCATGTGCGGCACGATCAGGCCGACGAAGCCGACGACGCCCGTCGCCGCCACCGACGCGCCGACGGTCAGCGCCAGCGCCAGCGCGAGCAGCAGTTGCAGCCGGCCAAGATCGACGCCGAGCGACCGCGCGACATCCTCGCCAAGCGTGAGAACATCCAGCCGCCGCCGGGCGAATGTGAACAGCAGGCATCCCGCACCGATCAGCGGCAGCGCGAAGGCGACCTCACGCCAGCCCCGGTCGGTCAGCGCGCCCATCAGCCAGGTGATGATTTCCGACGTCGCAAAGGGGTTGGGGGCGAGGCTGATGAGCAGCGCGGTCAACGCCCCCGCTAGCGACGACAGCACCGTGCCCGCCAGGATGAACGCCACCGCGCTGGCGCTGGTGCCCGCAAGCAGGCCGAGGAGCAGGACCGCGCCGAACGCGCCCGCCATTGCCCCGCCGGTCACCGCAACGACATTGCCACCGGCCCCCAGAAAGATCGCCGCGACAGCGCCCAGCGCCGCGCTGGCCGAAATGCCGAGGATCGACGGGTCGGCAAGCGGGTTGCGGCTGTATCCCTGAAGCGCCGCGCCCGCCATGCCCAGCCCGGCCCCTACCGCCAGTCCGAGGATCGCGCGTGGCACGCGCAGCTCGGCGATGATCCAGGCCTCTGGCGTACCGGCAACGATCCGCCATGGCGCGATCCAGACCTTGCCCGCCATCAACGACAGGGCGAACGCGACGAGGACCGCGAGCGCGAGGAGGAGCAGGCGCGCGGGGCGGCTCATGCGCCCGCGACCTGACGCCGGATCGCCTTCAGCCGCCCCGCCGCCTCGATCAGATTGGGTCCGGCGCATTGCAGGAGTTGGGCGGGGAAATGGGCCACGGCGCTGCCTTCACCGTCGCGCGGCAGCCGTGGGAGGCCACCGCCGCGCGCTTTGTCGGTCAGCACCACGCGGGGCGGGTCCATCGCCAACCGTTCCAGCGGCAGAATGTCCCATTGGGCGAGGCCAAAGGTGCTCGCCATGTTGCGAAAACCCGTCTGCGCCAGCAGCTCGTCGGCGAGCGTCCCCTGCCCCGGCACCAGCCCGTCGCCCTGGCGGATGATCGCCGGCACGGGTTCGGCACCAAGCGGCGGCCGCGCCTCCGAAAGCGAGGTCTCGATCCGCCGCGCGAGCGATTCGCCGCGCTCGGCATGGCCCGCGACCGCACCGACCTCGCGAACCTGCGCAATGCCTTCGCTCAGGCTGGCGGGCACGCCGATGCTGACGATGCGAACACCCGCCGCGCGGATCGCCGCCTGAGTCGCGGGCGCGACATGCGGGCCGACCAGGACGATGTCGGGGCGCAGCGCGATCGCTTCCTCTGCGGTGTCGTGGATCGCCGGATAGCGGCGCGCGCGCGCGACGTCGACCGAACTGGACCGGGGATCCTGGCTGTAATGGCTGACCGCGACGATCTGCGCAGGGTCGGCGACCTGGAAGAGAATGGCGTCGATGCACGGGTTCATCGACAGCAGCGTCGGCGAAGCGGACCGGGCCGCCCGCTGCCGCGAAGACGAAGCGGGGGCGCATGCCGCCAGCGCCGCCATCAGCAGCGCTGCGACGGCGAAGCGCCCCCTGCCTGTCACAGCGTCACGCGGATCCCGCCATAGGCGGACCGGCCAAGCGTGCGATAGCCGAAGGCGGTGGCATAGTCGGTGTCGAACAGATTCTCCACGCGCCCATATAGCGTGATGCCCTCGGCAATCTCCACGCTCGCGCGGATGTCCGCGACCGCATAGCCGTCGAGCCTGACGCTGTTGGAGATGTTGTCATATGCGTCACCGACCAGCCGGACCGTCGCGCCCAAGGAATAGCGGTCGTGAGTCCAGTCGATGCTGCCGTTGAAGCCCTGACGTGGACGGCGGGGAAGTTCCAGCCCGTCGAACGGTGCCGACCGGTTGCGCGCGTTGAGGAACGTATAATTGGCCCGCAGGACGAGCGACTCGTCGGGTCGGACGGTCAGTTCCGCTTCCACACCATCAGCAGTGGTGCGCCGGACGTTGCGATAATAGGCACCGAAATCGCCGCGCCCGTCGCACAGGGGATCGGGATTGGTCGAGCAACTGAAGAAAACGATCTGATCGCTCGTCCTCCGGTCGAACCATGTGACAGCGGCGGTCACCCGCCCGTCGAGGAACGACTGCTCCACGCCCGCGTCAATGTTGCGCGACCGCTCCGGTGTCAGGCCGACATTGCCATAATCGGCAAAGAGTTGATCGAGCGCGGGCGCCTTGAACCCTTCCGCATAGGATGCGCGCAGCCGCGTCGTGCCGATCCGCCAGGCCGCACCCGCCGAGAAGCTCGTCTCTCCGCCAAACTGCCGGTGATCGTCATGGCGCGCGCCGCCGGTGAACGTCAGCCCCTCGATCGGCATGATCTGAACCTGCCCATAGATGCTCGTCAGGCGGCTCCGCTGCTCGGCGAGAAGAAAACTGTTGTCGGCGCTGGTCCATTCATTTTCCGCGCCGAAGACGAACCACAGCTTTGACGATGCGCGCCAGTCGCCGCGAAGCTCGGCGCGCTCGGCGCGGCCCCTAAAGCGCGAAGTGCCGAAAGCACTGCTGTTCGACCGGCGCGTGTCGCTTAGGGAATAGCCACCCCGCAGGTTGAGCGATGCGTCGAACAGTGCCGCACGGCCGCCAGCGTAAAGCGTCGACTGCTTCGTCACGCCCTCCGGCGAGAAGCCGTCGAGTTCGAGGTCGCTGCGGCTGTGAAAGCCCCGCAGGTCGATGCCGAAGCTCTCAGCGACGCGAATGTCGACGCGGCCATTGAGCTGATATTGCTCGTTGCCGTCGCGCTCGTCATCGGCGGTTGTCGCGGAAATGCCGTCGGTCGAATACCAGGCACCGCCCAGCGAAGCACTGACCGGGCCGGTGGCATAGCCGACCCTGGCGCTCGCCTGTCCGCTGTCGTTCGCGCCATATTCGGCATTCGCGTCGACCGCGACCCCATCGCCCGGCGGGACGGCGGTGATGATGTTCACCACCCCGCCGAGCGCCTGGCTGCCCCAGATGGTCGCGTTCGCACCGCGCAATATCTCAATCCGGTCGATGCTGCCGGTCTGGAGCGCACCGAAGTCATAGGCACCCGTCGGCGACGACTGATCGTTGGCGCGCACCCCGTCGATCAGCACAAGGACCTGATCGCTTTCCGCTCCGCGGATGAACAGGCTTGTCACGCTCCCAGCACCGCCGTTTCGGGCCAGTGCGACGCCCGGGGTCATTGCAACCAGGTCGGCGACGGATACCGTCTGCCGCTGCTCGATCAGTTCGCGATCGAGCACCGTCACCGACTGCGCCACGCTGTCCGCAGGCTGCGCCACGCCGCTCGCCACCACGACGATATCGGCGGGTCCGCCATCGTCGGCCGACGCCGCTTGCGGTACGGCCAGCACCGCCCCGAGAACCAGAGCCAGCTGGCTCACTTCCACCTTGTTCAGTATCATTCACTTGCCCCTTCACGCATGGGGCAGGTCCCGCCGGAACGCGCGTGCGCAACGGCGGGGCAGGCCCCGATCCGATGTCGTCACGCGAGGGTTTCGGCCTCGTCCGCATGGCTATTCCCGGCCAGCGGAGGACAGACGGCCAAAGGCAGGTCTCCTGGCTTCCGGGTCAGCGTCCGCTGCCTCGCCTTCCCATGCTCGCGAACGAGCGCAGTGGCGTAGTGAGGCGGGACTCTCCGGTTACAGTTGCGGGAACAGCGCCGGGTTTCCACCGGCTTCCCTTTTCACCCGCCGTTACAGCGGGAACCTTTGACGGGGTCGCGATTACGCCGCGCAGGCGACGCTGTCAATCGGGCGGCTGATGGCGAATACCGTCGCGGGCGGCAGGTTGCGCCAGGTCGATCCGACGCGCCGCACCTCGATGCCGAGCGCATCGCGGACGCTGCGGCGGATCGGTGATCCGGGCGAATAGGTGAACTGGATGATCGATCCGCCCGGCGCGAGAAGGTCCAGCGCCTCCGACAGGATCGCGCTCTGCTCATGCGGTTTCATGGAGAGCAACGGCAGGCCGCTGATCACTGCCTGATAGGCACCACGCCCATGCGCGGCATAAGCACCAATCGCTTCGGCCCGCGCCTCCAGGATGCTGACGGTCGGGAACATGTGGCGCAGTCCGCGCGCGAAATGGGCGTTCATCTCGACCACTTCGAGCGCCGCCGGGTCAAGCCCGGTTGCGAGGATCTGCCGGGTCAAAGCACCGGTACCGCCTCCCAGTTCGATGACGGGGCCGCCATCGGGATCGACCTGCGCAGCCATCAGGCGGCCCAGGCTGGCACTGCTGGGTACGATCGACCCGGTCTCGCGTGGTTGCTGGACCAGCACCCTGAGGTAACGAACGTGTCCGGCAAGCCAGCGGGGCGAACCGGAAAATGCATCGGCGGAAGCTGGCATCCTGTCTCGACCAAATGTTACACTGCGGCAACCGCCTTATCGCCCGCTTGGGTCTGAGGAAAGGTGCGCAGCGACATTTTCGATCGTCGCCGGAAACGTCACATTGCGTGCCAGGAACTCCCGGCACCGTCGGATCGCTCGCCGATCAGGGCAAGCTGGCTTGTCGCGGCGTCGAGCAAGCGATTGCGCAGGCTTTCGAGGGTGATACTGTCGATCGCCGCTTCCATGTCGTCGGACCGCAGCAGGCGTGCCAGATTCTCATGGCGCTGCGACAGCTCGTCGATCGACTGGAGCGTGTCGCAATATTGGGTGACGAAAATCGGCTCGTTGCACAGATTCTCGCCCATGTCCTCCAGCTTGCCGCGGATCACGTCCAGTTCCTTGGCAATCAACGCGCAGATCAGCGCGTTGATCGACTGCGGCGAGTCCGCGGGCGGATGCTCCGTTCGGTCGAAGGCGGGTTCATGCTCCATCAGGCGGCCGCCTTGTCCTGCGACGTCGCACCCAGAACGGCATCGCACAGGTCCGCAAGCCCCAGTTGCCGGATGTTCGGGTCCTTGGCGATGGCCGCCTCGATCACCTCGGGCACAAGCGCGCTGTCGACGCTCTGGCACAGGGTCAGGCCGCCTGCGGCCTTGATCGCCGACAGGCCCATGGCGCCGTCATCACCCATTCCGGTGAGGATTGCGGCGACCGCGCGGGCTCCGGCCGTCTTGGCCAATGCCGCGAACAGAAGGTCAGCCGAGGGACGGAAACCTTTGACCGGATCGCGGGGAAGCAGGCGGATGCTGCCGCCGGGCCATTTGTCGACCACCACATGGGTGTTCGGATCGGCCGCGACATAGACATAGCCCTGCAACAGCTTCTCGCCATCGCCGGCCAGCCGCACTTCGGGCTGGATCGCCTGGTTGAGCTTCGATGCGAAGCCGACCGCCAGGCCTTCCTCCATTTGCTGCAGGATGACGACCGGCGGACAGTTGCGGGGCAGACCCTGGAGACACTCCATATAGGCCTCGATACCGCCGGTAGACGCGGCCATTGCAACGATCGCGCCGTTCCATTTGTAGTTGCTGCCGTCGGCGACCGCACGCCGCCCCTCTTCCCGGTCGGCGGGCTTGCGCACATTGCTGCGACCGGCGGCGACGACCAGCTTGCACAGCTTGTCGGAAATCTTGTTGAACTCGTCGGGCGAGGCCTGCTGCGGCTTGGGGAAGCAGTCGACGGCACCCAGTTCCATTGCCTTGAGCGACACTTCGGCACCCTTCTGCGTCAGCGTCGAGAGCATGACCACCGGCATGGGGTTCTTCGTCATGATTTCCTCGAGGAACTCGATGCCGTTCATGCCGGGCATTTCGACGTCGAGGGTGATCACGTCGGGCTTCAGCGACGCGATCAGCTCGCGTGCCTCAGCCGCGTCCGCTGCGGCGTCCAAAACCGTGATGTCACTCGATTTCTCCAGCGCTGCCGTAAAAAGGGCGCGCATGGTCACCGAGTCGTCGACGATCAGAACTCTGGTCTTCTTGGCGGACATGGGAGGGACCTTCTTTTCGTAGTCGGAGCAGGGAAAGGGACGAGGGGCAGATGAGGCGGGCGCGGATCAGTGCGCCACGCGCCTCACTGCCGCAGCGAGCTTTTCGGCGTCGAACGGCTTGACGATCCAGCCGGTGGCACCCGCATCGCGCGCGCGCTTTCGCTTGTCGTCGGAGCTTTCGGTGGTCAGCACGAGGATCGGTCGGTCGAGATGCCGGGTTCCGGCACGGACCTGCTCGATCAGGCCGAACCCGTCCAGGCGCGGCATGTTGATGTCGGTGATAATGACATCTGCGCTGTTGGTTTCCAGCCATTCCAGAGCCTCGATGCCGTCTTCGGCCTCGCAGACATCATAGCCGCGCTCGGTCAGAGCGACGCGCAGCAGGGTACGCATGCTCCGGCTGTCGTCGACCGTCAGGATACGGGTGACCTTTTCCATCATTTCCCTCGTTCAATTCCCACAATCTGCCGTTCAAAAAAACTCTACGTCGCCAACGGAGCGGTTCTGGACCTCGATCGGTTTGACCGGCGGCGCGGCGGCGTCTTCAACCCTGCGGCAGCGGGTTTTTCCGCTCGCCGCCAGGAAGTCGACGCGTCGCGCGATCGTTCCCCCCGTATCCTGGTGGGATATCTGTATCCCCTCCGCCTTTAAAAAGCGTTCAGCCAACAGCGAATTTGCCGTGCCGATGCGCTGCATGTTCTGATGGATGTTCCCGCCGCCGTAGACATGGGCGCGCATGCGCTGCTTGGCAGCGCCCATCTTGAGCATCGAGTTGACCAGCATTTCCATCAGATAGATGCCGTAATGCGTATCCGCCTTCGACGCCTCGTCCTGCCGCAGCGGCTCGGCGAGAAGGAAATGATTCATCGCGCCGATCCGGGCGACCGGGTCGTACAGGCAGGCGGCGATACAACTGCCGAGAATCGTCGTCAGGACGACGTTGGGATCGGCCGACGCCTCGACCATGCCCTGCATCACCGTGACCCGGTGGCGCGGCGCAGCAGCGGGAGTTGTGGTGGCGTTGAGCATGTCAGGCGGCCAGCAGCGAGAGCGCCTTGCCCGCGATCGCCGGCAAGCCGACGACATATTCAGCCGCGCCAAGCTCGACCGCGGCCCGCGGCATGCCATAAACGACACAGGTTTCCTGGTCCTGCGCGATCGTCGAGCAGCGGGCATTGCGCATTGCGAGTAGCCCACGCGCGCCGTCCTGACCCATTCCCGTGAGCAGTACGCCAACCGACCGGCCCGGAAGCGCCTCGGCCACCGAATGGAACAGCGCGTCGATGCTCGGCCGGTGACCCGATACGGGATCGCCCGGCCGCATCCGGCACGAGATGCCGCCCGCCCCGCCGCGTACGGTGAAATGCCGGTCGTTGCCCGGCGCGATATAGATATGGCCACGCCGGATCGGCAGGTCTGGCTCGGCGAGCACAACCTTCGCCGCGCAGACATTGTCGAGCCGTGAGGCCATCGCCGGCGCGAACTGGCCGTTGATGTGCTGGACGATGACGGTGGGCGGACAATCCTCGGGGAAGGTGCGCAGCACGTTGCTCAGCGCCTCAACGCCTCCGGTCGATGCGCCGATCGCCAGCAGCGCACCCGAGCCGCTGCCCTGCACGCTGCGGACTGCCTGTTCCACGCGGCCGCTGCCCTGCCCGGCGATCCGGTGATGGCGCTTGACCTGAGCGGCGACGCGGACGAGATCAGCCAGGCGCCCGCCGTCGGCTTCGATAATGTCGCTGGCACCTGTCGGCTTGGCGTAGCAGTCCACTGCGCCCAGTTCGAGAGCACGCATCGTCGTCTGCGCGCCCTCTCGCGTCAGGGTTGAGACGATGATCACCGGCGTGGGCCGCAGGCGCATGATCTTGTCGAGAAACTCGAGGCCGTTCATCCCGGGCATTTCGATGTCGAGCGTCACGACATCGGGATTGAGTTCGCGCATCATGCCACGCGCTTCCAGCGCGTCGGCAGCGGTGCCGACCACTTCGATGTCAGGCTCCCTTTCGAGCAGGAGGCGCAGCAGTGCGCGCATTGTGGCGCTGTCGTCAACGATGAGCAAGCGTATCGCCATGGTCAAAGCCTTCTGTATGTTGTTTTGTCGACCAGTTCGACGCGGGCCGCTGCCGGCCCCATCACCCTTTCGCTATGACCCACATAGAGATATCCGCCGGGGTCCAGATGGTCGACGAAGCGGTCGACGAGCTGGTCCTTGGTCTCCTGGTCGAAGTAGATCATGACGTTGCGGCAGAAGATGACGTCGAATTTTGTGGTGATCGGCCAGCGCTTGACGAGATTGAGCCGGCGGAAGCGGACCAGGTTGCGCACAGTTTCCGCCACCACACCGCCATCGGCGTCCATCTGAAGCCAGGCGGTGCGCAGATCGTTCGGCACCGGCGCCAGCGTCTCGGCCGGATAGCGTCCTGCCCGCGCCTTTTCGAGGACATGGTCGGCGATGTCGGTCGCGAGCACCGCCACGTCGCCCGCCAGGATGTCGCGCGCTACGTTGCGATCGCTGCCGAGGAGCGTCATGCAGAGCGAGTAGACTTCTTCGCCGCTGGAACAGGCCGAAGACCACAGGCGAACCGGCTGGCGCGCCTTGATCTTGGCGAGGATCAGCGGACGGACATGCTCGGCGAAGTGCTCGAAATGATGCTCCTCGCGGAAGAAACCCGTGTGGTTCGTCGTCAGCGCCTGGACCGCGCGCCGCCGCTCCTCCGCATCGTCAGAGATTTTGGCGATATAGTTGGAGAAGGTGCCCGATCCGCTGTTGCGGACCAGCGGTGCCAGCCGGCTGTACACCAGCGTCGACTTGCTGGGCGGCAGCACATTGGCCGACTCGCGGTAGATCAGCTCGCGAATCCGATCGAAATCGCGGGGGCCGTAGACATGCTCGCTGACCCCCGGAAAGGCCATGAACCGCCCGGCTGCCTCGACCGTCATGCGGCGATCCGCGCGGCGGTCTGGGCGTAATGGACCTGCGATCCGACCAGCGCATCGACGTCGAGGATCAGCGCCACCTTGCCGTCACCCAGGATCGTCGCGCCCGCCACGCACGGCACCGGCCGATAGTTGGTTTCCAGGCTCTTGATGACGAACTGGCGCTGATCGAGGATGGTGTCGACCATCAGGACCGCCGAACCACTGTCCTCCGTCTCGACGACGATCAGCACGCCTTCCTCCGGCGTCGATGCGCCGTTGAGGGCACCGACATTCTGGGCGACGGGGATGATCGGCAGGAACGTACCGCGCACGTCGAGCATAGTCCGGCCGTTGCCCATCGGGCGCAGGTCGGCGGGTGCCGGCCGCAGGCTCTCGACGACGTGGTTCAGAGGAACCACCAGCGTCTGGTCGCCCACGGAAACGATCATGCCATCCGAAATGGCGAGGGTCAGCGGCAGCGCGAGCGTGAAGACGCTGCCCTGCCCCGGAGTCGACTGGATGGTGATCCGGCCGCCCAGATCCTTCACATTCTGGCGCACGACGTCCATGCCGACACCGCGGCCGGAGATGTTGGACACCGTCTTGGCGGTCGAGAAGCCGGGCGCGAAGATCAGATTGTCGATCTCCTCGTTCGTGAGCTGCGCGTCGGCGGCGATCAGGCCTTTCTCGACGGCCTTGCTGTAGACGCGCTCGCGGTTGATGCCCGCGCCGTCGTCGGAGATCGAGATCAGGATCCGGCCGGATCGATGCTCGGCCGACAGGCGAACGACACCCTCGGGTGACTTGCCGGCAGCGACACGCGCCTCCGCCGTTTCCAGCCCGTGGTCGATCGCATTGCGCACCAGATGGGTGAGCGGCTCGCCAAGGCGTTCGACGACGGTCTTGTCGAGTTCGGTCTGCTCGCCCGATACCTCCAGCCGCACGCGCTTGCCGGTTTCGGTCTCCAGTTCGCGCACAATTCGCGGCACGCGGCTGAAAACCGATCCGATCGGCTGCGCGCGGATCGACATGGCACTGTCCTGAAGCTCGCGGGTGAGCTGGTCGAGCATGCCGAGTTCGTCGATAGCGGCAAGGCCGTGGTCCGACAGGCGCTGCGCCATCATCGCCTGCGCGATGACGAGTTCGCCGACGGTGTCGATCAGGCGATCGAGCTTCGACAGGTCGACCCGGATCGTCTGGCCGCTGGCAGCCGCCTTGCGGACGGGCTCCTCGGCCGGGGCAGTTGCAGGGCCAGCGGCAGCCACCGCCGGAGCGGCAGCGGGCGCGGCCGGAGCGGCAGCGATCGCGGGCTCCTGCACCTCGGGCGCGGGAGCGGGAACGGGAGCCGCTGCTTCCACGACGGGCACCACAACCGGCACGGCCGGCGTCAGCACGAAGGGATCGCAGTTGACGATCGCCTCGTCCTGGACGGGCGGCTCCTCCATCATCTTCGCGAACTGGGCGGTGCCGTCGCCGCGGATGACTTCGAGAGCGCAGTCGTCGCCGATGAACTCGAAGATCTCGCGAATCTGATCCTCATCGACCGATCCCGGCACCGCAAATCGCCAGCCCACATAGGCGCAGGCGGCGTCGAACTGGCCGAGTTCGGGAATGTGCTGGTGATGGACGGCGACACAACGGCCGCCGAGCGCCACGAGTTCGCGGAGCAGCAGCAGCGGGTCGCCACCATTAGCCATCGCGCCCGATTCCGGTCGGATCAGGACGGTCCAATCCTCAAGAACCGACGACGCCGGCGTAGCGTCGCTTGCCACTACCGGCGCGCTTTCGTCGCTGCCGATCGCGTCGATCAGGCCGTCAAGGTCGAAGTCCAGTTCAGGGATCGCACCGGCGGCATCCGCTGCCTCTGCCGTCGGCTCGTCCGCCGCAGCCCCGTCGTCGATCGGAAGCCCCGCCTCGGCGCGGGCCGCGATTTCTTCCAGCTCGGCGCTGAGCGCCGCGTCATCGGGCATGTCGCCCTGACCGCGCGCCGCCGCGACATGATCGGCCAGCGTATCGAATGCGCGCAGCATCAGACCGGTCAGGGTGTTGCTGAGCGGGAGCTGTCCGTCGCGAACGAACGACAGGACCGTCTCGAACTTGTGGGTGAAAGCCTGGAGCAGGGTGAACCCAAACGCCCCTGCACCGCCCTTGATCGAATGGACCGCCCGGAAGATGCTGTTCACCGTCTCGTCGGTGGCACGATCCTCCCGGCATTCGATCAGGCCCGATTCCGCACCGCCAAGCGCTTCCTCGCATTCCTCGAAAAAGATGTTGAGGATGTCCTCGTTCGTCATCGCGCTTACCCCTGTCCCACGCCGAGAAGCATGTCGGACAGGCCCGTCAGCTCGATCGCCGCCGTCAGCTCATCCGATGGATTGTCGATAGCAAAGGGGACCCCCGCACCGATTGCGGTCTTCGCGGCGCTCGCCAGCATCTGCACCGAGCAGAGCCGGGCGCGGATAACCGCCGATCCATCCAGGCGAAGGGCGTCAATGCCGCTCGCGACCATCTCGTTAGCTTCGCGGGCAAGGCTCGCGACGTTCACACGATCCAGATCAGCGGACAAGGCCAGGACGTTTGCGACCATTATGCTTCCCCCATGATATCGTTCGGTTCCGCAGCACTGGTCCGCTGCGGGACCAGCTTAGAATTCGGACCAGTCGTCCGTGTCGACGTCCGCCTTAACCGCGAGGTTGCCTTGCACCAGCGGCGTCACGACGCGCGGTGCGCTCGGCCGGGCGGCCGGGCGGTGGGCCTGTGTCCGCGACCGTTTCGCAGCCGCCTTCGAACGAAGCTCAAAGCGTTTGACGAGAGCCGCCAGTTCGTCGGCCTCCGCAGCCAGGCTGCGAGCGGCAGCGGTCGATTCCTCAACCATCGCGGCGTTCTGCTGGGTCATCTTGTCCATGTCGCCGACGGCACCGTTCACCTGCTGGAGATTGACCGCCTGCGCCTCGGTGCTGGTGGCGATCTCGTTGATCAGGCCATTGATATCGGCGATCTTGGTTACGATTCGGTCAAGCATCCTGCCGGTCTCGCCGACCAGGTTGACGCCGTGGGTCACTTGCTGGCTCGACGTGGTAATGAGCGACTTGATATCCTTGGCCGCATCCGCCGACCGCTGGGCGAGCGCCCGCACTTCGTTCGCGACGACCGCAAAGCCCTTGCCGGCATCGCCGGCACGTGCCGCCTCGACGCCTGCGTTAAGGGCCAGCAGGTTCGTCTGGAAGGCAATCCCGTCGATGACATTGATGATCTGGCCGATTTCCTGCGAGCTTTTCTCAATCGCATCCATCGCCGTGACCGCCTGACGGACGACCTCGCCGCCTTCGGTCGCGTCCTTCTGCGCGGCACCGACGGCACTGCGCACTTCGACAGCGCTGCGGGCGGTTTCGCCAACCATTGAGGTCACCTGACCCATCGCGGCAGTGGTTTCCTCAAGCGAGGCCGCCTGCTGCTCGGTGCGGCGCGAGAGATCCTCGGACGCGGCGCGGATTTCGCCCGAACCGGTATAGACGCTCTGCGCTGAACCGGCGACCTGGGAGAGTATCTGCTCAAGGCCCGCAAGGGTTTCGTTGAACCGGAGGCGCAGGCGATCATAGTCGCCGGCGAAAGGCGTGCTGATGGTATAGGTCAGCGTACCGGTCGAAAGAGCCTCCAGCCCGCGCGCCAGCTCGCTGACCACCTGCTCCTGCGCGTCAACCGATTGCTGGACCTTCAGCGCGTTGTCGCGAAAGACCTGCATCGCCTTCGTCATGCGGCCGACGCAATCCTCATGCTCCTGATAGGCGATCCGGCTGGTCGTGTCGCCCGCTGCCAGCGCTTCCATGCGGACAACCGTATCGACATAGGGCGTGCAGATCAGGCGACCACTGATCACCACGGTCACGACGGCCAGAACCAGCGCCGCGACACTCACGCCCAATCCGATAGTGACCATGCCCTGTGTCACCAGCAGCGTGCCGGCAAGGCCCAGCACCCCCCAGGCGGCATGGACCGCCAGAAGCGCCTTGAACTTGGCGCGAATGGGAGCTGTCTTTTCGAACCAGCCAAACATGCAATCTCTCCTCGCCACGATAGGAAAGGATAGTTAGGGAAAATGGGTAAATTTATGGTGTGCAAGCGCAACGACCTGCCCTCCGAGGGGCGGGACATCCTCATTTCCGGAAAGAGTCTGCTTCTAAGACAGGCGCTTGCATCGGCGAGGCCGTCATGGTCTCTTGCGAAGAGCTATAGCCGTTCGGCTGTCAACCACTCTCCGAACAGCCGCACAGCCCTGTTTTCCAGCGCGCGTGGACGGCACACGTAACAATAGTGATAGGGACTCGGCACCTGTGTGTCGCTGAACAGCCGGACCAGGCGAGAATCGTGCGCAGACCGGAAATGGCTGCTGTGCATCACCGCAATGCCGAGACCCTGCGCCGCCGCTTCCAGCATTAACTGGCCAGAATCGTAAAATTCGATGGATTTCGGAGCGAGTTCGGGCATGCCGATCGCTGCACGCCATACCTCGAACATCGTCGGCATGTCGCGGTGAAACAACAGCGTTTCGCGGCTGAGGTCCGCCGGATCGCGGATCGCGACGTCACCCTCCCCGCGTGACGCCTCGGCGATCAGATAGATGTCGTCGTCGTCGAGGACCTGCGTGTGAAGCGTCGGATCGACCTCGCGGGTCAGGATGATCGCAGCGTCGAGCCCGTCGCCGAGCCGAACGGTCGCCATCGGGCTGGTGTCGATCTCGATATGCAGGTCGGGATGATCGCGCTTGAGGTCGCCGAGACGCGGCATCAACCGCTGGCTAGCGAACAGCGGCAGGACGCCCAGACGCAACCGCAATTCCTTGCCGCCGCGAAGCACATCCTCGATCGCGACGCTGAGGCTGTCGAGAACCGGCGCGATTTCCTGCATCAGGCGCTGGCCGTCGGCGTTCAGTTCCATATGCTGATGCTTGCGGTCGAACAGGACGAGGTTGAGATAGCGTTCCAGCGCCTGAACGCGGCGGCTGAGCGCAGGCGTCGACAGCGCGAGCTCAGCAGCAGCGGCCTTCACCGACCCCAGACGGGCGACTTGCACGAACGCTTCGAGCGCGGTCAGTGGCGGCAGGCGACGCATGGCCGCTAGTCTCTCCTATTTTGTTGCGCCGCACAACGACGTCTTTGATCCGCATTTGCGATAGCGGCACGATCGCCCGGCACCAAGAGGAGATAATTGCGTTTAGTAAATGAGTTACATTCCTGATCGGCAAATGCGTGCGCGCCGCGGCCGTGGTTGCCAGAGCGCCAAACAGGAAATGGCGCGCCCGACAGGATTCGAACCTGTGACCATTCGCTTAGAAGGCGAATGCTCTATCCAGCTGAGCTACGGGCGCGTACCGATCGCCTTAAAGCCTGATCGGTTGCGGTGGAAGCGCTTTGCGCCTCGCCCCACGTTCCGCCGCCACCGCGCTTGCATTGACCCGAGCAGGCGATAAGCAACCGGAATGAGCGATAAGCCCGTAGCTATCGATGCCGCAGCGCTGGGCAGACGCCCATTTCGCTACTATGATCTGGTCATGGCCGGGTTTGTCGCGATCCTGCTGCTGTCCAACATCATCGGCGCATCGAAACCCGCAACGGTGGATCTCCCCGGCTTTGGCCCATGGACATTCGGGGCGGGCGTTCTGTTTTTCCCTGTCAGTTACATTCTCGGCGACATTCTGACCGAGGTGTACGGCTATGCCCGTGCCCGCCGGGTGATATGGACCGGCTTTTCAGCGTTGATCTTCATGGCCTTCATGAGCGCGGTGGTCATCGCCCTGCCCCCCGCTGACGGCTGGCCCGGACAGCCGGCCTATGAATTCGTCTTCGGCAATAGCTGGCGGATCGTACTGGCATCGATCATCGCATTCTGGGTCGGCGAGTTTGCCAACAGCTTCGTCCTTGCCCGCATGAAGTCGCTGACGGCCGGGCGGCATCTGTGGATGCGGACCATCGGATCGACGGTTGTCGGCCAGGGCCTCGACAGCCTGATCTTCTACCCGCTGGCGTTCTACGGGCTGGCGGGCTGGCCGGTCGAGCAACTCTGGCAGGTCATCGTCTCGCAGTTCGTCATCAAGACCGCATGGGAGGCGCTACTGACGCCGGTCACCTATGCCGTCGTCGGGACGCTCAAGCGGCGCGAAGGCGTCGATATATTCGACGAGAGAACAGAGTTTTCTCCCTTCAAGACAGCTATCTAGGAATTCCCGTTCACATGATCTCGGAGGAATTCGTCAAATGGTGGGGCGCGCTCAAACATGGCGTCGAGCAGGCGCTGATGCTGTCGCCCGACGCGATGCACATTCACATGAGCATCCTGATCTTCGTGGCGTGGACGCTCATCCTTCGCACGCGCTATGAGGATTGGCGGCCATGGCTACTGACTTTCCTTGTCGAATGCGCCAATGAGGCTATCGACATGAGCCAGCCAGGCGGATCGCCCGAGGCGAATTGGGACGCGACCCGGCATGATCTGATCAACACGATGATCGCGCCGACAATCGTGCTGATCGGCGCCCATGCGCTTACGCGCATCAGAAAAAACTAATGAAAAGCAATTATTTATCGGGGATGGCTCGCACGAATTCTGTTCAGGCAGCGAGCATCCGGTCCGCCAGTCCCTTGAACATCCGCCAGCCGTCGGTGCCGCCATGCGCAGGATCGATCGCCCGTTCGGGATGGGGCATCATGCCGAGCACATTGCCCGCTTCGTTGACGATCCCCGCGATGTCGCGGGCCGATCCATTGACGGGCTCGGCATAGCGAAAGGCCACGCGCCCCTCGCCTTCGAGCCGGTCGAGCGTCTCGCCATCCGCCTGATAGTTTCCGTCGTGGTGCGCGACGGGCACCCGCAGCGTCTCGCCCTGCTCATAAGCCCGCGTGAAGAGCGTGCCGTCGTTGCCGACCGTCAGCGCGACGTCGCGGCAGACGAAGTTGAGCCCCGCATTGCGCATCAGCGCGCCGGGAAGCAGCCCCGCCTCGGTCAGGATCTGGAAGCCGTTGCACACACCCAGCACCGGCACCCCGCGCCGCGCCTGTTCGACGACGGCGCGCATGATCGGCGAGCGCGCAGCCATCGCGCCCGAGCGCAAATAGTCGCCATAGGAGAAGCCGCCCGGAACACCGATCAGGTCGAGCCTTTCGGGCAGCTCGGCGTCGCGGTGCCACACCATCTGCGCCGGCGTCCCGCCCGCCTTGCCGAATGCGACAGCCAAATCCCTATCGCAGTTGGAGCCGGGGAAGACGATGACCGCGCTTCTCATCACTCAGCCCAGCTTCTCGATGCGGTAGTTCTCGATAACCGTATTCGCCAGCAACTGGCGGCACATGGCCTCGATATCCTCGTCGCTGGCCGCATCGTCCAGTTCGAGATCGATCACCTTGCCGGCACGGGCATCGACCACGCCTGAAAAGCCGAGACTGTTCAGGGCGTGATGGATCGCCTTGCCCTGCGGGTCGAGCACGCCCGACTTGAGCGTCACGAAGATACGCGCCTTCATGCGATTGCCTTTCCAGTTGATGCGGGCGATTTAGGCGCGCCGGATGATCGACGCAAGCCGCGTCCGGCGCTTACTTGCCGCGCCGCTTGCGATGCGATTCCAGGTCGAGAACCGCGGTATCCAGCCCTTCCGGAAGCAGGCCCAGGCGGCGAGCGACCTCCTGATAAGCTTCCACTTCTCCCCCCAGGTCGCGGCGGAAGCGGTCCTTGTCGAGCTTCTCGCCCGTTTCCATGTCCCACAGACGGCAGCCGTCGGGGCTGATCTCGTCGGCGAGGATGATGCGGCTGAAATCGCCGTCCCACAGCCGGCCGAACTCCAGCTTGAAATCCACCAGCCGGATACCGATCGCCGCGAACATGCCGCACAGGAAATCATTGGTGCGGATCGCCATGTCGGCGATGTCGTGCATCTCGTCCTGCCCCGCCCAGCCGAAGCACGCGATGTGCTCCTCGCTGATCATCGGGTCGCCGAGGCCGTCGTCCTTGTAATAATATTCGATCAGCGTGCGGGGAAGCTGCGTGCCTTCCTCGATGCCCAGGCGCTGCGAGATCGAACCGGCCGCGACATTGCGCACGACCACCTCGATGGGGACGATCTCGACCTGCCGCACGAGCTGCTCGCGCATGTTGAGCCGACGGATGAAGTGGGTGGGGATACCGATATGACCGAGCAGCGTGAAGACATGCTCGGAAATGCGGTTGTTGAGAACGCCCTTGCCGGAAATCGTACCCTTTTTCTGCGCATTGAAGGCGGTCGCGTCATCCTTGAAATACTGGATGAGCGTGCCGGGCTCCGGCCCCTCGTAAAGGATCTTGGCCTTGCCCTCATATATCTGCCGGCGCCGCGCCATAGTGCAAGCCTACTCGATCAAAGGAAAAAGGAACCCCGGCGGCGCGAATCGCAGGACCGATCAGCGGACACCGGGGCT
>CAZHGR010000036.1:0-27491 GCA_964532255.1 uncultured Sphingobium sp.
GCTCCGTCCGGGCCGATGCAGGGCATCCTTCGCCGCAATGGCGCAGTGGTTCAGGACTGGCTGGTGGAGCGCGATGTCATCATCTCGCCTGGCAAGCTCGCCGGCCAGGCTCTTGCGGGCGGCTTCACGAAGTGGGTCACGACCGCCGCAGGCCTGTCAGACCTGGAGGTCGAGGAGTGCCTTGTCCTTCACAAGGGATTCTTCATGACCGGAGCGCGCAAGTTCCGGATGCTGGAGGGACCGTTGCCCGAGGGGTATCGCAAGGCGGTGGTCGGGGCATGCTTCGGCTACGCGCCCGAACGGATCGACGAAGCCGTCGGACTGCCCGGCATGGGGCGTGATTTCTCCCACCAGCCCGAAAAGCTGCTGCGCTTCGAGTAAATCGGCCGCGCTGGTTCAGCGCCCGCGCGGCCGATCATGGGTACAGGTCAGTTGCCGGTCCGGTACTGGTCGGGAATGTCGAACCGGAAGGCACGGGCGGCATTCAAGCCGACGAGCTTCGCACGGGTCTCCTCGCGCAAGCCATTGCCGAGAGTACGGTAAAGCGCCTGCGCCGAATAGGGCCAGCTTCCTTCATGATGGGGATAGTCATTCGCCCACATGAAATTGTCCTCAAGGCCGAATTCCTCGACGAGCGCGATCGCTGCCTTGTCCTCGCCGAAGGAGGCGAAGCAGTTGCTGCGATAATAGTCGCTGGGCAGGTTCTTCATCTTCGGACGGACCCAGAAGTGATGCTTGAGATAAGCCTCGTCCATCTTCTGCATCATCCAGGGCACCCAACCCGCATCGGCTTCGATCGTCGCTGCGCGAAGGCCCGGGAAGCGCTCGAACACGCCCGAAGCGCACATGTTGACGATGGGCTCGATCGTCGGCGACAGCGAGTGGCAGACATAGTTGATGATGGCACCGCCGTTGCCGCGCGCCGCACGCGGATCGCGTCCGGTCGAGACATGATAGGTGATCGCCAGGTCATGGTCCTGGATCGCGGCCCACATGCGGTCGAACACCGGCAGGTTGTAGTTGATGTCATTGACGTCATGCTCGCCGAAGATCGGCTTGTTGGGGAGCGCGAGGATTCGGTAACCGAGCTTGGCGACGCGCTCGATCTCCGCCACGGCCAGATCGATGTCGGCCGTGCAGATCGCCGCCGTGGGGCTGCACCGATGCAAAAACGGCGCGCACTGCTCCATCGCCCAGTCGTTCCAGACCTTTGCCTGCGCGTCGACCATTTCGTTGTTGGCTGACGACCACAGCAGCAGTGCGGCACCGTTGGGGAAGATGACTTCGGCATCGACGCCGTCGCGGTCCTGATCGGCAATCCGCTGCAGCCCGGTGATGACCGTGCCGTCCTGGTCCTTCGAAAGCAGGTCGGCACCCGACTTGGAGCGCACCAGGTCATCGCCGTCGAAATCGAAGTTGATAAGCCTTTCCGGCCGTGCGCCCGGCATGATGATGTAGCGCTCGCCATCCTCGCGCTTCTCGATCCTGGGAAGCAGATCGTGGAACTTGCGATCCATCCGTTCGTGGAACAGCTTGACCGGGGGGGACATGTGGGTGTCGACCGACACGATGAAATGCTTGTTGGGCCCGGGGCGCACATCACGCACCCAGCCGTCCACCTTGGGCGCATCCAGGCGCCATTCGTTCGCCGCGTTGGGAAGGATTTCAGGGGCTGTAGCCATGGCGATTCTCCTCATTTACTCCGATATTCAGGTATCTGCCGGTCGGAGTTCCGGATAAAGCGCGATTTTTCTCCGAACCGTTGAACATTTTTGAACGATCGAATCCGGCTGCCGCCTCGACCGCATGAGCGGACATCTCCATTTGCCGTACAGGACATTTAGTAGCGCGATGAGGGCTTAGCATTCTGCCGCATGCATGGGAGACTGCCGGGAACGAACACAAACTGTCCGGAGAGATTCATGGCGACTGCCGCAGGCGACAAAGCCAATCGCATGACGGTCCTCGTCTGCATGCTTGCGAACAATTTCACTCTGGGCCTCACCTACGGCTCGTTCGGTGCCCTGCTGGTCAGCAATGAACAGGCATTCGGCGTAGCGCGCGATACCATATCGCTGGGGATGAGCGCGGTGGCGACGACGCTGGGCCTGTCCGCGCTCCTGATGGGTGGTCTGGTTCGCAAGCTCACCCCGCGTGTATCCATCGCTCTAGGCGTGGCTGCCACAGGCTGCGCCCTGCTCGGCCTGGGCCTCACGTCCAACCTGCCGTTCGCGCTGGCGATGTGGGCCCTGCTGGGCTTCGGCGCCGCTATGGCCGCCATCCTGGGACCGGTTGCGATCGCCGCCGAGTTCTTTCCCGGGCGCTCGGGCAAGATCCTCGGGATCATCAACCTGCCGATCGTCCTGTTCTTCGGTCCCTGGCTGGTCGCGACGATGCTCCCCATGTTCGGGCGCGAGACCACCTATCTCCTGCTCGCCGCACCGCTTCTTCCGATCCTGCTGCTCGTGCTGAGGCTACCCGCCAATCCTGTGTCCCAGGGCGACGCGGCCGCACAGGCGGCGGCCTCCACCCCGGCGGGCACGATACTGGCACGGATGGACTTCTGGATGATCTCGCTGGGCATCGCGGTGATCGCCGCAACCGGCACAGCCTATATGGTGCATGCCATTCCATTCGCAGAGTCGCGCGGGATGAGCATCGCCACATCCGCCTTGATCCTGTCGGTCTATTCCGGTGCCGGCTTTGTCGGAATACCATTGTTCGGCTGGCTTGCCGACCGGATCGGCGCGCCCCGCGCGCTTGCACTGTCCGGACTGATCCAGTGCGTTTGCTGGGGCAGCCTGGCCATTGCGCCAACCGCAGCCTTTCTGTTCCTGTCGGCCGCCCTTGGAATCGCGACCACTCCGCTCACCACGCTTCACGGCGCGGCGATGGCACAGATCTTTGGCGTCAACGGCGTCGGCAAGGCGATGGGATATAGCTTCGCGATCAAGCTCCCATTCCTGTTCATCGCGGCACCGGCGGTCGGTTACGCCTATGTCCAGACGGCTGACTATCGTCCGGCGTTCCTGGTGGTCGCCGCCTGTCTCATCGCAGCGATCGCCGCATTGATCGCACCGATCCTGGCGCGTGCTGCCGCGTCGCGGCGGGTGGTGTCGATATGACCGGAGACACCGCTTCCGCGACGCTGGTGGGAACCGAAATGGCACTGGACGGCCGCGCGGCGATCGTGCGGCTGACGCGGCCAAAGTCGCTCAATGCGCTGAGCGGATCACTACTCGACGAGTTGGACGCCACGCTCGACCGTCTCGTCGCCTTGCCGGAGCTGCGGGTGATCGTGCTCACCGGTTCGGAGACAGTCTTCTCCGTCGGTGCCGACCTCAAGGAGCCGCTTGACGACGTGGGCGGACGAGTCGCGCGGATGCATCGGCTCGTCGAACGCCTCGCCACCTTCCCTGCCCTCTCGATCGCGGCAATAGAGGGCTGGGCGCTGGGCGGCGGGCTTGAACTGGCGATGGCCTGCACCTTCCGGGTCGCGGCGCCTGGCGCGAAACTTGGCCTTCCCGAAATCCGCCTGGGCGTGATCCCCTCCTATGGCGGCACGCAACTTGCGCCGCGCCTGATCGGGTCGGCACGCGCACTCGAACTGCTATGCCTCGGCGAGCCGATCGACGCGGAACGTGCCGAGAGCATCGGCTTGGTCAACTGGATCTCCAAAGAGGCCGGCGGCGCATTGGCACTGGCTATGGACCGGGCAGCGGTGCTTGCCGAACGATCGAAACCGGCGCTGGCGGCTGCGCGACAGGCGGTGCGCGAGGGGCAGATGCTTCCTTTGTCGGAGGGTCTGGCGGTCGAGGCGGCGGTCAGCGCCCGTCTCGTCGTGGAAAGCTCGGCAGACGCGGCCGGAGCCTTCCGGTCGAGGGCGTCTACTTCCCAGTAAAGGCGGGTTTGCGCTTCTCGCGGAAAGCGGCCACGCCCTCGCCGAAATCGCGGCTGTTTCCAGCCGTCCTCTGGTTCCGGCGCTCAAGCTCAAGTGCCGTTCTGAGGTCCGACGTCAGTCCGTCGCGAATGGCTTGCCGGGCGAGCTGGTAGGCAATGGTCGGACCTGAGGCGAACTTCGCAACGATCTCCTCGACTCGTGCGGTGAGGGAATCATCGTCGATGACCTCGTAGATCATGCCCCACTCGGCCGCCCTTTCGGCAGGAATGCGCTCACCCAGCAACATCATGGCGGAAGCACGCCCCACGCCCACCAGTCTCGGCAACCACCAACTGCTGCCCGCATCGGGAACGAGGCCGATATTGACAAACGCCTGAAGGAAATAGGCCGATCGCGCCGCGACCACAACATCGGCCGCGAGCGAGAGCATGCACGCGGCCCCGACCACCGGGCCGTGCAAGGCCGCGACGGTCGGAACGGGGAGAGCGAACAGACGCTCCATGATGGGGTTGTAATAGTCCTCCAGCACGCCGCCGGCGTCAAAGTCGGGCGAACCGACAGGGGAAGAACCGGCCGACAGGTCCGCGCCGCTCGAAAAACCGCGCCCCTCTCCGCTCAGAACCAGCACCCGCGCGTCCGGCGATGCAGCAACCTGATCGAGCGCCTCGCGAAACTCTCCGAGCAGCGGTCTGCTGAGCGCATTCAGAAAGGCAGGCCTGTTCAGCCGCAGACGGGCAACGCCGGCATCGATGGAGAAGGAGATGTTCTCAAAGGACATGATCGTTCAAACCTTCATCTGACGAAGCGCATCACCGGATGCCGCGTGGGCAGTGTCCCCGCCGCGCGCGGTGTGGCAAGTGGCGTGCCGACGGGATGCACGACATGGTGCAGGTTCAGGCAAGGCAATAGCGTTCAACGAGCGTCACCACCTCGTCCAGCCAGCGCGCGTCGCGCAGCCTTTCGTCGCTGATCCACCGTGGCGGGAGCGTCTCCAGCAGGCGCACGGGATAGCCGGTCAGCGACATCATCATGACGGCGACCTGCGCCGGATCGAGCGACGCGCGATATATGCCCCGCGCCATGAGACGTGCTGCCACGTCATGCACGACCTCGATGATCGCGTTCGGGCGATCCGACCAGTCGGCTGCCTGCTCCACTGCGCGCATGCGAACGAATTCGCTGTTGAACAGCTTGCCGGCCGCATTTTCATCCAGATAGATCGAGGCAAGACAGTCGACGATGAGCCGCGTGTGCCCTTCCTGCTCCGCATCGACCCGGCGTTTCATTTCGTCCAGCCGGTTGCGTACCCGGGCGAGCGAGCTGTCCAGCATCGCCGCGATGAGGCCATCCTTGCCATTGAAATAATAGCGAACCATTTCCGCCGACGTGCCGGCCCGCGTGGCGATCTCGCGCAAGGTGATCGCGTCGGCCGGCTTTTCGGCCAGAACGTCTTGCAAGGCGCGGAGCAGACTGTCGGGAATCTCACCCCGACGGCGGCCGCGCGGACGTCCGGGCGGACGATCGGGATTTCCACTCCGGCCCGTCATGTCTGTACCTGATACAACCTCGCGCTTTTGGATGGCCGAACAATTATGATGCTCGACGCTATACTATTCGACGGTTCAGAATAGCTCCATTGGAAAAGCAGATGCAGTGGCCCGGCAGGTGGTCCGCCGTCCATCGAAGCACGCTCGACATATTGAGAGGAGGATGGCTTATGGCCGTCGATCAGGCTGACTATGATATTGTCATTCGCGGCGGCACGGTCCTCGACGGGCTGGGCGGCGATCCGTTCGTAGCCGATGTCGCGCTGCTTGACGGACGGATCGAACGGGTCGGCAAGGTGGTCGGCCAGGGGCGCGAGGAGATTGACGCCGCCGGTCTGCTGGTCACACCCGGCTTCGTCGACATCCACACCCATTTCGATGCGCAATCGATCTGGGAATCGCGAATGGCACCCGCCAGCGAGCATGGCGTCACCACCGTGGTTTTCGGCAATTGCGGCGTCGGTTTCGCGCCCTGCCGCAAGCGTGACCGCGAGGGGCTTATCGCGCTCATGGAAGGCGTGGAAGACATTCCCGAAGTCGTGATGTCGGAAGGGCTGACCTGGGAGTGGGAAAGCTATCCCGAGTTTCTGGACGCCGTCGCCAGCCGTCCGCACGATGTCAACCTGGCATCCTATCTGCCCCATGCGCCGCTGCGTCTGTACGTCATGGGGGATCGGGCGCAGGCGGGGCAGGTGGCCACGACCGAAGATCGCGAGGAAATGGCGCGGCTCACTGCGGAAGCCATGGATGCCGGTGCGATCGGCTTCGCGACGTCGCGCAGCCTGTTTCACCGCAGCGCGACCGGCGAACCGATCTGCACGCAGGATGCGGAGGAAGCCGAACTGCTCGCCATCGCGCAGGCCATGGGCGATCCGGGCCGGGGCATCCTTCAGGTCGCGGTCGATTTCGGCGGGACGCGCGGACTTGAAGAGGAATTCGGCATCCTGTCGCGCGTGGCGCAGACATCCGGCCATCCCATGACGGTGCCGATCGCCGAGCTTCACTCCACCCCCAATCTCTGGCGAGAGATCATGGGCAAGATCAGCAAGGCCAATGCCGAAGGTGCGCAGATGACCGCCCAGGCGCTGCCGCGCGGCATCGGGATCATCTATGGGCTGGACCTGTCGGCGCATCCCTTCTTCCTGAAGCCGTCCTACCGCGAAATCGCCCACTTGCCTGTCCCCGAGCGGGTCGCGGCAATGCGCGACCCGGCGCGGCGCGAACGCATATTGGCCGAAAATCCGATCGAATATCACCTGCCCATCGCGACAACGCTCGACAAATTCGAGGGCATGTACGAGATCGGCAATCCGCTCAACTACGAGCCACTGCCGGAAAGCTCGATCGCGGCACGTGCGGCCGTTTTGGGAATCGCGCCTGCGGCCCTCGCCTACGACATCGTGGTGGAGCATGGCAGCGAGCCGGCCCTTTACATGCCGTTCGCAAACTATGCCTCGGGCAATCTCGACGTCGCATTCGAGATGTTCCGTCACCCCGATATCGTGCTGGGCCTCGGGGACGGCGGAGCGCATTATGCGGTGATCTGCGACGCCAGCTATCCTACGTTCCTTCTCACCCATTGGGCCCGCGACCGCGTCCGCGGCGAACGGCTGGCACTGCCGGAGATCGTCCGGGCACTCTCGCATGACACCGCGCGGACGGTCGGCCTCAATGATCGCGGGGTGATCGCTCCCGGCTATGCGGCGGACATCAACGTGATCGATCATGACAATCTCCGTCTGCCCTCCCCGCGCGTCGCCCACGATCTGCCCAAGGGCGGGCGTCGTCTGCGCCAGCGCGCCGAAGGCTATGTCGCCACGATCGTCAACGGTGCCGTCACCTATCGCAACGGCGTCGCCACCGGATCGCTGCCGGGCCGGCTGGTCCGCGGGCGGCAACCCGCCCCGATGGCCGAAGCCATGGCGTAACGCGCTGCGGCGGTAGCAGCAGCAAGCAGCAAGAGCCGTCGCCCAGAACGATAACCTACCGGGAGTGGGACGAATGACTGCAAAGCCGATCAAGGAAAGCGGAGCATTTGACGAGGTCGCAGCACGGCGGGCCTTGGCCATGGCGTCCACCAATATCCTTCGCGTCGCGCTCTATCAGGCGACCGGCGACGAGGAACTGGCGCAGATGCCGGTTGTCTATGTGCCGTTCTGGGCGGGTGCCTATGAGGTTCCGATCCTTGCCCCGGAGCATGACGACCGGGTGCGGGAGAAGGCACTCACCTTCCTTCGCTCCGGTGCAGGCAGCCGTTGCCCGGTACCCGACGACACGACGCTGCGCCACCTGATGGACATGCTCGTTGGCCGCCCGGTCAATGACTATCTCTTCAGTTTCGGCAAGGAGGAAGCGAACTTCACCCCTTTCCCGCGCGGTATCGAATGGTCCAGCGGGAAGGCGCCGACAGACCTTTCCGACTTTCGCGTGATTGTCATCGGTGCGGGTGCTGCGGGTCTGGTGGCCGGCGTCCACCTGCAGCGGCTGGGCATTCCGTTCACGATCATCGAGCGCAACCATGATGTCGGCGGCACCTGGCTGGTCAACGACTATCCCGATGCGCGCGTCGATATTGCAAGCCATCACTACCAGCTCACGCTGACGCGCAACTATCCATGGAAGCACTGGTACGCCACGCAGGGCGAACTGCTCGACTATCTGCGCGGCATCGCCGACGACTTCGACCTGCGGCGCGATATCCGCTTCAACACCGAGTTGACTGATGCGCGCTGGAACGAAGCGACAGCGCAGTGGGACGTCACGCTGGCGGGGCCGGACGGAACCGAAAGTTCGCTCAGCGCCAATGTCGTCATTAGTGCCGCCGGCCTGTTCAATGCGCCCAACATGCCCGACATTCCCGGCATAGACGGTTTCAAGGGCCGAATCTTCCACACCACCCAGTGGCAGCACGACTATGATTATACCGGCAAGCGGGTCGGCATCATCGGCGTGGGCTGCACCGGGGCGCAACTGATGCCCGCCATCGCGCGCAGCGCGGCGCATGTATCGGTGTTCCAGCGCTCACCCCACTGGGTCTCACGGATGGACAATTATCGCGATCCGATCCCCGATGACTTCCAGTGGCTGATGGACAATGTCCCTCACTACTGGAACTGGCACAACTTCAACACATTCTACATCATGTTCTCCGACGACGGCGCTCTCCAGCATATCGACACCGAGTGGCAACAGAGCGGCGGCCTGATCAATCGCAAGAACGACCTGCTGCGCGAAAACATCCGCGCCAACATCCTGGCCGAATTCCCCGACGATCCCGAATTCGCGGCCAAGCTGATGCCCGACTGGCCGCCCTTTGCGAAGCGGCTGGTTGTCGACAATGGCTGGTTCGATGCGCTGAAGCGCCCCAATGTGGACCTTGTCACCGAAGGCATCGAGCGGATCACCCCGAAGGGCATCGAGACCCGCGACGGGCGCGAGCACCCGCTGGACATGATCGTCGTCGCCGGGGGCTTCAAGGCGGAGCGTTACCTCTGGCCGGTGGCCTATACCGGCCGCAACGGCATCACGCTCGAGGCAGCCTGGTCGAAGGACGGCGCGCGTTCCTATGTCGGCGTGACGATGCCCGACTTCCCCAATATGTTCATCATTTACGGGCCCAATATGCAGGCACGGTCGGGTGGTCTGTTCGCCTGGCTGGAGCTATGGGCCAGATACTCGCTGGATTGCATCGTGAAGATGATCGAATCGGGACACCGTACGATCGAATGCCGGCGCGACGCGTTCGATGCGTACAACGCCCGGCTGGATGCGGCGCAGGATAGCTGCATCTGGGGCATGGACGGCCTGAAGTCCTATTATGTGAACGAACATGGCCGCCAGATCGTGAACAACCCGCTGCGGCCGTCGGTGACCTACGACTCGATCCGGCATGCCAGGATGGAAGACTATCATCTGGCGTAGGAGCGATAGGGGCAATGACCATGATCCGGCATGTGGCCACGTCGCGCCTGTCGATCGCCTTTGAGGAGCACGGACCGACGGATGGATTGCCGGTCGTGCTTCTTCACGGCTTTCCTTATTCTCCGCGCGCCTATGATTCGGTGGCACCTGTGCTCGCCGAGCGGGGGCTCCGCGTCATCGTCCCCTATCTGCGCGGCTTCGGCCCGACCCGCTTCCTCTCCGCCGACACGATCCGCTCCGGCGAGCAGGCCGCGCTCGGTACCGACCTCATCGACCTGATCGCCGCACTCGCGCTCGATCGGCCTGTCGTTGCGGGCTATGACTGGGGCGGTCGCGCCGCCTGTGTCACCGCCGCCGTACGGCCCGACATGGTTCGCGGACTGGTGACCGGGGGCGGCTATAATCTGTTCGGCACCCCCGTTACCGCGCCGCTGCCCCCGGAAGTCGAGCATGTGCTCTGGTATCAATATTATCTCCACACCGAACGCGGGCGGGCGATGCTCGAAAGCAACCGAAGGGGATTCTGTCGTCTTCTCTGGACCCTTTGGTCGCCGAACTGGTCGTTTGGCGACGACATCTTCGCCCAGTCAGCGGAAAGCCTGGACTCGCCCGATTTCGTTGAGGTCGTCCTTCACTCCTATCGCCACCGCAGCGGGCTGGTAGCCGGCGACCCCGACCTGCTCGCGCTGGCTACGCGGCTCGAAAGCGAGCAACCTGCAATCCAGGTTCCGACGATCGCGCTCTATGGCGATGCCGGGCTGTTGCCCGCCGCGCCCGGGCGGGATCGCGACCGCTTCCTCTCCCGCTGGGAGTGTCGAATCTTGCAAGGGGTCGGCCATAACCTGCCGCAGGAAGCCCCCGGTGCATTCGCCGATGCAGTATTCGATCTTGCGTCCGATTGACGGGACCGACAACGGCAATGTGGCAGGAGAAGCGACCATGAGCGGACGTACCATTATTATTACCGGCGGCTTCGGCATTCTCGGCCAGGCTGTCGCCAAGGCGTTCCGTTCAGAAGGCGACAGGGTGGTCCGCGTCGATTTTGCACCGGACGCTGCCGACGAAAATCCCGACGGCATGGACCTGGGCGGCGTCGACCTGACCGATGCCACCGCTGCTGCCCGCGCAGTCGAACGAACGATGAATCAGTTTGGCGGGGTCGATGTTCTGGTAAATATCGCCGGAGGGTTTGTCTGGCAAACGCTGGACAAGGCCGGCCCCGATCTGTGGGCACGAATGCACGCCATCAACACGACGACCTGCGTCAACATGACCCGTGCCACCCTGCCTTCACTTCGGGCGGCAGGCAGGGGCCGCATCGTCAATATCGGTGCCGCCGGGGCTCTGAGCGCCGCAGCGGGCATGGGCCCCTATGGCGCCTCGAAGAGTGCGGTCCATCGCTTGACAGAGAGCCTCGCTGCCGAACTTGCCGGCAGCACAATCACCGTCAACGCGGTGCTTCCCAGCATCATCGATACGCCAACGAACCGCGCCGACATGCCGGACGCTGACTTCAGCCAGTGGGTGCGGCCTGAAGCCATCGCCGATATCATCGTCTTTCTGGCGTCGCCCCGGGCCCGCGCCATCAGCGGGGCATTGGTTCCGGTATTGCGCGGCACGCCGGACTGACGCGCTATGGCAGGCGGGCGGCGGCGCGGATCGTGGCCGCACCGCCGGGACGTCTTGCCTGTGGTCCGGTCAGGCCTCAGCTACAGGCACCGGCCAGAAATCGAGCTGCGGCGGCTCGGTGACGATCGCGGTCATTCCGTCCATCTCGCCGCGCTCGGTGCGCCACGCGATGTAGTCGTGATAGGCCTGCTCGCTGTCCCATGTTTCAATGAACATCACGGTGCCGGGTTCGGTGGCATGACGAACGACGCACAGGTCGCGAAACCCCGGTCGCTTGGCGGTGTCCTTGACCATCTCGGGCAGCGCCGCGCAAAAGCCGTCCACTGCATCGGGTTGCAGCTTGACCTTAAGGGTGACCTTGATTCCGTTCATCGGGGAAACTCCTGTTCCAGTTGCGATTGCTGTTTCTCTTGCCGAAGAGGCACGGTGATTGATCCGGAAGACACCACGGTCAAACCGCATTCCGTCTTCGCGATGTCGAAGGCGGAGCGATGATGATCGCGGTTGATGCGCTCGCCATACGGCAGACCTGAGGTCTGCCTGCTCCATGCGTTCGCCATCGATGAAAAGCGGCTGCACGGCACCCAAGGTCAAGGTTCATGCGGGCAGCGGACAATATACCCGCACGGATGCCCGCAACCAACGGATCCAACAACTTGCTGATCAACCTCCGGGGCCTCATAATCCTGCAACAACAGTATTGAGCGCGATGGGAGTGGAGATGACACTGAACCCGCAGGTAGCGGCCGTCCTGGCAGCATTGGCCGAACTGCCGCCGATCGACTTCGATACGATCACGCCCGAACAGATGCGCGCCGGAGTGGCAGCGATGCCCCGCGAAGCGCTTCCATTTCTGACGGGCATGCGCGACCTCGTTCTCGATCTGCCGGGGCGGGATGTCGCCGCCCGTCTCTACCTGCCGGAAGAGTCATCGGCACCCCCGCCCCTGATCCTGTTCTTCCATGGCGGCGGCTGGGTTGTCTGCTCGATCGAGACGCACGATTCGCTCTGCCGCGCCCTGGCCCGGGAGAGCGGCGCGGCCGTGCTTTCGCTGGACTATCGGCTCGCTCCTGAAACACCCTTCCCCGGTCCCCTCGACGATTGCTATGACGCGCTGAATTGGGTTCAGGCCAATGCCGCGAAGCTGGGCATCGACGCCGGGAGACTGGCGGTGGCGGGCGACAGCGCCGGGGGTAATCTGGCGACAGCGGTCGCGATCCGCGCGCGCGACGAGAACGGCCCCGCCCTGCGCCATCAGTTGCTGATCTACCCTGTGACCGACGCGAATTTCGAGACGGCCTCCTACCGGGCCAATGGTGGCGACGGCGGCCTGTTGTCGACGACGATGATGCGCTGGTTCTGGCAGCATTATGTGGGCGATCTTTCGGAGGTCAGCCCATTTGCCGCCCCCCTGCGCCATGAAAACCTGGCGGGACTGCCCCCTGCGACGATCATCGTCGCGCAATATGATCCCCTGCGCGACGAGGGGTTGGCCTATGCGGAGGCGCTGCGGCGGGCTGGAGGGAGCGTCCACAGCGAGGAAGCGGCGGGCATGATTCACGGCTTTCTGACGATGCTGGAGGCGGTGCCCGACGGTTACCCCTATCTCGTCCGCGCGGCCGCCCGGCTACGCGCCGACCTCGCCTGAGGCCAGGCTGGACGCGTCACCGAGGCCGCAGGTCTCAGTACCGGGCTAGTCTCGTTGCCCTGAGAGGCTTTGACATCGCCGGGGCTATCCCGGACACCGCACAGAACAGGATGCCGCGTCCCGTCTAGACCCATGGGGTTCCAGACGACGGCGATCGTCATCGACCCTTTGCTTCAGGAGAGCGCCTTGACCATGCTGCAGGACAAAGTTTGCATTATCACCGGCGGATCGGGAAGCATCGGGCTGGCAACGGCGCGCCTGTTCATCGAGCAGGGCGGAAAGGTCCTTCTGGTTGACCTGTCGCAGGAGGCGCTGGACGCAGCCGCAGCCGATCTGCCGTCGGACCGGATCGCCACCTGCGTGGGCGATGTGGGCGATGTGGCGCAGACCCGCGCCTTCGTAGACGAGGCGGTGAAGCGCTGGGGCCGGATCGACGTATTGTTCTGCAACGCCGGCAATTCGGGTGTTCTCGCCGGCATCGAGGATTATCCGGACGACGGCCTCGACAGCGTTTTCCGCGTCCATGTGCGCGGCGCCTTCCTCGGCTGCAAATATGCCATTCCGCACATGGGTGCAGGTGGTTCGATCATCATCAATTCCAGCGTCGCGGGACTGGGGGGAAGCCCCGGCATCTACGCCTATTGCACCGCAAAGCACGCGCAGATCGGCCTGATGCGTTCGCTTGCCAAGGAGCTGGCGGGCAAGGGCATCCGGGTCAACAGCCTGCATCCCGGCCCCATCGACAATGCTTTTCAGACACATATCGAAGAATCGTTCAGCCCGATGATCGGGGGCGGCGATGCGACCGCACTCATGAACTCGATGATCCCGATGGGCCGCCATGGTCATGCCAGCGAAATCGCCAAGGCCGCGCTATTCCTGGCGAGCGACATGAGCAGCTTCACCACGGGCTCCATGCTGGTCGCGGACGGCGGCTTCACCGCCTGACGTCAACGCGTTGGAAATCGAGGGCGGCGCGCGGTCACCGCAGCGCCGCCCTCTTCATGTCGGTGCCTGGTCGGCCGTAGGGCGGCGTGCCATGATCAGGGTGCTCAGATACGTCAGGACGACCTCGTCCTTCTCGTTCGAGACCCGCGTCACATAGTGAAGCAGCCCGCGATCCGGCTTGGAACGAAGCGGCCGCATCTCGGTAATTTCGACATCCATGTGCAGCGTGTCGCCGGGAAATACCGGCTGGTGCAGCCGAAACTCGTCCATGCCCACGCCGGCGAGCACCTGTAGCCCGATGTCACCGAAGCCGCCCATCTGCAGCCGGTGCGCCATCGCCATTGTGTGAACCCCACTGGCGCAAAGCCGGCCGAAGACGGACCTCTCGGCCGCCGCGTCGTCTATGTGGAAGGGCTGCGGATCGTACCGCGTTGCGAAGTCGATCACCTCTTCACGAACAACGGGATAATCGCCGAACCGGAACGTCTGGCCGACCGCCAGATCTTCCATCCACAATTTCGGCCGCTTGGCTCCCGTCCGACCTTCAGCGCTTGTATCACTCACACCGCCATCTCCGCTGCGGTCGGACCCGGGCGTCTGCCGCGCCCGACCGAGATCAAAAAAAGAGGCCGCCCCCCGTGAGGGAGGCGGCCACATTCAGTCACAGTCCGACCAGCTCAGTATTTGAAGCCGACGCGAAGCATGACTTCACGACCGCGGCTGACCGATGCCGTCGAGTCGGCCAGCTGGCCCGGGTTCACCGAGTTAGCCGGATTATCCGACGTGCGCACCCAGTAGTACTTGTCGGTCAGGTTACGTCCGATCAGCGCCACTTCCCACTTGTCGTCGACTTCCGCAAGGCGCACGGAGGCATCCAACAGCGTATAGCTGGGGGAACGCGAGCGCGGCTGCGAACTGGCGTTGGTGATGTAGCTGTCGCTGAAGGTCAACCCACCGGCAAATTCGATCGTCATCGAATCCGTCAACAGGGTGTCATAGACGAAACCAGCGTTACCGGCCCATTCGGGGGTGCGGATCAACTGAGTTCCGGCAAGGTTCTGAAGGTTCTGCGCGACAGTCGGGCTCGGATTTCTATCGGCACACTGACCAACACCTGTACCGGGGCTGTTTGCCAACTGACCCGTATAGCAGGACGCGAGATACTCGTCGTACTTCGCATCGGCGTACGCGACATTACCGTACAGAGAGAAGCCACGAGCCGGCCGCACGTTCAGGCTGAACTCGACGCCCTTCGATGAGACCTTACCAGCATTGCGCAATGTCTGCGTCGTGCCCTGCGTGGTCACCTGCACCTGGAGATCGTCGATCTTATAGGAGTAGAGCGCAAGATCGGTGCTGATCATACCGTCGGCGAAACTGCCCTTGATGCCGCCTTCGAAGCCCTTCACCTTCTGCGGACGATAGCCAAAATCCTGCGCTACGTCGAACGAGCCGCCGTTGAAGCCCCCCGAAAGGAAACCACGCTTGTAATTGGCGTAGATGTTCAGGTTGCTATTTGGCCGATAGCTGATCGAGATTTCGGGCGAGAAATTGTTGAATGTCTTTTTGTTCAGACCGTTGGATAGCGCGCCTGTCACAGTAGTATTGTTGACCAGCTCATGCGCACGGTTGACGACCGATATCAGCTTCTTCTCTTCATGCGAGTAGCGACCGCCTGCGGCGATTTCCACTTCGGGGATCGGCTTGAACTGGGCCTGCCCAAAGAAGGAATAGGCTATGCCGTCCTGATTGAGATAGTAGTTTGACGCAACGAAAGGTCCGGCTCCTGCGCCCGCTCCAAGCACCGTTGTCTGACCGGCGATCGCACCGAATGCTGCGAGTGAAGCAGATTTGGCATTGCTATCCTGATACTGGCCACCGACAATGAAGTTGAACGGCCCACTGAAGTCGCTCGCCAAGCGCACTTCCTCGCTGATCTCGCGGATATCGAGAAGATTGACCGACCCCAGGATCGCGTCGGCGCGGTTTGTCGCGGTGAAGTTAGCACGGTTGAAGAAGTCCAGCTTGTAGTAGCCGGTGACGGACGTCAGCGTCAATTCGTCGGTGATGTCGTAGTTGAGCTCAAGACCTGAGAGCCATTGCTTCTGCTTGGAGTAAAGCGAGCCATCGCCGAACGACGAATAAGGCAGTGCGGGATTGCCCGCAGGGTTGGCTGTTGTGGCGAGTGGCCCCTGTACAAAAACTCCGCCTATCCTCAATCCGTCCAACCGACTGATCTTCGCCATGTCTGTCCCGATCGACGCCAGGACGACGCGGTCATCGGCCTTGCAGTCATTGGGGCCACCCAGCGACGGCGTGCCGCCCGGGCAGTCGACGGTCTGCAGATTGCCGGTACTGCTGTTGCCTTCGGCATTGTTATACGACAGCTTGAAGCGGGCACGGAAGGGACCGCCATTGTCATATTTCAGCGTGCCGCGGAATGCATATTCGTCGTTCTTCGGCGTGCGCTGATCGCTGGCGAACGGGTCCGTGGGAGCCAGCAGGTTTTCGGACCAGCCCTTCATCGTGGAGCCGTAGAACGCCAGGCGCGCGCCGATCGAGTCGGTCAGGGGACCGGAAACATAGCCCTCGCCGCGGACTTCGTCGGCATTGAACTCATAGCCGATCTTGCCACCCGCTTCGAACTTGTCGGTCGGGTCGGCGGTGCGTGTGGAAATGATGCCGCCGGGGCTGTTCTTTCCGAAGAAGAGGGCCTGCGGTCCCTTCAGAACTTCGACGCTGGCCAAGTCGAAGTCACCCATGCGCCGGATGGACGCACGCGCGACCTGCACGCCGTCGATGTTGAACGACACGGCCTGATCACCCAGCGGGTTGGAGTCGGCCGCCGAAATGCCGCGCAGCGAAATCGATCCCCCCTGGACCGTACCGCCACCCTCGCCGACGACGAGGCCCGGAATCTTGCGCGCGAGCGCATCGGTGCCGTTGATCGCACTGCGCGACAGCTCGTTGGCTGTCACCGCGGTGATAGCAACGGGAACCGAGATGAGAGTCTCGTTCCGCTTACGCGCGGTGACGATGATTTCGCCGATCTCGTCGCCGGTTGCCGCCTCAAGCGACGAATCCTGCGGCGCGGCTTCCTGAGCGAGCGCCACCTGCGGCAGCGCGAGCAGTGCGCCGCCGGCCATCAGCGACGCACGCAATACGGACTTAGTTCTGTTCATTTTCAAGCTCCTCCCTAACGAGCCAGTTTTCAGGCACGGTCCCTATTAAAGCAGTTGGGCCCGCCGGGGTTTGCTACACTGGCTCCCAATCTTGACTGTTCATGATCAGGCGCCAGAAATCCGGCAAACTGCGACATTCATGGCGCGGCGATGTTAATGATCCATTGATGCGCCGGGGCCAGAAGGCGGTATGTTTGGCGTTTGCCGGTGCCACCCTGATCCATTCTGGAGCTTTCCCGTGACAATCATCCGCCCGCTCCAGACAAAGATAGCGCAATCGCGCATCGACGACCTTCGCCTTCGTCTTGACACTGCCCGTTTTCCTGATCCGGAGACAGTGGCCGACCGGTCGCAAGGTGTGCCATTGTCTGTGATGCTCGATCTGCGGGACTATTGGCGGGACCGCTACGACTGGCGGGTCTGCGAGGATCGACTGAACCTGCTGGGTCAGTCGGCGACCTTGATCGACGGCCTTGATATCCACTTCCTGCACATCCGGTCCCCGCACGCAGACGCCCTGCCCTTGCTCATGACCCATGGCTGGCCAGGATCAGTGGTTGAGTTCTTCAAGGTGATCGATCCGCTGACCCGCCCGGACGAACATGGCGGCGATGCCCGCGACGCCTTTCACCTCGTGATCCCCTCGCTCCCCGGCTATGGCTTTTCGGACAAACCACGCGAGACCGGCTGGGGTGTCCATCGGATCGCCAGCGCGTGGGTCGAACTGATGCGGCGGCTCGGCTATGATCGGTTCGTCGCGCAGGGCGGCGACTGGGGCGCTTCGGTGACGACCGCCATTGGGGGTCTGGGCGCGCCGGAGTGCATCGGCATCCATGTCAACATGCCGCTGGGGTTCCCTGACGCGGAAGACCTTGCCGCTCCTGGCCCGGACGGAGCCGATGCCTTGGCGCGCCTGGCGGCCTATGACCAAACGGAGTCGGGCTATGCCAGGCTGCAATCCACCAGGCCGCAGACTCTCGGCTACGCACTTGCTGACTCGCCCATGGGCCAAGCGGCCTGGATATTGGAGAAGTTCTGGGCGTGGAGCGACAGCGGCGACGACCTCTGGTCGACGTTCACGCGTGACGAGTTGCTGGACAACATCATGCTCTACTGGCTCGGAAATTCCGGCGCGTCATCGGGCCGACTTTATTGGGAAAGCATGGCCACCGGCTTTCAGCCACACCGGACGCCAGTGAAAGCAGGCTGCTCGATCTTTCCGCGCGAGATTTTCGCTCCGCCAAGACGCTGGGTCGAAAAACAGTACACCAATCTGGTCTACTGGTCCGAACTGGATCGCGGCGGCCACTTCGCCGCCATGGAGCAACCCGAACTGTTCGTGCGCGAACTGCGCAATTGCTTCGGGCTATGGCGTTGAGGGGGGCAGTTCAGCCCTTGTCGTAGACGATATACTCCAGCAGCGAGCCGTCCGGATCGCGGAAATAGTAACTGGTCCCCGCCCCCCGCGCACCTTCGCGCCGTTCCGGACCGACAGTCACCTCCACACCGCATGACGCGAGATGGTCGAGCAACGCGTCGCACGTGCCGCCCCAGGCGAAACACAGGTCGCTGTTACCCGGTACGACTGGAATTCGGGCAAGAAGCTCCGGCGGTGCGACGTCGGCCAGTCCCGGTCCATGGACGTTCAGCATGTGCCCACCGATCCGATACTGCCGGAACAACGGCATCGGCTTTTCCACAACAGCTCCGAAGACGGCGCTGTAGAAGGCGTCGGTGCGATCGAGATCGGTCGAGGCGATCACGCAATGATCCAGCTCCACCTTGTCCTGAATGGTCATCGCGTCCCCTTTTTCGCGTCTCGCCCTGCTGCGTCACTTGCCGTCGATGCTGTAAACAAGCAGCGCATTGCCCGGCATCTTGAATGCGAAGCCATAGCCCGAATTGGTGATGAGATGGCCATCATAAACCGCCGGACCGGGGCCACTCATCGAGCCGCCGCGAGCGATCACACCGTTCGGTGTCGGAAATTTGCGGATAGTGTCGGTCTGCCACAGCACCTTGCCGGTGACGCCATCATAGGCGCGCAGCCATCCGTCGAGATGCCCTGCGATGACAGCGCCCGGAATGGCAGTCGATGCGGCGGAAATGCCCGGCTCGCAGGAGTCCCGGCCACGACAGTCATCGAAGAACGGGCCGCTCCAGACCAGCTTGCCCGTGCGGGCATCGACCATGTGCATTCCCGGAAAACCGCGATCGTCATAGGTCTCGCCCAGCGGCGTCGTCTTCGAATCATAGATCGGCACGTAGATCCGCGTCCCCTCCGACGACATGCCGAAGTGGACGCCCCCCTGCAGGCTGCCGCGCCCGACCTTGACCTGCCACAGCAGCGCGCCGTCGCGGTCGGGATCGACCGCCGTCAGGACGCCGGACTTCGATCCCGCGACCAGTATGTCCCGGCCCTCGCCGATATCGACGATCAGGACCGAACTGGCGATGTCCTGATCCATCCCGCGCTGGCTAGGACAATTGGGATGGTCCTTGTACATGCAACTGTTGTTCCAGGCATCGTTCGCGTGGATTTGCCGGGACCAGCGACGCTGTCCGGTGCGCAGATCGACAGCGATGACTGCATCCGAACTCTCGTCGGCAGGCGAGGTGTAGTTCTCCCCCGAGCCGAAGTAGAGGAGGCCACGCTTGGTATCGATGGTCGGAGAGCCCCAGACAGGCGCGCCCGAAGGCGCGAAAATGTCCACGCCGCGCGCTGTCTTGCCCACGAGTTCAGGCGTCTTCTGCACCGTATGCGCTCGCCACTTCTCGGCACCGGTTGCGACATCAAGCGCGACCACCGAGCCGCGAAAGGTACAACAGGCATAATCCGGATTTTCCGCAGCGCCGGTCTCCAGCGATGAGACCGGCACATAAAGGGTGTCGCCCCACAGCGCCGGACTGCCGGTAATTACTGCTGCATTGTGGTCTCCGGCCTCTGTGCGCCACTGCTCCTCACCAGTCACAGCGTTGACGGCATAGACGTTGCCGAGGACATCACCGAAGAACGCGCGGGGCGGCTGGGCCGGCTGCTCGCCCTTCCGCCATGGCTCGACGACAATCGCGTTCCTGACTTCGGCCGCAGCGGTGAAGGACCACCGGGCGCAGCCGCTTGCGAGGTCAAGCGCGAACACCTGGCCATTGTGACTGCCAACAAAGACCGCACCCATCGCGACCACTGGCTGCGAGCGCGCCTGTGTCGCATCCGGATAGGCGAACGCCCACTTCAGCTTGAGCCGGGGGAGATCATTTGCCGAAAGGCCGCCGATTGCCGCCGGAACGAAACGACGATTGTCATAGCCCCACCCCACCGCAGCGGGCGGCTTGGTCATGTCGAAACCAGCGTGGGCCGCGTCGCAGGTCTTGGGCGGTGGCGGTGCCTTGTAGTCGGCGAGGTCGGTCTGGGTCACATATTCGACGACCTGCCGTCGCTCCAGCGGCGTCAATTCCGCCGCCATGTCCTTCATGGCACCATTGTCGATGATCGCGAGCACGGTCGGAGGGGCCATGCTCCGAAGGCTGTAGAGGGGCGGCGCCTTGGGACTGCCGCCATTATGGCAGCCGGCACAGCTTGTGTTGAAAAGCGCCTCGCCTGGCCAGACCTTCGCGCTTTCGGCAGAGGCGGCGGGAGCGGCGGATGCAGTGCCATCCTGTCTATCGGCGATCACCGCCACAGCCAGTAGCGCCGCCATGGCGCCGGTCAGCCGAATGACAACAGGAAAATGGCGCATACGCCTCCAGCTCGAAAATCAGGATCAATGGAAATGGAATGTCAGTGTCTGACGGTGCTGCTCAGCGGCTCCGCTGAAGTACGAAGTCTGCGGCTTCGGTGCTCCGTGGGCGTCAGGCCCGTACATTGCTTGAACCAGTAGCAAAAGGCACTGGCATGTCTGAAGCCGAGCTGGTGAGCGACGACCTTGAGCGGCTCATCGGCCTCCACCAGTCGGCGACAGGCGGCATGGACCCGCGCCTCGTGTATCTCTTCGCGAAGAGATGTTCCCGTCGCGCGCCGGAACATCTCGCGAAGCCGTGGCTGCCGCATGTCCAGCCGGTCCGCGATATGCGCAAGCGTGAGGTCCCTGAATTCGGTGGTCTGGATCAGATGGCGGATACGCGCGATCTGCTCGTGCGAGAGGCTGCGGAGCGAAATTTCGGACTGGCTCGAACGGGCGATCAGGCAACGGGCGGTATCGATGGCGAGTATGCGGACCAGCGACATCAGGAGGGGGGCGCTGTCCGATTTGGGCACCATCAGCTCGTCATAAATCCGGTCAAGCGTTGCGGCGATGGCAGGCTCATCGAAAATGGGCTGGACACAGGCCTGACGGAAATCGAAGTCCAACGAAGCGGGCAACTGCGCGTTCAGCCAGGCGGCGTCGAACTCGAACTTGCGGACCGGGAAATCCACTTCGACGCCCACGGTTTCCACGGGAATGCCTGCACCGGCCGGAGTCAGCACGATCCTGCCGAACCGCTGCTTGGCGCTGATCGGCTGCGCCACGCGGGCGCGCACCGGACGGCGCGTGCCAGCCTGCTGCAAATTGAAATAGTCTTCCTGCTGCACGAACTGGATACCGGCGCTCCACGCGTGACTTTCCTGAGAAAGCAACAAACCTTCGAAGCAGCGTTGCCAATGCACCGTTCGCATATAAGCCTCACCCTACGCCGCCGGCTTTTCGCACGCGCCGACTCTGTTTTGCGGTAAACTAGCAGAACCTCCCAAAGCGACAATCCGCAAGGCACGTGCATCTGGTCTATGACTGAAGGCAGTTTTGTCCCGGGGCAGATTTCACTTTATACGCGCAACGCTACCTGTTGCCCGCCAGAATAAGTTCTGCTGCTCGCCAGCCGGTCGCCATCACCGGCCCGTTGATGTTGCACGAGGGCATGGTTGGGAAAACCGATGCATCGGCCACCCGCAGACCATAGACGCCGCGCACTTGCAGACGCGCATCGACGACGGCGTCGGCGGTCGACCCGATGCGGCACGTGCCGCAGGAGTGGAAGGTCGAAGTGCCTTGCTCCCGATAATAGCGCAGGATATCGTCGTCGGTTTCGATCTCGGTAACCGGCGCCCGTTCGCGGGCGATGAGGCGCGCAATCGGCGGCTGGCGCATCCACGCGACCGTAAAGCGGTAGGACGAGACGGTCACGTCGCGGTCATAGGGGTCGGAAAGATAATTCGGCCTGATCTGCGGCGGGGTCGCCATGTCGCGACTGCCGATCCTCACGCTGCCCCGGCTTCGCGTCCGCGCCGGAAAGCTGAACACGTGAAAACTGGGGTGCCGCTCGATCTCGGGCCCCTTTTCGGTCATGCGGGTCAAATAGGGTGCGAAGATGATTTCCGCGTCGGGACGATCGAGGCCCGGCCGACTGCGAAAGAACCCAGCCAGCGGATAAGGCGGGGAGGCCATCGGCCCGCCCCGGGTCAGGCCGTAGCGCAGCACGTTCGCCACCAGCCGCGCCCCGTGGAACTGGGCATTATCGCCGAGCGGTCCGGCCAGGTCATAGTGGAGCATCAGCGCGCGGTGTTCGAGCAGATTTTCACCCACGTCCGAATTGTCCGCCACGACGTCGATGCCGAGTCCGCGCAGCAGATGGGCATTGCCCACGCCCGACCGCTGAAGGATCGCCGGACTGTTAAGCGCGCCCGCCGACAGGATGACCTCGCCCGAAGTCAGGAAGCGGACATCGCCCGATGGCGAGCGACCCGCGACACCACAGGCGCGAAGACCGTCGAACAGCACCCTGTCAGCTTCGAAGCCGGTGACGATGCGGAGATTGGGGCGTTTAGCCGCGCGATCGAGAAAGGCCCGTGCGGCGCTGACGCGAACACCGCGCCTGATGGTCTGGGTCGCATAGCCCACCCCTTCCTGCGCGGGATTGTTGAGGTCATCGACACGCGCCACGCCCATGGCCTCGCCTGCCGCGATGAAGGCTTCGGCAAGCGGGTCGCGGGACTGCGGGGTCGACAGCGCCAGCGGGCCATCGCCGCCCCTCTCGCCTTCGTGCCCCTCCATCTCGGTAAAGACGCGGGCCATCTCGCCGCTGTCCCAGCCGGTGGCACCCGCCGATGCCCAGTCGTCATAATCAGCCATCTGCCCACGGAAATACATCATCCCGTTGACCGAACTCGACCCGCCCAGCACGCGCCCGCGAATCCATGGCTCGGCGGAGATGCCGTCATGCGCTTCGGTCAGATAGCGCCAGGTATGGCTGGCCTGCCCCAAAATCTTGCCAACGCCTTTGGGCATGGAAATGAACGGGTGCCGATGGCCCGGCCCGGCCTCGAGCAACAGCACCTTGCGGCGACCGTTGGCGGAAAGGCGCTCGGCCAGCACGCAGCCGGCCGAACCGGCTCCGACGATAATATAATCGGGGTCGTCCATTCCGCTCATCAGCCCCGTTCAGATTTCAAGGTCGCACGCGACGCGCGGTCCTGGTGCAAAACGGATGGGCATCGTTTCCCAGCCGTTGATCGTTCCCACCGAGCGGTAGCGATGCGCACCGGCATAATCGACTTCCCACTCGGGGATACGTGCGAACATCTGCGCAATCATCTCCTCGAACATCATCCGCGCGAACGACGAACCGATGCAGCGATGGATGCCCGAGCCAAAGGCGAGGTGGCGATTGGAAGCCCTGTCGAAGCGGACCTCGTCAGGCTCGTCGAACACCGCCGGGTCGCGATTGGCGGCCGCCCAGGCAAGCATCACCCGGTCGCCTTCGCTCAGGTCCTGTCCCGCGACCGAGACATCCTTCTGGACGTTGCGGGCAAGGCAATGGATCGGCGTGAAGATGCGCAGGAACTCCTCGCGAGCGAACGGCACCAGCGAAGGATTCGCCATCAGTTGCGCCTTGGCCTCGGGGTGCCGCGCCAGATATTCAAGCGCATGGGTGGTCAGCGCCGTAGTGGTGTCGACGCCGCCAGTGATGATGTTGTTTGAGAACGACAGCACCTCGTCGATGCTGAGCATCCGCCCTTCGACAGGTTGATGCGCGAAATAGGACAGGAGATTGTCCTCCTCCGGCAGGTCCTTGTAGCGCATGAACTCCTCGGCGCAGCGCCGGAATATCCAACCCACCGCGCCCACGACATCGGGATATTCCGGGGCTTCCTTCGGCGTGAACACCATCCGGTGCAGGGGATCGGCAAATTCGCGCCACTCAGAAAGCGGGAGTCCCATCAGCTTCATGGTCACCATGGCGGGGACGGGTCCGGTAAAGTCGTTGACGAGGTCCATCTCACCGGTTTCGATGACGCGGTTGAGCAGCGCCGTGGCAAAACTCCGCGCGTCCTGGCGATACGCCTCGACGGCCTTGGGCGCGAAGCGGCGGTTGATGAAGCCGCGCATCGCGTTCCATTCCGGGGGATCGGCTTCGACGGGAAGGCCACGCGGAATGGGCGTGAAGGGAATGGTGATGCCGCCGGTTCCAGTGCCCGTCGCCGGGTCGAAGGTCTTCTCGCTCGAGAATGCCTCCGTGTTGCGAGCCATTTCTACCACGGCGTCGTAGGACGTCGCCAGCCAGTAGCCACCGTGCCGGTCAGTCCAGGCCACAGGGCACTTGCCCCGCAACTCGCGAAACTCTTCCTGCCAGTTCTCGGCATGCTCGGGGGACTCATGATCGAAGGCGATCGGATTGTCCTTCGTCCCGATGCTCTGATCCATGCTCACGCTCCTACCTATTCGGTGATGATGATGGCTTGTTCCGGGCACGCGTCGGCGGCCCGCCGCACAGCATCCTCCTGATCCTTCGGCACTTGTCGGCACCTGGCCCGCGCGCAGCCGTCGTCATCGCTCTGGACGAATGCCTCAGGCGCGTAGAGCACGCACATCCCCTGCCCCACGCAGCGTTCTGTCAAAACCGTGACTTCCATGGCCGCCTCCTAGAAAGCATCCAGCGACTGGTGGTCGTCGATGGCGACAAGCAAGCGGTTGAGGAACTCACGCGTCGTGCGCAGCGGCTGCATGTCGGGCATGCCTTCCGCAGGACGAAGCGTGATCGTCCAGAACGCCAGGGCGGTCATCAACTGTTGGCGCAGCGCCGTCCACACCTGGTCAATCGGTTCGCGCGGCACTCCGCGTTCGGCCATCAGGTCTAGGTAGAGCTCGACCAGCTCCCGCTCCCAGGCGCGCCGGTTCTCGACCGTCAACGCCGTCGTCATGGTGTAGATGAGGTCGCGCGACCAGTGCCCGACACAAGTGATCTGCCAGTCACTCAGGCCCATCGCGCCATCATTGGCGATGTACCAGTTCTTCAGATGGACATCGCAGTGAATGAGCGTTTGCGGAAGATGGTTGTGTGCCTCAACCGATTGTGAGGTGGCCGGCCAGATTTCGTTGCGCCGCGCAAACAGGCGTGCGGGCATGATGTCCTCGCACTCTCCGAACGCCTGATCGCAGCAGGCCGCGAAATCGGGTGAGGCCGCCATCATGCGTTCCCACCATTGCGGCCAGGTAATGTACGGCAGCGCAGCACTGCCGAATTCCGGACTTTCATAAAAGCGCGCATGCAGGTTCACCAGCGTGCGAATCTGTTGCTCCGCGAGCTCGCGCGTTATTTCGGTACGATCATCGCAGAATGTGGCACGATCGCGCAGATCGCGCAGCATGATCAGATGGGCGAAATTCTCGGGGTCGAAACGGGCATAGAGCCCTTCGGGCGCTTCGATCTCGAGCCGTCCCCGCACGAGATTGTAGAAATCCGCCTCGCACTGCGCTGCGCGTGACAGGCCGGTGACAAGCCGATTGTTCAGCGTCTCCGCCGCTTTGCAGAATACCGTGGCGGGCAGGCCGGCATCCTTGCCGGCCTGGTTATACTCCAGCATGATCCGGCGGCGGTTCGTCGAACCGTCATCTCGCTCGTCAAAGCGGTGCCCGGTCACCGCCGCGCCGGGATGGTCTCGGCACAGAACGTCGGTCAGCCAGGCGTCCGTGATCGACGCATAGCTGCGCGGCACCTCATCCCGGCGGGTCACGGGGCTGTCGAGCGCCTCCGATGCGAACAGGCTGGATACTCTCTCTATTTCTGTTGTCATTATACAGCTTCCAGATGGGATCGTTACGAGGTCAGGAGAGATGGGCCGGCGCGGAGGCCAGCACCACCGCCTTGGTCTCAAGGAAGGGCATCAGCCCTTCGACGCCGCCTTCGCGGCCGATGCCGGATTGCTTGAAGCCGCCGAAGGCGATGTTGAAGAAATCGAGCGATTCGCCATTCTGGCCGACGGTGCCCGTGCGCATGCGGCGCGCCACGCGGTACGCGCGATCGGCATCGGGGGTAAAAATGCCGCCCGAAAGGCCGAAGTCCGAGTCATTGGCGATTGCCACGAGAGCGTCCTCGTCATCCGCCGGTATCACGCTCAGTACGGGTCCGAAAATCTCCTCGCGTGCGATCGTCATGCTGTTGGATACATCGGCGAACAGTGTCGGCTCGAGGTAGAAGCCCCGGTCGAGATGGGATGGCCGCCCCCCGCCGCAGATCAGTTGTGCGCCTTCGGCCTTGCCACTCTCGATGTAGCTCTCGACCCGGTCGCGCTGCCGCCGCATCGCCAGCGGCCCCATCTGCGTTCCCTGGGTCAGCGGATCACCGACGACGACCTCCCGCAGGCGCGCGGCGATGGCATCGACAAGGTCGTCATGGCGTTTGCGCGTCACGACGACGCGGGTCAGTGCCGCACACACCTGGCCGGTCATCATGGTCGCATTGCCCATCATGGCATTGGCCACCTCGTCCAGATTGGCGTCGTCCAGCACGACCGCCGCCGACTTGCCCCCGAGTTCCAGCGTGCATCGCGCTATCCGCTCGCCGCAGATCGAAGCGATCCGCTTGCCGGCGGCGCTCGATCCGGTGAACGTGACCTTGTCGATCGCAGGGTTGCGAACCAGCGCCTCCGACGCCCCACGGTCGGCGGTCAGCACGTTGAGGACGCCCGGAGGGAGACCTGCCTCCTGAGCGGCCGCCGCGACCGCATAGGCGGCGCTGGGCGCTTCCGGCGAGGCCTTGAGAACCACCGTGCATCCCGCCAGCAGAGCGGGCGCGACCTTGTACGCGGTGAGCAAGGGCGGCGCGTTCCACGGGATGATGGCGGCGACTACACCCACCGGCTCGCGGACCAGCAGCCCGAACTTGCCCGACTGCTGCGGCATCGGCTTTTCGAACTCGAAGCTCTCGGCCAGCGAGGCATAATAATGATAGGTACCCGCCGCCCACGCAGCGACGCCCTGAGCGGCCGGCAGAATGATCCCCATCTCGTTAGACCAGTCGCGCGCCACCGCCGTGCTGCGCGCCATCAATATGTCGCCGATGGCCTTCAGATATTTCGCGCGCTCGGCGGGAGAGAGGGACGGCCATGGCCCCTTGTCAAATGCCGTGCGCGCGGCTGCGACCGCTCGGTCGATGTCCGGCTCGAACGCCTCTGCCACATGTTCGAACAGCTCTTCGGTCGATGGTGTGACCACGGCGAAGGACGAACCTGTCGACGGTGCGGTCCATTCACCGCCGATAAAGAATTTGTCGGAGTTCTCGATCATTCCGCATGTCCTGTCTTCAGTTCCGGCCCCGGCCTGCAGCCGGGTCGCCACCAACCGGTTGAGCCTTCGGCCAAGAGGTAAACCCCATAGCGCAAATGCACAGAACTCATGATTTCGCGTTCAGAGCCCGATCCAAAAGTTGTTGAGCAATACCAGCATGTTATGATTCACGCCGTC